>JBOGWY010000397.1:0-2265 GCA_050694015.1 Actinomycetota bacterium | reverse complement strand
GTGCGTCTGTATCGTGCGCCGCCCGGATCCGGTCCCCTGCCCGCAGTGCGCCGCCGGTGAATTCGACATGTGCTCGAACGGCCGCTACACCGAACGAGGCATCAAGGGACTGCACGGGTTCATGTCCGAGTACTACGTCGAGGACCCGGCCTACATCGTGAAGCTCCCGAACGATCTCGAGGACATCGGTGTGTTGATCGAGCCGCTCACGGTCGTCGAGAAGGGCGTGATCCAGTCCGAGGAGATCCAGCGCCGGATGACGTGGACCCCCAAGGAGGCCGTCGTCACCGGAGCCGGGCCTATCGGGCTCATGGCGACACTCTTGCTGCGGTCGCGCGGGTACGACGTCTACACCTACGACATCGTCGCGCCGGACAACGCCCGAGCCCAGATGGCCACCGAGGCGGGTGCGACCTACGTGCAGGGCGGTGAGGGTGGTGAAACGCTGCGCGGTGTCTGCGAGCGCATCGGCGGCATCGACCTGATCGTCGAGGCGACCGCGTTCCCGCCGCTCGTCTTCGAGGCGATCGATGCGATCGGCCCGAACGGCGTCGTGTGCCTGACTGGGGTCTCCGCGGGTTCGCGCAAACTCGAGGTCGAGGGAGCCAAGCTCAACCTAGAGATGGTGCTCGACAACAAGGTCGTGTTCGGCACGGTGAACGCGAACCGCCGGTACTTCGAGGCCGCCGTGAACGATCTGCAGACGTTCGAGAAGACATGGCCGGGCCTCTGCGCCAAGATGATCACGCGTCGCGTCCCGGTCGAGAACTACGCCGATGCGCTCGAACCGCGCGCCGGCATCGACGTGAAGTCCACGATCTCGTTCAGATAGATCGCCGCGACCAGCACCCACTACGACGCGGTAGTCATCGGCGCGGGGCCTAACGGTCTCGCCGCCGCGATCGAGATCGCGCGCGCCGGTCGCTCCGTCGCGGTCTTCGAAGCAGCGTCGACGGTCGGAGGAGGATGCCGCTCCGCCGAACTGACCGAGCCGGGGATCACCCACGATGTCTGTTCGGCGATCCATCCCCTCGCGCTGGCGTCGCCATTCATGCGCACGGTGCCGATGAAGGACGTGGGCGTCGAGTTCGCGCACCCGGAGGTTCCCTTCGCGCATCCGCTCGATGGACGGCGGGCCGGCGCGCTTTACAGGTCCGTCGAGGAGACGGCGGCGAACCTGGGCGACGACGCGAAGGCCTATACGCGCTTGATGAAACCGCTCGTTGAGAGCGGTCATGAGCTGAGCGACGAGCTCCTCGGCCCGCTGCACGTCCCGCGTCGTCCGCTGACGCTCGCGCGATTCGCTCTGCGCGGAGCCTTCCCCGCCACGATGCTCGCGAAGAGGCTGAAGACCGACGAGGGTCGCGGGCTGATCGCCGGCGTCGCGGCGCACTCGATGCTGCCCCTGTCGTGGCCTCCGACCGGCGGGTTCGGGCTCATGCTGGCCCTGTTGGGTCACCTCGTCGGGTGGCCGGCGATCAAAGGCGGTTCCCAACGCCTCTCCGACGGTCTCGCGAGGCATCTGAATGACCTCGGCGGCGAGATCGTCCTCGACTCGCCGGTGACCGCGATCGGCGACCTCCCCACCGCGCGGGCCTACCTCTTCGACACGTCGCCGCGCGCGATGGTGGAGATCGCCGGCGACCGCCTCCCACACTCGTACAAGAAACGCATCGAACGGTTCCGGCTCGGCGCCGGCGTCGTCAAGGTCGACTACGCGCTGAACGCGCCGGTGCCGTGGGCGAACGATGCGTGTCGCGGCGCGGGAACAGTGCATGTAGGCGGAAGCATCGAGCAGATCACCGCATCCGAGCGCGCTGTGTTCAAGGGTGGACACCCCGACGATCCGTTCGTTCTGGTCGCGCAGCAAAGCGTCTTCGACGACACGCGCGCACCGGCAGGACGCCACGCACTGTGGGCTTACTGCCATGTCCCCAACGGTTCCGATATCGACATGTCGGATCGGATCGAGTCACAGATCGAGCGCTTCGCTCCCGGTTTCCGCGACACGATCGTGGCTCGCGGGGTCATGACGGCGAGCGACATGGAAGATCACAACGCGAACTACATCGGAGGGGACATCAACGGGGGCAGGCAGAGCCTGTGGCAGCAGTTCGTGCGTCCGACCAAGCCGATCCGGCCCTATTCGACGCCGGCCGACGACATCTACATCTGCTCGGCCTCCACGCCCCCCGGTGGCGGCGTCCACGGGATGTGCGGGTACCTGGCCGCCCGGCTGGCGCTGAAGCGAACGCCCTAGCACCG
>JBOGWY010000396.1:0-7293 GCA_050694015.1 Actinomycetota bacterium | reverse complement strand
GTACCAGTAAGGCCCCGGGTCACCCGGGGCCTTTTCCTTTATGGAGGCAAAGATGCTTGCCATACAGGCGCAACACCTGAGCAAGACCTTCAAGAGCCGCGGTCGTAGCGCGGCCGGGATCGTCGCGGTCCACGACGTCTCCTTCGAGGTCGAGCCCGGCGAGCGCCTCGCGTACATCGGTCCGAACGGAGCCGGCAAGTCCACCTCGATCAAGATGCTCACAGGCATCCTGCATCCGAGTTCGGGCGACGCGAATGTGCTCGGCCTCGTGCCGTGGACGCAACGCAAGGCGCTCGCGCGTCACATCGGTGCACTCTTCGGTCAGCGCTCGCAGCTGTGGTCTGAGCTGCCCCCGCGCGCCGGGTTCGAGCTTCTCGGCGCGATCTATGGCCTCGATCACTCCGAGACCAACCGGCGCGTCGGGGAGCTGGCCGACGTCCTCGACGCCGACGGGCTGTTCGAGGAGCCGGTCCGCAACCTGTCGCTGGGACAACGGATGCGTTGCGAGCTCGCGGCCAGCATGCTGCACCGGCCCAAGGTCCTGTTCCTCGACGAGCCGACGATCGGCTTGGATCTCGTCGCGAAGCAGCGCTTCCGGTCGTTGATCGTGCGTCTGAACGAGGTCGACGGCACGACGATCTTCCTGACCTCCCACGACGTCGCCGACATCGAGCACGTCGCCCGGCGGGTGATCGTGATCAACCACGGGCGCGTGATCTTCGACGACAAGGTGTCGCGCCTTCGCCGGTCGGTGCTGGCGACGAAGGAGGTCGAGGTGCGCTTCGAGGAGGCGCCGGAGGTTCTCGATATCGAAGCGGTCGATATCGCCAAAGGCTCCGGCACCGGCTACCGGCTGATCGTCGATACCACCGTGCGTTCGATCCGCGACGTCCTCGACGAACTGCTCGATACCCATCGGGTCGCCGACATCTCGGTCTCCGACCCACCGCTCGAGGACGTCATCGCCCGCATCTATACGGAGAAGCCATGAGGCCCTACCTCGTCGCGGCATGGAGCTCGGGGCGTCGCGCGCTCGCCGCGCGCGGCCCTCTCGCGATCAGGATGCTGTTCTATGTCGTGATCCTCGGTGTGTTGATCGCGCTGTGGAAGGCGGCGACCGACGCCAACGGCGGGACGGTCTCCGGCTACGACTTCGCGGCGATCGTCTGGTACCTAGTGGGGGCCGAGGCGTGCGTGATCGCGGTCGACCCGCGGATGATCGAGCGGATCGGTACCGAGATAGGCACCGGCGACATCACGACCGAGATGCTCCGCCCTATATCCGTCGCAGGCTTAAGGATGGCCGCGACCTTCGGCGAGGTCACCGCTCGCTTCGCGTGCGCGATCGTTATCGGTGGCGCGTTCGCGTGGTTCCAGGTCGGACCGCCACCGCACGGCGGCGCGGCCATCGTCGCGATCGGATCGGGCCTGCTGGCTCTGGGCTGCAACCTAGCCGCCCAACACACCTTCTCCGCGATGGCGTTCTGGCTCCGCGACTCGAAGGCATCGTGGTTCCTCTATCAGAAGCTGGTGTTCCTGCTCGGCGGCATGCTGCTCCCGCTGGAGATGTTCCCCGACTGGTTGCAGCGCGTCGCGTGGCTCGTCCCGTTCTGGACCATGTCCTACGGACCCGCGCGCCTTCTGTCCGGTCATCCCGAACCGATGTTGATCGTGGGGCAACTCTTGTGGCTGCCCGTTCTGGTCGCGATCGCGCTCGCGGCGTTCGCGCGCGGCGAGCGCCGGCTCGAGGCGGTGGGCGGATGAGAGCCTTCGTCGCCACGAGCAAGACCGCGTTCATCGAGGCGTGGGCGAACCGCAAGTCGTTCTGGCTGCAGGTGAGCTTCATGATCGTCAACGATCTGGCGATCATCGTGTTCTGGCTCGTCTTCTTCGGCAACGTCGACCGCGTGCGCGGGTGGGGCCTCGATCAGGTGCTGCTGTTGTTCGCGATCCTCGCGACCGTCTGTGGCATCGCGATGGGTTTGCTCGGAAACGCACGGCGCCTCGGCCAGTTGATCTCCGACGGCCAGCTCGACCCCGCCCTCGCGCTACCGATGGACCCTCTCGCGTACATGCTGGCGCGCACCGTCGACACCGCGCTCCTCGGCGATCTCGTCTTCGGACCGGCGATCCTCCTCTTCTCCGGGCCCGTGACGCTCGAACGCACGGCGCTGTTCCTCGGTGCGTCGCTGTGCGCGGCCGTGGTGTTCGTGTCGTTCCTGGTCATCCTCGGATCGATCACGCTGTTCGTCGGCGGACGTGGGGAGCCCGGCGAACTCGGCTTCCAGGCGGTCCTGATGCTCGCTTCCTATCCGCTCGATCTCTTCGGAGGCGCGATCAAGCTGATCCTGTTCACCGCGGTTCCGGCGGCGTTCATCACCGGCGTCCCCGTCCATGTCGTGGACGACTTCACGTGGTCGGAAGCCGCGACGCTCCTAACGGTCGCGGTCGGATCGTTCGTGGCTGCGCGCATCGTGTTCCGGGCGGGCCTGAAGAGGTATCGCTCGGGTGCCCTCTGGACGAGGGCCTAGGGGGGCCGGGGCCCCCCGGGCCCCGAAAGAGGCCGATTCTCTTGTTCACGACGGAATCCGGGCGGCGACCGATGCGTTGCCACCTAGGCAAGCGGGAGGCGGGGCGACAGAGAGGGAGGTCCGTGAAGGCTTACGTGCTCGTCCAAACCACCAGCGAGGCCGGCGCGATCGCGGCCGACCTACGGACCGTGCCCGGGGTCGTCTCCGCCGACGATCTTCAGGGGCCCTACGACGCCATCGCGCTGACGCGCTCCGATCACCACGGGGACGATCTCGCGGCGATCCTCGATGCGTTCCACGAACTCCCGGGCGTGACGCGTGCGGTCGTCGCTCCCCTTGTTCGCTCGGCCGGCCGTGACGGAGTGCAGGCCGCGTGACGTTGCGAGCTACGGGGCGCTAGGGAACAGCGGACCTCGCAGGAAGATGTCGTATCTGTTGTTCGTGTCGTTGGGAACGAGGTTGTGGGCCGACGACTCGAACGCCACCCACGCGCCGTCGTCGGAGATGCTGGAAAGCAGATTGAAGGACTTGTCTCCGCGCGCCTGACGCCCACGATTATTGACGTTGACGCGCACCACGGTCCCGTCGTCGAGGTCGTAAACGAAATGGTCGAACTCGTCGTTCGTGTCGTTCCGCACGATGTTCGTGGCGTTCGAAACGAAGAGCACGTAGCGACCATCGGCGCTGATGTCGCTCGGAAAACTGGATCCGTTGCCCGGCCTCCCTCTGTGGGTAACGCTGACGAGCCTCGTCTCTCCGGTCTGCAGGTCGCGGACGTACGCGTCGCCGAAGCGGTTCGTGTCCTCGGGGGCGAGCCGTGACCCCGACAGGAACAGCACGAAGCGCCCGTCGGGCGTGATCTCGGGATCGACCCCACCTTTCCTCCCGACCGAGCCATCCGTGCGTGCGCTCACGAGGGTCGTCGTACCGAGCAGACGGTCGCGCACGAAGACATCCGCCGCCTGGTTGGTGTCGTCGGGTGTGAGCTCGTCGTTCGCATCGAAGGCGACGAAGCGTCCATCGGCCGAGATCGAAGGGAACAGCGTCATGAGACGGGTCTCATCGCCGGTTGCTCTCAGGCTCACCATCTCGGTCGTGCCCAGCTCGCGATCCCGCACGAAGATGTCATAGGTATCGTCGGTATCGAGAGGATCGAGGTTCCCCGCCGCCGATACGAACGCGACGAAGCGACCATCGGGGGTGATCTCGCCGCCGAAGCTCGGAGCGAACTGGGCGGGCTCGCCGGCCGTACTCACACTGATCCGCTCCGTCTCACCGGTGTCGCGGTCGTGAACGAACGCGTCGAGGGCCCCCTCGAGGTTCGTGGGGACACCGTCGTTCTCGACGAGATGTGGAGCGTCCGAGTTGAATGCGACGAAGCGTCCGTCCGGGGAGATCGATGTGGGTGTCGACGTGCCGTCTGCCTCGACGCCGGCGGAAGAAACGCTGACGCGTTCGATCGTCCCCGTGTCGCGGTCCCACACGAAGACGTCGGTAAGGCCGTTCGTGTCGCCGTCTACGATCTTCGAGGCACGTGACGAGAACGCGACGAACCCTCCGTCCCCGCTAACGATCGGGATACCACTCGGATTCCTTAACTGCGATCCATCAAAGGCGACGCTCACCCGCGTCGTAGTGGCCCCGGTGGTAGCCGCGGTCGCGAATTGCCCGGTAACTAGACCGGATACAGCGACGACACTCGTCAGGAGCGTCGCGCGCTGCCTCTTACTTACCGGCGTGGATCTGCCCCTCATCAGCTTGGAGTCTGAGCATCGGAGCGGGACAGGGCAACGGCTTTGCGAACGCGGAGAGCATCCGGGGACGTCAACCCACCTCCCAGGTGGGTAGAGAGGCTCAAACGCAGGGGGGTGCTAGAGACACGGCCCCTCGGTCACGTTTGCGAGTTCCGAATCGTAGGACCACACCTGGTCCGGCAGCTCGACGTGCGAAGCCTCCATGCAGTAGCCCTGCCGATCGGCGCGCACGACGATCAGGTTGATGCCGGACTCGAGGGCCAACCCCTCGTTCTGGAGCTCTACGACCGAGGTCGTGTAGCACTCGGGGGCGTCGATGCAATGGCTCTCCTGGGCCGTTGCCGCGTTCTTGAGGGTGGCTTCGATCTGCGCCGACCATCCTTCCTCGCGTTGTGCCAGGAACACCGGGATCGCGATCGCCGCGAGTATGGCGAGGACGAAGATCACACCCACGGTGACCACGGCGATGATCGCCGCCTTCGCACCGCCACCCATCCCGCCCGAAGGCGCGGCGGGATACGTGTACGGCTCCCAGTTCTGGGTCTGTTCGTTGAAGCGCAGCCACGATCCGTCGGGCTGCTGATGCCACCACTGGTCCTGCCACCGAACCGGTTCCGCCACGGTCTCCTCCCCGGAGTCGAACGAAACTAAGGTCTCGACCGGCTAGTGCGCCGCCCGGTCGCGCAGCACGAGCTCGGGTAGGTCGTTGACTTGTGTTTTCGCGAGGTATAGGTCGGCCCAGTAAGGCTTGTTGATGAGGAATGCGGAGAACGCGATCAGCGTGGCATCGGGCACTATCCGCCGCAGCTGCCGGCCCGTGGTCTCACCGTCGGTTCCCGGCATCATGTAATCGACGATCACGACATCCGGTTGGTGCCGTTGTGCGACCACGAGGCCTTCGGATCCCGTCTCGGCCTCGACTACCTCGTGTCCCTCGACCTCGAGGACCATTCGGAGGAGGTTGCGGATCGCACCATCGTCATCGATGACGAGCACCTTGCGCGTTGATGGGTTCAACTCGGTCTCTGGGCCTCGCAACTTGTTTCTCCGCTTCCTAGCTAGATGGATATGTCTCGCCTAAGGCTGACGCGTTCGGGCCTCCACATCTATACGCAAACCAGCCTAAATGTAGGGAGTCCTCGCGCGGCATATGTCCGTTCCGCGCGGCTCGGATTGTCTAGTCAGGCGGTCGCCACGAGCCCTTCGAGGGCCCGGATCATGTCGTGGGGCGATGTCCCTTTGTCGAGCCACGCATCGGCGTCGACGTCGGGCTGAGCTGCGCCGCCCACCCCTGTCAGGATGACCACCCGCGACGCCGGCGAGACGCGCCGGATCTCGGCCAGCGCGGTAGCGCCGTCCTTCCGGGGCATCATCAGGTCGAGGACCACGACCTGGGGCTGGAGCTGCCCGGCTAGGTGGACGGCTTCGATCCCGTCCTGGGCCTCCCCGATCACCTCGAAACGGCCGTCCCGTTCGAGGATGCGGCGCACCATCGCCCGCAGAGCCGGAACGTCGTCTGCTATCAGCACGCTGGTTCGTCCGGAGATTGGACGGGTGGCACCGCCGTCGGTCATCGCTTGCATTGATCCCCCCACCATCGATCTTGTGTCCTGTCGCAGGTCCGCCGGGGCATATCGCCCATCTGTACCTTTTCGTACGTAGATCACGCAGGCAATAGCCCGTATGGACTATTCGGGCCTCCATCGGGCCTGCAAGAACGTACGCGGGTACCTACAGGAACCAGACCAAGCCGTCGAATATCTTCAGGATGAAGTTGTTGCTGGTGGACGACGACGAAGGGATCCGGACCCTTCTCAGGCTCACGTTTCGCGACGCGGCGGTAGATCTCTTCGAGGCGAGCGAGGGCGATGAGGCCCTGGTGGTCGCGGCGCAAAAGCGACCCGAGCTCGTGATCTGCGACGGCACCATGCCCTTCAGCCGGGGCGGCGAGGTGGGCCGCGGGATCCGCGAGCTGGTACCCGACGCGATCATCGTGTCCTTCTCGGGCTCGACTGGGGACAAACCGTGGGCCGACCTATCGATCACCAAGGGGACGGCCGGCGATCTCCAGCGCCTACGCGACGCGATCTACCGGGCGATCCCTCCGCGGCTCAGTTAGAGCTCGGGATCGGGCAGCTGACCCCGGTGCCCTTGAGCCCGCAGTAACCGTTCGGCACCTTGTGCAGGTACTGCTGGTGGTAGTCCTCCGCGTAGTAGAACTCGCCGGCATGGGCCACCTCGGTCGTGATCGTGCCTAGGCCTTTCGAGCCCAGCGCGTCCTCGTACATCCGAACGGCTTCCTCCGCGATCCTCTTCTGCTCGTCGTTCGTGTAGTAGATCGCGCTCCGGTACTGCGTGCCGACGTCGTTGCCCTGACGCATCCCCTGGGTCGGGTCGTGCTCCTCGAAGAACACCTTCAGCAGCTCGCCGTAGCTGATCATCTTGGGATCGAACACAACCAGGACGGCCTCGGCGTGTCCGGTCTTCGCGCTGCATACCTCTTCGTATGTCGGGTTCGGGGTGGATCCTCCGGAATAGCCGACCGCGGTCGTGTACACGCCGTCGAGCTTCCAGAACAAGCGCTCGGCCCCCCAGAAGCAACCGAGCCCGAAGACGGCGGTCTCCATCCCGTCGGGGAACGGCGGCTGGATGCGGGTACCCAGTACGGCGTGCGTCTCGGGGACCGGGAACGCGGGTCGGTCGCGGCCCGGTAGGGCCTCGGACGGGTCGATCATCTGCGTCTTCTGACGGGAAAACAGCACGTGCACCACCTCCGATTAGCAGAACACTCAGCCTGCAACGATAGGTACAACACGACGACGAGGGCAAACGTTCCTCCCGCCCACCCACGAACCGTCTGATGGGCGTGCCGGGTACAAAACGGCGTAGCCTTGGCACATGGTTACTACGATCGTGCTCGCGGTATGCGACATCCACCAGATCCCCGAGACGGCCCAGGCGATCGCCGATCTGCCCGACGTTTCCGAGGTCTACTCCGTCGCCGGCGA
>JBOGWY010000395.1:0-11087 GCA_050694015.1 Actinomycetota bacterium | reverse complement strand
ACCGAGAGGCGATCGAGGCCAAAGAGGTCCCTTCATCGATCGTCATCCTGGGGTCGGGACCGATAGGCCTCGAGCTGGGACAAGTCTTCAGACGTTTCGGCGCGGAGGTCACGTTCGTCGAGCTCTTCGATCACGCCCTTGCGTACGACGAGCCCGAGATCGGAGCCGCGGTCGCGACCGTCCTGGATGGAGAAGGGATCGGATTGCACACCGGAGTCACCGCGGAGTCGGTGCGACGCTCAGACGGCGGCGTCGAGATCACGCTCGGCGACGGCCGGACGCTAACGGCGGAGCGATTGCTCGTTGCTACAGGACGCCGCGCGAACCTCCCGGACCTGGGTCTCGCAGCAGTGGGCCTCGACCAAGACGCGAAACTCCTCGAGGTCGACGGTCATATGCGCGCCGCAGAGGGTCTGTGGGCCGTGGGCGACATCACCGGGAAAGGTCAGTTCACGCACGTCGCCGTCTACCAGGGACGCATCGCGGCCGCGGACATCCTCGGTGAGGATCATGAAGCCGCCGACTATCGCGCCGTCCCGCGCGTCACCTTCATGGATCCCGAGGTCGCGGCCGTGGGACTCACCGCACAGAAGGCGCATGAGGCCGGCGTCAACGTTCGAAGTGCGATCACCCAAACCGCGAGTTCGGCCCGGGGATGGATACACGGTCCCGGTGCAGAGCACGGGGTCACAAAGCTCGTCGCAGACGCAGACCGCGGGGTACTTGTGGGTGCATCGACGATGGGGCCCACCGCGGGCGAGGTGATCGGCTTCCTCGGCCTTGCGATCAAGGAGCGCACGCCGATACGCCGGCTACGTGATCTGATCTATCCGTATCCGACCTTCGTCCGCGGCATCGAGGATGCGCTGAGACAACTGACCTGAGGAAGTCCGCACGTACCTCACGGAGATCGCTCCGGCCAGATCTTCGTGTCGGGGTGGAACGCCGCCCAGTCGAACCAGAACGAATCGTGTGCGTCCAGAGGCCTCAGACGCTTACCGGCAAGCGGTCCGCTCGCCGCACGCCCGAAGATGTTCCAGGTGCTCGACGTTTGTGCGTCCACGATCGCGCCGTCGCGCACGACGAAACGCAGCGTCCGCGCTCCGAGCCGGGGCGAGAACGCACTCGCCGCGCCGACATCTCTGGAGAAACGCGATCTCGGCGGCATCGAGCGCCGATACCGTCCCCCGTTCCCAGAACACGACGACGGGTTCTCCCCCCACCGTTGCGCGAACGACCGCAGCCCCACCCGATCGCGCCGCCTTTAGCATCGAGTACGGGAACGCGACGACCTCTCGCCGCGTTTCTACGCCCAGCACGCGCTCCACGGCCGCGAGGCGGTCGTCGACACGGCCCGAGAACGCGAACGGCGGCTTGTCGACGTCGTCGTATCCGGGATACGGGTTGGTTCCGTAGCGACGATCGAAGCCGGTTTCGCGCGACAGGACGGCGCCCTCGGGAAACGCCGAACGGAACGCTCCCCACGCGACGATCTGTGCGGGCACCCGCTCGAGCGTGGTTCCGGTCAATGGCCCTATCACGGCCTTGCCTAGAGCCTGGGGCCACAGTGACGACGTTGCCCGGTCGTACATCACCAGATTGGAGTTGTACAGCAACCCCGATGTTCCGAGGCTCGTGACCTTCCCCTTCACCTCGGGACGCTCGAACGCAAACGCGGTGTTGCACAGCGGGCAGAAAGTCACGCTGATCGGAACTCCTCCCACGACGTCGTTCACGATCTCGTGCCACGTCAAGATCTGCAGCGGATAGGCGCGTGCATCGTTCGCGATCTCGACCACGATGACGGGTTCGCGCTGTGTAAGCCAGGGGGCCTCGGAGACGGTTACGAACTTCGGTTCGTCGATCGGCGGTATCCCATCCGGCGGAGGTCCGCCGGGCACGAAGAGCGTGGGATCGATCAGGGGGTCGGGTCCCACGCCGCCGGCGGCTTGGAGGAGCCGTTGTCCGGGCTCAACCGTCGCATGCTTGTCGGACAGATCCCGCGTGGGGACGTCGTCGATCTGTGGAAGCGCGCCGCTCTCGGTCCGCGTCATCACGTAACCGGCTGCGATCCCGGCCGCCGACAGGGCGACGATCAGAGCCGCGACGAGCGGCCCCCAGCGTCGCTCATGAGATGCACCCACCGGTGGAGTCGTCCACAGACCTCGATCGCGCATCTGGGTCAATCTCGTCTGCGAGCTACTCCGAGCATCCCGGCGACGAACCCACCATCCCGGTCCGCACCGGTTCGGGTCCCGCGTTTCGTCAGACGTAGATCTTTCTCCAGCAGGTACGCCGGCTTGGCCCCGATGCTCCAGTGGCTGACCTCACCTCGCTCGAAGCGCAGAACGGCGGGGATGGATGAGATGTTGTATCCCCTCGCGATCTCGGGCTGCGCATCGATATCGACACGGGCGAACCGAATCTCGCCGTCCCACTTGTCCGATAGCGCGTCGAAGGCCGGCGCTATCTGCTTGCACGGCCCGCACCAGTCTGCATAGAAGTCCACGACGACCGGTAGGTCGCTCTCGAGAACCTCGCGCCGGAAGTTCGCGGTCGTAAGGGTCAGAACCGACATCTCTTACCTCCCTTACCCGGTTGGTTCTGGGCTAGACGAGTCTCACTGAGCGGATCAACCTTGCAGGACCAGGGAACTGCCCCAGACTGTGCGGTCACTGACATAACCGCGCGCGGGAGTGTCATCGACACGACAATCCTCGAAGCGTGATCGACGCCCGCGCTCCCTACGACACAGGTGATTCGGAGAAGGCGATCACAGCTCGAAGAGCGCGCCGGTGATCGTGAGCCCCAGGTCGCCTCCGAGCGCCGCGAATAGAGCGAAAAAACCGATCGCTCCCCCCGCGAGCGCGAGGTCCTTGTTGAACTGGACCTGCTCCTGCATCTTCGACTGCTCCTCGGTCTCCTTCCAGAAGGGATGCATCAACAGCGCGGTTCCGATCACGAACAGCGCGAGCATGAGGGCTCCGACGTCGCCATAGATACCGAGCAGCACAGAGATACTCCCAAGCACGATCCACAAGCCGGAGAACGGGACCAAGAACGACGCCGCCGGAAGCTTGCGCGCCTCGGCGAACCCGGTCAGCATCGGACGGCCGGGCCCGAGGTGACCGAATAGACCCGACGACAAGAAGATCATCACGAACAGGACCCTCGCGACGAGCACAAACACGTCCATCGTTTACCCCCCGTGATCGTGGTCAGTTGGAACCTAGTCGAACGACGTCCCAGGAGGGCAAGTTATTCCCGCACGGCGTGCTCTGTACCGACGGCCGACCCACGCGCTCTGTAAGAACGGTGACAGTCTTCATCCACCCCCGATGGTAGACAGCCTGACAATCTGGGCAGGATCCCTCTAGGCCTTTCGTTCCGGCCCTGCAGGAGGTGATGTAATGCCCAAGGCCGTTTGGAAGGATGTTGTCCTCGCCGAAAGCGACGACACGGTGGTCGTGGAAGGGAATCACTACTTCCCCGAAAGCTCGTTGGATAAGCGTTTCTTCGAGCCGTCCTCGCACCACTCCGTATGTCCGTGGAAGGGCATCGCGAGCTACTACACGGTTGCGGTGAACGGCGACAGGAACGAGAACGCGGCGTGGTTCTATCCGAAGCCCTCGCCTCTCGCGCGCAAGGTCAAGAACCGGGTCGCGTTCTGGAACGGCGTTCGGATCGAGCCCTAGCTCTAGCTGGTTCGCGAAAGGAGTCACGACATGCAAGCAACGGCGCTATTGGTCCTGGCAGGTACCGAGAAGCCCTCAGACCTCGGACGAGTTGTGAACGCGCTCCAGATCGCGCGGGAACTGCACGAGGGAGGCGACGAGGTGACCATCATCTTCGACGGAGCCGGCACCCAGTGGGTCCCCACTCTCTCCGACGAGGATCACAAGTACCACTCGCTGTTCGCAAGAACCCGGTCGGTGGTCGCCGGCGCTTGCAGCTACTGCGCCGGAGCATATGGCGTGAAAGCGAAGATCGAAGGTACGGACATCGATCTACTGGATGAGTTCGACGGGCATCCGAGCGTCCGGAAATTGCTCTCGAATGGGTACCAGGTCATCACCTTCTAACCCGACGGGTGATGGACACGGGTGATCGTCCTCCCGACCTGTCCTTCACTGCCCTGGATGGAGGGGAACTGCGACTTTCTGCGTTCCGTAACGGGCCCGTACTCGTCACCTTCTTGCGCTACATCGGGTGACTGCTGTGCGAACGCCATCTCGTGAAGATGGCGCAGAAGAAGGACCGATTCCAGAAGGCGGATGCCGCCGTGATCGTCGTCTCCTTCGAGAGCGCACAGCGGATGACGTGGCTCCAGAAGCGACTCGGTCTGCCATTCCTCTTGGCTCTTGATCCGCAGCGAAAGGCCTATCAAGCCTTTGGTCTTGGACGCGCCTCGTTCCTGCGGACCTACACACATCCCGATGTCGTTCTCTTCTACGCTCGGGCGCTACTGAGTCGACACGTGCCCGATCTTCATCGCGGTCAGGACAGACGCCAGCTCGGGGGTGACTTCGTCCTCGACGGCGATGGAATCGTGGTGCTCGCGCATCCCGAGCGAGGTCCGGAGGACCGAGCGTCGATCGGTGAGCTTCTACGAGCCGTGGAGGGGGCCGCGGTGTGATCGTCGCGCCGCAGATCCCCGACATCCCTTCCTTACACCGGGAATATCTCGGCGAAGAGGTCGGCCGATCGCCAGGATGACGAACCAGCTCCCGATCGTCAGGAGGATCCAACCTCCCCACCGCTTGACGTCGATCGAGCGCGCTTGGATGCGCTTCACGGTCTGCTCCTGCGCCGATCCGACCACCACTGAGAGACCTACGAACTTGATATCCATCGCACCGCACGTCGCGCAAAAGTCTGTCATCGACGTGACTTTTGCGGGGGATCCGAACCACCTACGGGTAACCCCTAGTTCGACGGGTCACTATCCGCGTTCGCGGAAAGGGAGGTGCGCCATGGAATCACCAGCCACCACAGACAAGCCGGGTCGCACAGTCGGAAGAGGTGTGGTTGCAGGGATCCTCGCCGGCATCGCGATGGCGATGTTCGCAATGATCGCGGGAGCGACCTATCAGGACACCGGTTTCTTCACGCCGATGTATCACATCGCGGCGACCTTCATCGATCCCATCGCGATGGAAGCCTCTATGAAAGAAGCCATGGGCGGCAACCTCTTCTACTTCTCGGCTGGGCCCGCGGCTCTCGGTATGGCGATTCATATGATGACCGCCATCGCGTTCGGAGTGATCTTTGCGTTGCTCGCCATATGGTGGAATCTCCGCGGCCCGGTGGCATCACTCGTGGGCGTCATCTACGGGCTGGGTGTCTTCGCCCTGATGAGCTTCGCCGTCTTGCCCGTGGTTGCGGATCTATTCGGTGGAGGGAAACCCATCTCGGACATGCCCGAGATGGTGGGCTACACGACGTTCGGCGTCGAACATGTCATCTTCGGTCTGGTTCTCGGACTCGTGCTCGCTCCGCGGCCCGAGTATGCGGAAAGTCCCCGGACCGCCACCTCATCGGGGCAACGTCTCCGAGCTCAGACGGGAAGCCGCTGACGGTAAAAGCTCGCTTGGCGGGGCCGTGGGATCGCACCCGCGGGTCCCGAGCTTCCTCGACATGACCAGCATCGATGAGGGGGGCGGCCCCACCGAAGACAGCGGCCGAGACGCAGACCTCAGCCGACGAGTTTGTAGTCCTTACCTACCTTCGTCGTGTCGAAATAGGGACCGGCGACGCCGGCGGGATAGCTACTTCCGGAGTACAAGAAGGTCTGTGCCTGCGGCGCCGCCAGCGTCTTGCCTTTACCGAGAGCCTCGACCCCCTTTCGGGGCACGGTGATCATGAAGCCGCCGAAGGCGCTCGCCTCGCTCTTGACCGACACCGGCTCACCTGCTCCACAGGCGTCACGGAAGATCGCTTCGGGGGTAGTCAACGTGTTCTGCGCGCCGTTGAAATAGATCTCGAAGTTCAAGCAGTAGACGCCGCCTGCTGCCGGATTGGCCCGCACCCTGAAACCCTCGCCGGCGGTGGGCTGTGCGGTCGATTGGGTTTCGATGAAGACGTAGAGGTTCTTCTTGTCGTTCGAGAACCCCGCCGACACGATGTCGGCGAACTCGGAAGCGTCGGCGCCGGCCTGATTGAAGTCCCCGAAAGTGCCGTCACCCGTGCTCTGGTCGTTCACGCCGTTGGCATCCTCGGTCGGGTCCTCGAGCACAACCTTCGGCTTCGGCACGGCGCCTGCCGAAACCGGAGCCGGGATCGCCACCAGACAGATCAGCACCAGAAACATCGAAGAGCGCTTCATCGTTTCCTCCCATGACGCGGCCGCCACGCCCGGCGGATCGGATTCCCCATGTCCTGTATTCGCCGTCGGGGGGACGACACCTCTATCGGAGCGGACACCGGCCGCGTCACGCGGTCGGCTAAACGTCCGTCGTGTCCATCGCCGCTCAAGCAACCTCGACGTCGCGAGCGGGTCGGCTACTGAGGGCCTCTCCGAACGCGTCGGCAAAACGCACGAGGATGGGCCCGGCGATCGCAAGGACGAAGACGTAAGCGATGGCGAGCGCCTCGAACTCGGCAACGACTCCGGCGGCTGTAGCGAGCCCGGCGATCGCTATCGAGAACTCCCCGCGGGCAACCAGCATCGCTCCTGCCCGAGTTCGTCCACGGATCCCGACGCCGGAGCGCGCGGCCCCGATCCACCCCGTCGCGAACTTGGTAGCTAACGTCACAGATGCCAACGCCAGCGCCGGCAACAAGACCGGAGGGATGGAGGCCGGGTCTACCGAGAGTCCGACGAAGGCGAAGAACATCGCCGCGAACAGGTCCCTCATAGGGGCGAGCAAACCCTGAGCGGCCTCCGCCGCGGGCCCCGACAAGATGATGCCAACGAGAAGCGCGGCAACCGCTGCGGAAACACCGAACACTGCTGCAGCACCCGCGACCATGATGGTGAATCCAAGGATGGTAAGCAGCAGAGACTCGTCCGAACGGCTGAAAACGAGACGGCTCACGCCGACTTCGATCCTCGTCGCGGCGGCGAGGATCACACCGACAATCGCGATCCCGATCAAGGCTGGGATGAGGCTCGCCGCGTTCCCGCCACCGATGAGAAGGGCGCCCGCGAGTGGGAGGTACAAGGCCATAACCAGGTCCTCGGTAACAAGCGTTGACAAGACCACAGGAGTCTCCCGGTTACCCGTCCATCCCTGATCGGCCAGTACTTTTGCGACGATGCCCGACGACGACACGTAAGTGACGCCCGCGAGAACCACCGCGAGCACGATCCCCCATCCCAACAGCAGTCCGGCCACGAGCCCAGGGGTGAAGTTGAGAACGAAATCGATGACGCCAACGCGGGCCTGGCTCCGCAACGTCGAGGTAAGTTCCGCCGCGGTGTATTCGAGCCCCAGCATGAACAAGAGCAGGATCAAGCCGATCTCTGCTCCAACCTGCACGAAGTCCTCCGCCGTAACCAAGGGCAATACGCCGCCCTTGCCGAACGCGAGGCCCGCTGTCAGATAGAGAGGGATCGTTGGCATGCCGATGCGGGTCGCCAGCCGCGACAGGACGGCCAACCCAAAAAGGATGGCGCCGAGCTCGACGAGAAGCTCAGGGTGCTCCAACTACATCAACCCGCGCGCAGGACTTCGACCGCCTGCTCCACTCCGCGACCGGTTCCCACCACGACCAGGTAGTCGCCGCTCTCAAGCCGCGCCTCGGGTCCGGGAGCGGGGATCGCTTCTTCTCCGCGCACGATGGCTACGACAGATACCCCGGTGCGGGAGCGGAGCTGCGCATCGCCTATCGTGCGGGACGCGTAAGGTGAGTCATCCCTTACCGGCAGCCAATCGATGACCAAGCCCTCGATACGTTGCTGAAGCTCCGCCAACTGTTGTGCCACCCGGGTCGCGCCGAGCAATTCAGCGAGCGTACGAGCATCATCCGGCGATAGGCCCAACACGCGTTTGAACTCATCGGGGTCGTCGGATCGCGATACATAGATCTCTCGTAAGCCGCTGCGATGGGAGATCACTCCGATGCGTCTGCCTTCGCCCGTCTGGAACTCGTATCGCACTCCGACACCGGGAAGCTTCACTTCATGGATCTCACTGATCGCGTCTCACCTCCTCTCGCGTGATCCCCCTCATGGCGGCGGGTCTAAGCCCATTTCCCGCAGTGCTGTCTCGAACTCTGGCGGAATCATGATCGTCCAGTCGTTTCGCTCGAGGTCGGCTCGCGTCACTTCGAGCTCTTGTTGGAATTTCCCCGCGTAGTCAAATCGGAAAACCCAAACATCGCCCTGATCGATGACGTTTCCGAAGGACGTTTCGGAAACGTCCTGAGCCAAGCCGAGTCTGAGCCACCCGGAGCGCGCTGCATCGGTCACATCTACAGTGGCTGGAAAATCGGTGTCGTTTGCGACTGTGATGCGATCGACGAACGAGACGTCCGCGCATCCAGCGAGAACCGCGAGCGTGACGGCCATCGCAAGGCGTCTCATCAGTTTTCGGTAAACAAGCGGTCGCGAGGCCGGCGAACCAAGGGACGCAGCGCATCCTCGATCAATGCGTGCCGTTGGAAACGTGCGTAACCGACCTCGATCGCAACGAGCAGGATGGCGAACCAGCAGGTCACCGCCACGCAGAAGGTCACGACTGCCAGCGCCTGTCCGATCCCCGAGGCCGGACCCGCGCCGAAACCTAGGGTAGTCACTACGTTGAAGATGAGCCAAGCACCTGCGAGATAGCCGCGTCCCTCCGCGATCGCCATCAGCGCGCCTCCGGCTACAACCGCCGCAAACAGACCGGCAGTCGCGGTAAAGAGGATCGCTCGCGCCGAGACGTGCCCCATGATCATCTGAATCGCCTCCTCTTCTCCTTGCGGTGTCCTGTGTCTCGAGAAAGATCGGAGTTGCGCCGCGGAGATCGACGCCTAAGCGCCACAGGGCGCGCAAGAAGGAACTAACGCCTCCATGAACGCCGCGCGCCCGCGCGGCGGCCGACTACTAAGCAGGCTGGAGGAGCGGTGGGCCTCGTCTACGGACAACCGGGCGAAGGAGGTGCTGGAATATGGATGTGCGGAATCCGGCGACGAGGAACCAAAGGCCCCACGCCGAAAGACAGAAAACGCCAAGCAGCAGGGCACTCATCCCCGGACGATCTGACCCGCGCCGGTCTCGCTCCAGCAAGACCCGCTTGAACGGCGCCAACCGCCCTTCGTTAGCTAGGCCCTGGTCGACTGTGGGCGCAAGCATCCGAGCAGCGAGGTCTTGGCTATTGCGTTCGGAGTTGAGGTTGCCGCCGACCCATTGCCCGGGTGCGAACACGAGCGCGGCACAGAAAAGGAGGCTGAGCGGAGCCGCGAATCTCCATCTACGCTTCGGCATCCACAACACGGTACTAGCCGGCGAGCCCTGCGTTGCAGAACCCGTCACTCGGTGCCGGTGAGCCGCAGCGTTCGCAGCCGCGACCCTGCGTACCAGGTGCACGCGATGACGACGATCGCCAGGAGCGCTACCCCGGTCCCGAAACTCACCGCCGAACCCACACCGAAAAGCGGCCCGGCCGTCGAACCGACCACCTTCTCCGTGATGGCCAGGGCCCATTGCTGGATGCTCAGCACCTGCGCGCCCGGAACGAAGTTGCCCACCAACGACTCCCAGATCAGCACGTAGATGAGACCGATCACGACGGCGTTGCGCGTGACAACCGCCAGAAGCACGAAGAGCGCGCAGTACGCGAGCCCCGCGACGCCGGCACCGATCCCGTAGCCAACGGCAAGACCCTCGCTCGTTCCGGATAGAACCAGCCCCGCGAGCAGCGTGGGCACCGCGGCGACGACCGTGACGACCACAACGGCGACCGCCAGCTTCGACAAGACGATCGAGTGTCGACTCAGTGGCTTGGACATCAGATAGACGATCGAGCCATCGTCGATCTCCGGGCCGATCGATCCCGCGCCGGCGATCAACCCGACGAGGGGCACGACGGTGGCGAGCGCGAAGCCGCCCAGAAGGCCGACGGTCACGGTCGTGTCGGATCCTGCGAGCAACCGCACGAGACCGCACAGGATCAGGAGCACTGCAGGCAACATCAACAGCACCAGCACGCGCCGGCGACCGAGGAGGCTGCGAGCCGTCAGTTGCGCAACGACCGCATTCATCGCGCCACCAGGTAGGAGAAGACGCTTTCGAGAGACTCGTCGGCGGGCGAGACCTCGTAGAGCCGGATGCCGTGGCGGGCGGCCAGTTGCGGGAGCGCGCGAACGAAGCTCGAGACGTCCGTCGCCTGGACGTGCAGAGCCGCGCTGGTGTCGCGGGCGCCCGTGGTCGAGTATCCCGAACCGTTGCCGCTCACCAGCTCGACGCTCGATGCGCTCTGCTCGGCGATGATCGCCGCCGCCAGCGCGCGATCGTTGTCGGAGCGGATCCAGTACTTGTGGGGCCGCTCGGTCATCAGTCTGCGGATGTCGCGGAAGTCACCCGACGCCGCGTGGCGGCCCGCGACCATGACCTGGATGCTCCCGGCGATCTGCTCGACCTCTTCGAGGATGTGCGAGCTGAACAGGATCGTGCGGCCCTCGTCACCCATCGTGTGCAGCAACTCCATGAGTTGGAGCCGTTGCCGAGGGTCCATGCCGTTGAACGGTTCGTCGAGGAGAAGTACCTGCGGATCGTGCACCAACGCGGTTGCGATCTTGATGCGCTGCTTCATACCCTTTGAGAACGTCGCGATGTCGCGATCCTTGACGTCGGCCATCTGCACCACGTCGAGGGCCCTCTGCGCGGCGGTCACGGGATCGGGTAGACGGTGCAGCCTGGCGTTGGCGAGCACGAACTGCCATCCGGTGACGGTGTCGTACATGGCCTCACGCTCCGGCACGAGTCCGATGCGGCGGTAGATCTCTTCGTTGCGCCAGACCGGCTCGCCGTCGAAGGTGACGGTTCCCGCCGAGGGGGCGAGGAACCCGGCCATCATGTTGATCACGGTGGACTTGCCGGCGCCGTTGGGCCCGAGCAGGCCGGTCACCCCCGGACCCACCGACATCGTGACGTCGTTGAC
>JBOGWY010000394.1:0-4934 GCA_050694015.1 Actinomycetota bacterium | reverse complement strand
ACCCGGAAGAGGCCTTCCGGCGCGCTCACGAAGCATGGGAAAAGAGGCGCGCGAAAAGGTCGTGAACGGTGGTTTCGGCCACCCGAAAAATCGAGCAAAAGCCCTGCTAGATGCTAGAATTACAGGTGTGATTCCACCCCATCCCGGCTCCTTTCGCCGCGCTCACAGCGGCTCGCCGGGAGGCCCCTCTAAAGGGGCTTGAAACAAGGAGGCAGCACCTCGGCTAAAGCAGCACGTCCGGCGACCAAGACGCGGGCAACGTCCAGTTACACAGCGCAAGACATCACGGTCCTCGAGGGACTCGAACCCGTCCGGCAACGCCCGGGCATGTACATCGGTTCGACGGGCCCGCGCGGGCTCCACCACCTCGTCTACGAGGTCGTGGACAACTCCGTGGACGAGGCCATGGCCGGCCACTGCGATCGCATCATCGTGGAGCTCCTCGCCGACGGCGGTTGCAAGGTCACCGACAACGGACGCGGGATCCCGGTAGGGCCGATGAAGTCCGGCCCCAAGAAAGGGAAGCCGGCGGCCGAGGTCGTCCTGACCACGCTCCACGCGGGGGGGAAGTTCGAGGGCAAGGGCTACCAGGTCTCCGGTGGTCTCCACGGTGTCGGCGTGTCCGTCGTCAACGCGCTGTCGGAGCGCCTCGACCTCGAGGTCGTCACCGACGGCAAGCAGTGGTTCCAGCAGTTCAACCGCGGTAAGCCGAAGGCCAAGCTGAAGGCGGTCAAGCCCGCGAAGCGCACCGGCACCACGATCTCGTTCTGGCCCGATCCCGAGATCTTCACCGACGACACCGAGTTCAAGTTCGACACGCTCGCACAGCGACTGCGCGAGATGGCGTTCCTCAACAAGGGCCTCGAGATCCGCCTGATCGACCAGCGTGTCGAGCCGAACGTCGAGGAAACCTTCCGCTACACCGGCGGGATCATCGACTTCGTCAAGCACCTCAACACCGCGCGGGACGCGGTGCACAACCGCGTCATCTACTTCGAGGCCAAAGGCGACGAGCACGAGCTTGAGATCGCGATGCAGTGGACGACGACCTTCAACGAGTCGGTGTTCACCTTCGCCAACAACATCAACACGCACGAAGGCGGGATGCACGAAGAGGGGTTCCGCAAGTCCCTCACGAAGGTCATCGCTTCGTATGCCCGCGCCAAGCAGATCCTCAAGGAGAAGGACGACGCCCTGATCGGCGAGGACTGCCGCGAGGGCCTCACCGCGATCGTCTCGGTGAAGGTCCGGAACCCGCAGTTCGAAGGCCAGACGAAGACGAAGCTCGGCAACACCGAGATCCGCTCCTTCGTCGAGCGCGAGATGAACCGGCGCTTCGCCGAATTCATGGAGGAGCACCCGAGCGAGGCTCGTCAGATCTGCAACAAGGCGATCGGCGCACAGCGCGCACGGCTCGAAGCTCGCAAGGCGCGGGACCTCGTGCGTCGCAAGTCACTGCTCGAAGGTTCGAGTCTCCCCGGCAAGCTCGCGGATTGCCAGACCCGCGACCCGGACAAGGCCGAGCTGCTCATCGTCGAGGGTGATTCCGCAGGCGGTACCGCCAAGAGCGCGCGCCAGCGCGAGTTCCAAGCGGTGCTCCCGCTGCGCGGCAAGATCCTCAACGTCGAGCGCGCGCGGCTCGCCAAGATCCTCGAGAACAAAGAGATCCAGAACATCGTCACCGCGGTGGGTACCGGGATCGGGGACGAATTCGACATCGCGAAGTGCCGCTATCACAAGATCATCTCGATGGCCGATGCCGACGTAGACGGCTCGCACATCAAGACGCTGTTCCTGACGTTCATCTTCCGGTACATGCCCGAGCTGATCGACGCAGGCTACGTTTACGTCGCGCAGCCGCCGCTGTACCGGGTGCCCTACAAGGGCAAGGTGCACTACTTCAAGAACGACGAAGAGCTTGAGGCGTTCCGCACCGAGAACAACGGGTCGCGTATCGAGCCGCAGCGGTTCAAGGGTCTCGGCGAGATGAACGCAGACCAGCTGTGGGAGACGACGCTCGATCCCGACAACCGCCGGCTGTTGCGCGTGACGATGGAGGACGCGGCGCTCGCGGAAGAGATCTTCTCGACGCTCATGGGCGAAAACGTCGAATCGCGCAAGAACTTCATCCAGAAGAATGCGAAAGACATCAGATTCCTAGATATCTAGAGGTTGCTGTAAATGCCTAAGGAACCATTCCAAGACAAGTTGCCGGGTGACGGCGGACCGCCTATCGGCATCGAGGAGATCTCCCTCGAAGAAGAAGTCCAGGCCAGCTTCCTTGAGTACGCGATGTCGGTCATCGTGTCGCGTGCGCTGCCGGACGTGCGCGATGGGCTGAAGCCCGTTAACCGACGCATCCTCTACGCCGCCTTCGACACCGGACTTCGTCCCGACCAGCGTTACCGCAAGTGCGCGGCGCTAGTCGGTGAGGTCATGAAGACGTACCACCCGCACGGTGATCAGGCGATATACGACGCGCTCGTCCGGCTCGCGCAGGACTTCTCGATGCGTAATGTTCTGATCGACGGCCAGGGCAACTTCGGCTCGGTCGACGGTGATCCGCCGGCTGCTGCGCGATATACCGAGTGCCGTCTGTCGCGGCTCTCGATGGAGCTGTTGCGAGACATCGGCGAGGAGACCGTCGACTTCGGCCCGAACTACGACGGCGAGAGCCTCGAACCGCTCGTCATGCCGGCGCGCTTCCCCAACCTGCTCGTCAACGGGTCGACCGGCATCGCCGTTGGTATGGCCACCAACATCCCGCCGCACAACCTCACCGAGGTATGCGACGCGGTGATCCACGTCCTCGAGAACCCCCACGTTGCGGAGGATCCCAAGCAGATGCTCACGACCTGCATGAAGTTCATCAAGGGCCCCGACTTCCCGACCGGCGCGCTGATCGTCGGCAAGCAGGGGATCGACGATGCCTTCAAGACGGGGCGCGGTTCCATCAAGATGCGGGCCGTGTGCGAGGTCGAGGAGGGGCCGAAGGGCAACCCTCGCATCGTCGTGACCGAATTGCCCTACCAGGTGAACAAGGCTCGTCTCGCAGAGAAGATCGCCGATCTGGTCAACGCCAAGGACAAGAAGCTCGAAGGCATCGCCGACCTTCGTGATGAGTCGAACCGGCAGGGCATGCGCTTCATCATCGATCTCAAGAAGAACGCCGTTCCGCAGGTGGTTCTGAACCAGCTCTACAAGCGCACGCAGTTACAGGACAACTTCGGCGTGAACATGCTGGCGCTGGTCGACGGCGTACCGCGCACGCTGAACCTCGGCGAGGTCATCGAGGCTTACATCACGCATCAGATCGATGTCGTCGTGCGGCGCACCCGCTTCCGTCTTCGCAAGGCCGAGGAACGCTCGCACATCCTCGAGGGTCTCATCATCGCTCTCGACCACATCGACGAGATCGTCGCTCTGATCCGGGCCGCGGCCGACACCGAGGAAGCGCGCGGTGGCCTGATGGCTCGTTACGGACTGTCGGAGGTGCAGGCGCAGCACATCCTCGACATGCCGCTGCGGCGCCTAACCGCTCTCGAGCAGGACAAGATCCGCGACGAGCACGCCGAGTTGCAGAAGACGATCAAGGATCTCAAGAGCATCCTCAAGGACCCCAAGAAGGTCCGGAAGCTGATCGCCGACGAGCTCAAGGTCGTCAAGGACAAGTTCGGTGACGAGCGCCGCAGCAAGATCGTCCCCGACGAGGGCGAGTTCGACATCGAGGACCTGATCGCGGACGAAGACCTGATGATCTCGGTCTCCCGCGACGGCTACATCAAGAGCGTTCCCGTCGATACCTACAAGCGCCAGGGCCGCGGGGGCCGCGGGGTTCGGGGGGCCACCCTCAAGGAAGGCGACATCGTCGAGCACCTCATCAAGACCACCGCGCACGCGTACCTGTTGCTGTTCTCGAATACCGGGCGTGTCTACCGGATCAAGGCGCATGAGATCCCGAAACGGGATCGCACCGCGCGCGGCACCGCGGTCGTGAACGTCGTGCAGATGCGCCCCGACGACAAGGTTGCAGCAGTCATCGACACGCGCGACTACGAGAGCTACCGGTACCTGTTGATCGCGACGAAGCGTGGGATGGTGAAGAAGACCCTGTTCCGCGAGTACGACTCGTCGCGCCGCGAGGGCATCATCGCCGTCAACCTCCGCGAGGGGGACGAAGTTGTTCGTGTGGTGCCCACGTCGGGCAAGGACGACGTGCTCATGGTCACTCGTCAGGGGAAGGCGATCCGGTTCAAGGAGGATCACGTTCGCCCGATGGGCCGAACCGCCACGGGTGTCATCGGCCAACGTCTCGACGCCGACGACCGTGTGGTCGCATGCGATGTCGTGGCGGCCGGCGAAGAGCTACTCGTCGTCACCGAGTTCGGCTACGGCAAGCGGACGAAGCTGTCCGAGTTCCCACGCAAGGGACGCGGTGGTAAGGGCGTCATCGCGGCGAAGCTCACTAAGCCGCGGGGCCCCATCGTTGGGGCTCGCGTCGTGGATCCCGGCGATGAGGTGTTCTTGATCTCCGACAACGGCGTCGTGATCCGGATGGCCGTCAACACGATCTCGCGCCAGGGTCGCCCGGCCACCGGTGTGCGGGTGATGGACGTCGGTGGGGTCGGGCGCGTGTCGGCTCTCGCCCCGGTCGTGGCCGAGGTGGACGTGGCCAACCAGGGCAAGCTCACCTAGCCGTTCCGCCGTTCCACCTCCGAACATGTGGGGGTCATTTCACCCATACTGTGGAGCACAAGCCGACGACGAGGGGGGTCTGGGGGGACGAGAGCGAAGCTTGCGAGCGGGTCCCCCCAGAGTCCGTAGTACAAGCAGCGCTTTAGCGCAGCTTGTGCGGAGGAGGAAACGAAGGGGAGACGATGTCCTCGAGGAGAGAGAGCCCGGATCCATCCCGGCGGCGCCGCGCGCCCCGGAGC
>JBOGWY010000393.1:0-1820 GCA_050694015.1 Actinomycetota bacterium | reverse complement strand
GTTAGGGGGTGTGGGTTAGGTGGGGGCAGGTCATCTCGATCGCCGAGCGCAGGGGCCAGTCCGGGTGGTAGCCCGGGAGCTTCGTCTTGCCCTCGATGTAGTAGCCCCCCTTCCACGCCCCCCACATGTGCTGGCGGCAGAACGAGTCGACGATCATCCATTCACGCTCGCCCGGCGGACGCTTCAACGCCTTCGATCGGCCCTCGAGGGGGCCGATGATCCGCTCGAACTCGGCCAGCCACTCCTTGACCTTGCCGGTCTCGCGCGCGAAGTAGCTGCCGTGCCCTTCGGCCATGAACTCCTCCTCACCGATCACGGGTAGGGAGCCAACCCCACCGGGGGTCAGCCCCGCCTCGGTGTGGACCGCGCCGTGGAAGAGGCGCTCGCGCAGCTCGGCCGCGGTGAGCTTGCCGTCACCCAGCTCGCAATCGGGCCGGGCTGCACCGCAGTCGAACCGACGGCCGCGCGCGATCACGCCGCCCTTCTGTACCCGAGAACCGCGCAGGTCGACGCGCGACAGGTACAGGGCGCGCAGGTACATACCGGCGATCGTCGGCGTTGCGTTGGACGTGCCGCCGAACCCGCCGGAGCCGGTGCCTCCGACCGTCGGGGAACCGTAGGCCGCGGGGTATCGGCTGCCGATGCTCGCGATGTCGGCCGGCTTGCCGTGACCGGTGTAGGACGCGTGCGCCCCCGGGCTCACGGCACCGACGGTCACGATCCAGTCCGGCCCTTCCTGAGACGAGAAGATCGTCGTGTTCGGAACTAGGAACGCGTTCTCCTGACCGTTGCCTGCAGAGAAGAAGATCGTCTGTCCACGCGTGCTCGCCTTACGTTGCAGCCGTTCATTCGATCCCGCGTAGATGCGGTCGCGACTGACAGGCGTGACCGAGAACCCGTACGAGTTCGAGATGGCGTCGATCCACGGTTGCTTCATCGCCCAGTTGCTCGCAGCCTCGCCGTTCGCCTGGCCCGAATAGCTGATGAACACCAGCAGGCATTCCGGACAGGTCCCGTGGAGGTTGCCGACCGACACGCTCGTCGTGCCCATCCCGTGCGCGGATGAGTCGTCGTGGATGTGGTTGCCGGCGAAATCGATCGCGCCGATCACCTTCGTATTCGGGATCCAGTAGTAATGCGGCTTCTTGTCCCCGGCGGCCGTCTGCTTCACCGCATCCCACACCTTGGCGTCCTTCTGATCGAGCGCGGCGATCGGCTGCATCGCGTCCTTCTCTTCGAGCGAGAGGGGTAACGGACGGTACGACGCGAACGCGCGCTTCGGGTTGGGGAAGCCGGGCAACCACTCATCCGGAGCGGCCCACAGCGGCACGTCGTTCGCGGAGTCGCGATCGTTCGCCTGCGGCATCTTCGAGGCGAGGAAGTCCCAGTGATAGGGCGAGAAGCCCGAATCGATGACCGCGATGACGGTCGCGTCCTCGATCCCTCGTGTCGCGATGCTTCGGGCCGAGATGCGAACGCGATCGTCCCGACGCCCGGGCGCCGCCGATGCCGGGATCAGCACCGAGATCAACACGAGGCCGGCGACGCCGGTCACGAACCCGCGACGGAACAAGGCAACCTCCACACTCAACTGGCCTGTCGTAAAAGAGTTCGCTGCCTAAGGGCTACGTTCCTGCGGGACAGCGCGTGCTGCCGTCGCCTCGGTACGGGGGCGGAAAGCTCCGCTCCATGCGATCGACGACGCGGCCATCGGCGTCGAGTGCCGTGACGGATCTAAGGGCATGGACGCCGGGTATCTCCGCCACGAAGAACGTCAGGCGGAACACGCCCTCGAGGCGGGCATCGACGGGGTCCTCGCC
>JBOGWY010000392.1:0-10644 GCA_050694015.1 Actinomycetota bacterium | reverse complement strand
GAGCAGGGCCGTGTAGAACGCGTCGCCGACCTCCGACTCGGGGAGCTCGAGCTTGCGAGCGAACGCGGTAGCGACGAGACAGATCCGCATCGCCGAACCCGGCGGAAGCCCGAAGCCCATGTCGGCGACCATCGAGAAGCTTCCGAGCAGATCTGCGAGCCGAAGCTCGGTGACGGTCGAGGCCATGTCGGTAATTCTGGGCGGGCGGGGGCATGAAATGAAGGCGGTTCCGTCTCGTGACGACCCGCCAAGTACGACCTTATGTAGCTATTTCGCTCTGAGCGCGAACCAGCTACAGAACCTCACTCGTCCAGGGGTTCGGCTCCGGTGAGGGTCTCGACCAGTTTGCGCTTCAGCACTTTGCCGGTCGAGGTGCGCGGTAGCTCGTCGAGCTTCTCGACGCGGCGGGGGACCTTGTAGGACGCGAGCTCTTCCTTGCACGCGTTGATGATGTCGTCCTCGGTCGCGGAGCCGACGACGAAGGCGGCCAGGACCTCGCCGTACTCCTCGTCGGTGACACCCAGGACCGCGGCGTCCTCGACGCCGGGCAGGGACTCGATCACCTCTTCGACCTCGATCGGATAGACGTTCTCGCCCCCGACCACGACCATGTCGTCGGCGCGGCCCTCGACGAAGAGATAACCGTCATCGTCGATGCGGCCGAGATCGCCGATCGACATGTGGCCCTCGCGCTCGTCCTTGCTCTCACCCGAGGTGTAGCCCTCGAAGGAGATGTTCGACTTGATGAACAGCTCGCCGACCTCGTTCGTAGAAAGGCGCTCGCCGCCCTTGGAGAAGACCGCGACCTCGGTACCCGGGACGGGTTTGCCCACGGTCTTCTCGTGTTTCTTCATGTCCTCGGGTGTTGCGATCGTCACCCACCCGACCTCGGTCGACCCGTAGAGGTCGTAAAGGACGTCGCCGAACAGATCCATCGCTGCCCGTCGGAGATCGGGCGACATCGCCGAACCGCTCGCCATGACGACGCGCAGACTCGATACGTCGTAGCGCTTCTTCACGTCATCGGGCAACGCGAGGATGCGTTTAATCATCACCGGGACGAACGAAGCCGCGGTCGCTTTGTACTCCTCGATCATCTTCAGCGAGCCCTCGGGATCGAACTTCTCGGGCAGCACCATGGTTGCGCCCAGCGCGGTCGAGAACGTGAACGTGAAGAGACCGAACGAGTGGAACAACGGCGCGGGGCAGAAGACGATGTCGTCGCGCCGGTAGGGGACGACACTGATCAGGTTCGCGAGCGCTCCGACGCCGGCGGCCGAAGCATCACGTTGCGCGCCCTTCGGCTTGCCCGTGGTGCCGGAGGTGTGGATCACGACCTTCGCGACACTGCGGTGGCGCGTGAACGGCCCGGGAGCCGACTTCGGTTGTCCCGACATCCACTCGTCGTACGGCGTCGACCCGGCGAGCGCGTCGCCCCGGCTCCCGACGGAGATCAGTTCGATGCCTTCGGGGTCGCACTTCTGCAACTGCTCGGAGTGGGCGGTGTCGTAGACGAGCACCTTCGGGTCGGCCTGTTCGAGCGTGACCCTCAGCTCCTTCGGCTTCGCCCACGTGTTGAGAGGGCAGCACACGATGCCGAGCTTCTGCGCGCCGAGTGCTACTTCGGCCATCTCGCGTCCGTTGCGCAGGAGGAGTGCGACGCGATCGCCGCCGCTGAGCCCATCCTTCTCGAGGGCATGCGCGACCTGGTTGGCGCGATCGTCGAGTTCCTTCCACGTCTCGGAACCGTTGCGGTCTTCGATCGCGGTCTTGTCGCGCAGCACGAACGCGTGCATCTGGCTGAGGATGCCGAGCGACGGACCGCGGCCCACGAGCCACGGCATCGCCTTCGCGATCGCGATCGGCGACTTGGGGTCCATTGCACCCGCGTTACGCAAGGCGATGATCGAGCGCGGGTGGAAACTTTGCGCGACCTGACGGAGCCCGTCCAGCGGAGAGGGCACTTAGCCGGCCTTCTGCGACTTCTTCGGCTTCGCCTTGGCGAACGCGGCGAGGACCTCGTTGCCCTCGCTCTCGTCCAACAGGCGCATCGTGCCCTCGCGGGTCGATTCGGAGAACTCGGCCCGGTCGAAGTGCCGCATCGAGTTCGTTCCGTGCGACTTGAGCTCGGTGATCCACGGACGGATCACGAAAACCTTGATGTCCTTGGCGCGCGCGGCCGTGACCTCGCGCTTCAGAGCGCGGGCGAACAGCGACCGCACCAGCATCGGAGGCCACATGCGGGGGTCGCGCGGGGTGAACACGCCGTCGCTCTTGTAGCCGAGCGGGGCGACGCACAGGATCGCCTCGCAGCCTGCTTCGGCGGCGAGGTCCAGCGACGTGGCGCTGAACGCACCGCCGTCGACGTAGTGCCGGTCGCCGATGCGAACGGCAGGAAAGATGCCCGGGATCGCGGTCGACGCCAGCACCGCGTCGGGCAGCGGAGCCTTCGGCGCGTCCGGATGCCCGAACGGCACGCGCTTCCCGCTGTAGAGGTCGACCGTCGAGATGTAGAGGCCGTCGCGCGGCCATTCCTCGGGCAGGTCCTCCCACAGGCGCTCCCTCGTCTGTCCGGTCGAGTACAAACCGGCGGGGAAGAGTTGCTTCAGGACGCCGGACGGTTCGCGGCCCCTGGTGGCCCGGTGCCAGTACCCGCGCGACGTCGCGAGGGCGAACATCGAACCCACGCCGCGACGGACGCGGTCGCCGCGCGAGGTCCACATCGGAGTGAATATCCGGTTGACCTCGTTCTTCTGTTCGCCCGGGTCCTTGACGGCTTTCTCGTGACGCCCGTGCGCGTACTCGTAGAAGTCCGCAGCCTTCCAACCGGAGGCGAGATACGAGGCGATGATCGAGCCGGCGCTGGTGCCGATGATGATGTCGGCCGCCGCGACGTTCGCGCCCCACTCGTCGAGGGCCTTCATGACGCCCGCGTGGTAGCCGAGGCCTACAAGGCCGCCGCCCCCGAGTACGAGTCCTAGCCGCATCGTCCTCGGACTCTAGCCGCGAACGCGGCGAGGCTAGGCTCGATGCATGCCGCGTCCTCAGTTGTCGATGACGAACGAGGAGATCGAGCACTTCCTTCTCGAGCCGCACATCGCGGTCTTGTCGACCATCGACGGCCGCGGTTTCCCCCACTCGGTCGGCATGTACTACATACCGACCGACGAGGCGATCCTGATGTACCCCTACGGGAAGAGCCAGAAGGTTGCGAACGTCCGGCGTAACCCACGGTGCGCGGTGCTGATCGAGGCGGGCACTCCGTACGCCGATCTGCGCGGCGTCCTCGTGCGCGGCAATGCGAGCGTGATCGACGACCCGGAGAAGGTTTTCGCGCTCGGACGCGATCTCTACCAGCGCTACTGGTTCCCCACCACCGGCGTTGCATTCGAAGACGGTCCGATCGAGACGGTCAGGCGGCAATCGACGAAACGCGTCTGCCTCGTGATCGGCAAGGAACACATCGCGTCGTGGGACCACTCCAAAAGCACCTAGGGAACGGCAGCGACGGGTTCCTCGACCGTTTTCTGGCGCAGCGCCAGCAGCGGTAACGCCGAGACCACCAGGAGAGCGCCGATCACCACCCGAAGCGTCAAGTCCTCACTCAACAGGATCGCCGCGAGCGTGACCGTGGTGACGGGTTCGACCATCGAAGCTACCGACGCCCGCGCCGAGCCGATCCGAGGTATCGCCGTATAGAGGATGACGAACGCGATCGCCGAGGTGAGTCCGAGCAGCGCGGCCGGCATCACGGCGCCGCTCGGAAGACGATCTCCGCCGACGAGCGCGATCGTCACCAGCACCGCACCCGCGCCGAGGTTGGTCCAGAACGCGGCCGCCGACGCGTCGCCCTCGTCGAGCACGACCTGCATCAGGATCAGGTAGAGCGCGATCGCGGCCGCCGCGCCGAGCGCCAGCAACGGTCCGGCCACACCCGTCTGGGGCAATGAGAAGACGAGCACGACTCCGCAGGTACCGAGGACGAGCGCGGCGACGGTTCGGAACTTGAACGGTTCGATCCGTGCCGCGAACGCGACGACCGCGGTCCACATCGGGTAGCTGTAGAAGACGAGCCCGACAACTCCCGCCGGCGCGCGCTCGAGCGCCGCGAACAGCAGGATCGACACGATCGAGTAACCGATCGCGCCGAGCAGGGCGAGCTTGACGATCTTGTTCCGGCCCACCAACAGCCGGCGTTTGGTGACGGCGTGGTACAGCCACAGAAGCAGCGTGCACACCGCGAAGCGTGCTGCGAGGAGCCCGATCGCTCCGGCGCCTAGGTCGTAGGCGAACTTCGCGGTCACCGCCATCGTCCCGAGCATCGCCGCCGATCCCGCCGCGAGTCCGATCCCGATCAGGTCCGAGCGTCGTTCCTCGGGGGAGGCAGGCACACGTAGGTCGTTGTGGACGGGGGGGCCTATCCTTGGATCAAGATGTGACATCGGGCTCCTGTGGGACGTACTTCGGAGCGCTAGACCCTACGCGACCGTTTCACGCTGGAGGCACTGTTGGTTCCTTGGTATCTGTACGTCGGCTTCATCGCGTTCGTACTCGCGATGCTCGTCGTCGACCTCAAGATGTTCCACGCGGAGGAGCACGATCCCACACCCAGGGAGTCCGGCACGTGGGTCGCGATCTGGGTCACGCTCGCCCTTCTCTTCGGGGGCATCGTATGGATCTGGAAGGGCGCCGGCCCGGCAGGTGAGTACTTCGCCGGTTACCTGATCGAGTACTCGCTGTCGGTCGACAACATGTTCGTGTTCGTCCTGATCTTCTCTTACTTCAAGGTCCCGTTCTCGTACCAGCATCAAGTGCTCTTCTACGGGATCCTCGGCGCGTTGATCTTCCGCGGGATCTTCATCGCCCTCGGCGTTGCGCTGATCCAGAACTTCGACTGGGTCATCTATGTCTTCGGCATCTTCTTGATCATCACGGCGGTCCGGCTCGCGATAGCCCACGAGGAGGTGGACCCGGAGCACAACTCGATCCTGAGGTTCCTTCAGACACACGTGCGTGCAGTAGCGCGTTACGACCATCAGAAGTTCTTCACGATCGAGAACGGGACGCGGGTCGCGACGCCGTTGCTCATCGTGCTGCTGTTCATCGAGCTCACCGACATCGTGTTCGCGGTCGACTCGATCCCCGCGATCTTCGGCATCACCGACGATCCCTTCATCGTCCTCACCTCGAACGTATTCGCGATCCTGGGACTTCGGGCTCTGTACTTCCTGCTCGCCGACGTTATGGGGCGCTTCCATCTCCTCAAGTACGGGCTCGCCGTGATCCTCGGCTTCGTCGGCGTGAAGATGCTGCTCGAGCAGGGCATCCCAGTCGTGGGCTGGGAAGCTCACGTGCCGATCTGGTTGTCTCTCCTCGTGATCATCGCCGTCCTCCTTGTCAGCGGGGTGTTGTCGCTGCTCATCCCGCCGAAAGGGGAGGCCGTCCATCCGCCGCGGGCCGGTGACGACGACGCGTTACCCGATACCGATCACGATGGCATGCTCGACCAGCCGTCCGATGACGATCGCCGGACGGAGACCCCGGGGGAGGCAGCGTCATGAACGGCGATCCGCGCGTCGACCAGGACCGGATGATCGTCCGGCAACTGATCCGTCCCATGGTCAACATCTACGAGGTCACGATCGCCGGTCCCGACGGGAAGACGCCGGGACCGATGATCGCCTACGCCAAGCAGAAGCGGATGCGACTCAAAGAAGAGATCCGTTTCTTCACAGACCAGTCCCAGGCTCACCCCTTGTTCACGCTGAAGGCGCGCCGTGTGATCGAGTTCGGTGGCCATTACGACGTCATCGCGCCCGACGGCGCCGTCGTTGGAACGGTGCGCAAGATGGCGAAGAAGTCGCTGCTCCGCTCGACCTACGAGCTACTCGGTCCGGACGGCCAGGTATCCGCATGGGTGCAGGAGGAGAGCCAGGGAATAGCGATCTTCCGTCGTCTCAAGGACCTGATCCCGTACGGGGAGTACATCCCCATCCCGTATCACTTCACGTTCCACATCGGCGAAACCGTCGTCGGCCGCTACAGCCGCATCATCGGGCTGCGCGACAAGTACCTACTCGACCTCACACCCGACGCGGAGAAGAAGGTGGATCGGCGTGTCGCGATAGCCCTCGCGATCGCGCTCGACGCCCTGCAGGCGCGTTAGGCCAGACCCCCGAAACGGAGGGCTAGCGGTGACAGCCCCGGCGCCCGGCCTTCCACGGCGACACGCGTTTGCCGTGTAGCCACTTGGGAAGCAGGTGCTGCGGACAGACGAGCCTTCCGTTCGGTCGTTTGATCTGCAGATGTAGGTGCGGGCCGGTCGAACGTCCCGTGTTGCCGCTGGCCATGATGGGATCGCCCGCGTCGACCCACTTGCCCGGAGCCACGAAGCGCTTGTTGCCGTGGCAGTAGGTGTAAAGGAAATGATCTTTCCCTCGGATGATGACTCCCTTGCCGCACGCTCCTCGTCCGGTCGTGTCCCTGACGCGGCCGGCAGTCACCGCGCGCACCTTCGTGCCGGGCCTGACGGCCACGTCGAGGGCCGGATAGTCGTGATGCTTGTGGCGGAGTTCATGGGCCGACAGGACGCGCGCGGGGAGCGGGAGTGCGTGGCCGGGCGCCACCTGCGGCTTCGACCTCTTGCGCTTCTTATGACGTTTCTGATCGCGCTTCTTGTGACGCTTCTTCTTGTCACGTTCGCTCTTCGGCTTTTCTTTCCCTTTGCCCGTCGGCTTCGTCGGTGACGACGCCGCGGGCCCTCCGGCGACGGCGATAGCGGGTTGCGGTCGGCCGCCGGACGCCTTCGCACCGAGCGCGGTGCGCACCAAGCGGTGGACGCCACTGCCGCGCGCCGAAGCCGGCGCCGCGAGTATCGAATAAGCGCACACGGCAGCCAGCCACACAACCATGACTGCGGTAGCGATCGTGGGCAGGTGGCGACGGGGGACTCGCGTCGGGAAGGGCACCGCTCGAAAGTCTGGGGGAACCCGTCCGAGCGACCAATACGTAGTTCTCCCGAGCCCGAAACCCTTGACACCCGTGGCCGCCGCCCTGCCGCCGAGTGGCAGATGCGTCGCGTCTCACGCGACGGAAATGCCACTCGGCGAGCTAGGAGGAGGTCTTGCGGGCGATCGCGGTGGATGTGGCTTGGGCGATGGGGCGGACGACGATCTCGTCGATGTTGACGTGCGGGGGCCGGGTGACGGCCCACGCGATGCAGTCGGCGATGTCGTCCTCGCCGAGCGGCGTAAGCCCCTCATACGGTTTCTTCGCGCATTCGGCGTCGCCCTTGAAACGCACGAGCGAGAACTCGGTCTCGACGAGGCCCGGCGCGATCTCCGTGACGCGGATCGGCCGTCCCACGAGCTCGATGCGCAACGTCTGGGTGATCGCGCGGACCGCGTGTTTCGACGCGATGTATCCGCCACCGCCGGGATAAGCCTCGCGTCCTGCGGTGGAGCCGAGGTTCACGATGTGACCCATGCCGGATGCTTCGAGCTTCGGTAGCAGCGCGCGCGTCACGCGAAGCAGGCCGAGGACGTTCGTCTCCCACATCGTCGTGACGTCCTCTTCCGAGAAGTTCTCGAGCGGCTCAAGACCGAGCGCGAGACCGGCGTTGTTGATCAGGACGTCGCATCCTTCGACGGCGGCGGCGAAATCCTCGACGGAATCTGCGTTCGTCACGTCGAGCTCGAGGGCCCGGCCCCCGGTGAGCTTCGCAACCTTCTCGAGACGCTCCATCCGGCGCGCACCGAGGACGACCTCGAAGCCCTCTCGCGACAGACGCAGCGCGGTCGCGGCACCGATCCCGGCCGAGGCGCCCGTTATCACCGCCGTGCGCGTTCGTGATCCATCCATGACACGATCCTGGCATGGATGGATCGCCCGTCACGCCGATACGCCCCGCGGTGGGGATCCTCGGCGCCGCGCTCGATCTCGGTACGACGCGCCGCGGCGTGGACATGGGCCCGAGCGCGATCCGCTACGCGGGTCTCGCCGAGCGTCTCGTCGCCCTCGGCGTAGAGGTCGTCGACTACGGCAACGTGGGGGCCGAGATCCCGGAGGTGGCGGTCGAGCGGTATGAGAAGGCTCGTTACTTGCCGGCGATCCTGGCGTCGTGCGCGCAGATCGCGTCGCGTGTGGCCGAGATAGCGAAGAAGGGCGAGATGCCCTTCGTCCTTGGTGGCGATCACTCGATCGCGATGGGCACGCTTGCGGGCCTCCACGCGGCGCACGGTGTCGGCGGAGTCCTGTGGGTCGACGCGCACGGGGATCTGAACAGGCCCGAGACGTCACCGAGTGGCAACGTGCACGGCATGCCTCTGGCGGCCGCGCTGGGCCGGTGCGGGTTCTCGCTCGAAGGTTTCGACGAGCCGCCGTGGGTCAACACGAAGCACGTCGCTCTGGTCGGCGTTCGTTCGCTCGATCCCGGGGAGAAGGACCTCGTGCGAGAACTCGACCTCTCTGTGTTCACGATGGCTGACATCGATCGGCGTGGGATGCCGGCCGTGATGGACGAGGCCCTGAGTATCGTGAAGGGCGCATCGTTCGTGCACCTGTCGCTCGACGTCGACGTCTTCGACCCCGAGATCGCGCCGGGGGTGGGCACGCCGGTGCGCGGTGGCCTGTCGTACCGCGAGGGACACCTGGCGATGGAACTCCTCGCCGAGGCGGGCATCCTGACCTCGATCGAGATCGTCGAGGTGAACCCGATCCTCGATCACGCCGACGAGACCGGGGCCCTGGCCGTCGACCTAGCCGGCAGCGCCCTAGGAGCCCGCATCCTCTAACCGAACTTTACTCACTCAGCTACACGTGGGCGCGTTCTGACACGCGCGGTTCAGTCGAGTTCGTGGAGCACCCGGCCCTCCATGCCCCCAGCCACCGTCACTACCTGACCGGTCACGTGTCCGGAGACGCGATCGGACGCGAGAGCGACCACGACGCGCGCGACGTCTTCCCCGGTGCCGACCTTCTGCAACGCCATCGTGCGCGTGATCCGCTCGACGAAACCTTCCTGCTCGAGCGCGTCGCGGGCCATCTCGGTCGCGGTCCATCCGGGGCACACCGCGTTCACGCGCCCGTTCGGAGCGATCCGAACGATCTCGTTCTTGAGGCTGAGTAACAGCCCGCCGGCGAGCGCGGACTTCGCCGACGCGTAGTCGGCGTGGCCCGCTTCTCCGATCAGACCAGCCGTCGAAGAGATCAGCACGATGTTGCCGACGCCGGTCTTCTTCACGTGACGCAGGAACGCGCGGCAGCACAGGAACGTCCCGTCGAGGTTGATCGCGGTCGTGGCGCGCCAGCGCTCCAGGCTCATCTCCCATACCGGCTCGTCGACGCTCGGCCACATCCCCGCATTCGCGACGAGCACGTCGACCGTCCCGCACTCCTCGACCGCACGCGCGAAGAGTTCGTCGACCTGAGCCTCGTCGGTCAGATCCGCCGGAAGAGCAATGCCGCCGTTCTCTTCGGCGAGCCTCCGCGCCCGGTCTTCGGAACTGCGGTAGTGGACGACGACCCGGGCCCCCTCGTCCGCGAACGCACCCACGAGCGCACCACCGATGCCCCCGGCCGCACCCGTGACCAGAACGACCTTGTCCTTCAGGTCCGTTTCCATATAGCTCGCAAAGTAACCTCGACGGAGCATGAAAGACATAGGCATCGTGGGGCTTCCCTACTCGGGGAAGTCGACCCTCTTCGTGGCCCTGACCCGCTCGGGCGCGGCCGGCGGACGCTCGAACCAGGCGGTGGTCGAGGTCCCCGATGAGCGCCTCGGCGTGCTCGCGGAGATGGAGAAGTCGAAGAAAGTCGTGCCGGCGAAGGTCCGCTTCGTCGACGTGCCCGGTGGTCTTACCGCGCAGGGGATCGCCGAGTTCCGGCAGACCGACGCGCTGGCGATGGTGGTGCGCGCGTTCGGCGACGATGCCAACCCGAAGGCGGATCTCGCGGCGCTGGAAGCCGAGCTCGTGCTCGCCGACCTCGGCAGCATCGAGAGCGGTGTGGAGAAGGCGCGCAAGAAGGCGAAAGGCAAGGACGTCGTGAAGGGCGAGCTGGAGACGCTCGAGCAAGCGCACGAGCTCCTCGACGCGGAGAGACCGCTCCGCGACGGAAGTTTCGACGAGGACGCGCTCAAGATCCTGCGTGGTTACGCGCCGCTGACGTTGAAACCGTGGATCGTCATCGCCAATGTCGGTGAGGGCGATGAGAAGCCGGCGGACATCGATGCGATCGCGATCAGTGCGGCCCTGGAGGCCGAAGTCGCCGGTGTCGAGCCCAACGAAGCCAAGGAGTTGCTTGCGGGATTCGGTATCGAGGAACCCGGCTTGGACCGCGTGATCGAGGCCTGTTACCGGGCCCTCGACCTCATCACGTTCTTGACGACGGGTGAAGATGAAACGCGTGCATGGGAGGTCAGGCGAGGCGCCCGCGCCCCGGAGGCCGCCGGCGCGATCCACACGGACCTGCAGCGCGGTTTCATCCGCGCCGAGGTGGTCGGTTACGACGATCTCGTCGCGGCGGGTTCGTGGGACGCGGCCAAGACGAAGGGCCAATTACGGGTTGAAGGCAAGGACTACGAGGTGGAAGAAGGCGATGTGCTCAATATCCGCTTCGCGGTGTAGATGAGCGCGCTCTCGTCTC
>JBOGWY010000391.1:0-11961 GCA_050694015.1 Actinomycetota bacterium | reverse complement strand
CTGCCGCGGGTCCATGCCGTTGAACGGCTCGTCGAGTAGAAACACCTGTGGGTCGTGCACCAGCGCCGTTGCGATCTTGATGCGCTGCTTCATGCCCTTGGAGAAGGTCGCGATGTCGCGATCCTTGACGTCAGTCATCTGCACGGTGTCGAGGGCCTTCTGTGCCGCCGCCGCGGAGTCGGGAAGACGGTGCAGCTTGGCGTTCGCGAGCACGAACTGCCACGCGGTGACGGTGTCGTACATTGCCTCTCGCTCCGGCACGAGACCGATGCGGCGGTAGATCTCCTCGTTGCGCCAGACGGGCTCGTCGTCGAGTGTGACGATTCCGGCCGAGGGGGCCAGAAAACCGGCCATCATGTTGATCAAGGTGGACTTGCCGGCACCATTCGGCCCCAGCAAACCGGTCACACCGGGGCCAATCGTCATCGTGACGTCGTTGACCGCGACCACGTTGCCGAACCAGCGCGAGACGTCGTCCAGGACCATCGTGGTCATGTCGCCGACACTGATCGGTAACGCAACTGTAGGAGCGCGAAGGACAACACCACGACGAGCAGCGTCGCGGCCGAGAACACCAACGCGCCGGTCGCGCCGGGCGGCTCCTGAACGGGGCTCGCGCCACCCAGTACCGAGCTCTGGACGCCGAGCACCATCGTGAACGGCGACACGAGGCCAACGTAGGGAGCACCGTCGAACCCTTCGGCGGCCGCGATCTCGGACACGATCCCTTGCACACCGGTGAGCACCAAGAGAACGCCGATGATCGCCGCGACCGCGAGCCCCCGGCGCGGTGTTATGGCAGCGATGACGAGCCCGATCCCACCGAGGACGAGCGAGATGAGCCCTGCACCGCCCAGCGCGCGCAGATAGTCGGGGATCTGCTCGGTGATCGGCAGACCGACGACCAAAGCGCCGGCGAACATGATCGTGAGGGGCGCCGCGGTCAGGACGAACATCGCCGATGCCATCGCGGCGTACTTCGCCACCACGTAGTCCATCCGTTCGAGCGGACGCGAGAAGTACAGCGACATCACGCTGAAGCGAAGATCGCGCGACACGGTGGCGGGCGCCTGCGACGCGACGTAGATCAACACGACCAGCTGCAGATTAAGAAGGTAGGACGTGTAGTTGCCGACCAGCTCGGTGCCGTTCGTGACCGCAGTGATGGCCACGATCGCTCCAGCCGGCAGGCACATGACCGCGAGCAGGATCATGGGAAGAACCTTGTAACGAGCACTGCGGCCCAGCCCGTACGCCCCTTTGAAGCTGTCGACGTACAGAGAACGCCGGATGTAGCTGCGTCCGCGGCGCTCGCCGTCGTAGTGCCGGTATCCGATGTCGTGGATGACGCCGGCGGTCGGTGTCGGCGTGCTCATACGGTGACCCCTGCCGTCGTAAAGATCTCCGCCATGCGATGCCGCCGCCGCTCCATCCGGATGAGCCCGAGACCCGCGCCGACGACGGTATCGCGCACGATGTCGTAGGCCGAGTCGTCGCTGAGCTCGACTTCCACGAGACGGCCAACCACGCGAACGGTCAGGCCGGCGTTCTGCAGCAGGGCCGCAAGAGCGTCTGCCGTTCCGTCGACCTCCACGACCACGACTTGGCTGACCGCGGTCACGTCCGCAGTAGACGAGGCCCTCATCAGTTGGCCGGCGTCGATGACCACGATGTGGTCGCAGACGCGCTCCAGCTCGCCGAGCAGGTGTGATGTCACGAGGACCGAGATACCGAAGTCGGCGTTGATCCGCGCGATGAGACCGAGCATGTCGTCGCGTCCGGAAGGATCGAGGCCGTTCGTCGGCTCGTCGAGGAATACGAGCTGCGGATCGTGAACCAGTGCCTGAGCGAGCTTCACCCGCTGGCGCATGCCGGTGGAGTAGCCGCCGATCGGGCGGTATCGCTCCTCGTACAGACCGACGTGTCGCAAGATATCGGCCGTCCTCTCCCGCGCCGCCGTCGCCGGAAGTCCGGACATCCGTGCCATGTGCACGACGAGATCGGTCGCGGTGACGTCCGGCGGAAGGCAATCGTGCTCGGGCATGTAGCCGACGCGCTCGCGGATCGCGGTGCCGTCGTCCGCGACGTCGAGGTCTAGAACGGTTGCGCGTCCCTCGGTCGCCGGCAGGAGCCCAAGCAGGATCTTGATCAGCGTCGACTTACCGGCGCCGTTGGCCCCGATCAACCCGACGACGCCGGCATCGATGCCCACCGTCAGATCGGAGACGGCAGTCACCGAGCCGAAGCGCTTGGTGAGTCCTTCCGTGACGATCAGCAAGTCGCTCACCGTGACACAGGTAGACGGCTAATGGGCACCGGATTCGCTCCTAAAGACTCGTTGGTGGAGCCACAAGGGTCGCATCCGTGCGTTGCCACCGCCATCAGGGTTGACCCTGATCTCTTCGAAGATTTCGTCCCAAAGTTGTAGGGGGAATATAGAGGAGGGGGCCCCTTCCTAGCGGGGCGCCCTCCAAGGGCAAGGATCCGCATACGGCGAGAGTGGCTTACGAGCCTTCAAAGAGGCAGTCATGACGCCTCTCGCTCGTCGACGCGGAAGCTGAACATCATCCCGCTCTCGGTGTGTTCGGCGATGTGACAATGCGCCATCCACAATCCCGGGTTGGTGACGTAAAGGAGGATGTCGACGGTCTCCCCCGCTCTTAGAAGCACGGTGTCCTTCCAGACGAGGTTGGATTCGGTCCGGCCGTCTCTCGAGAGGATGAGGAATCGCCCGGCGCCGTGGACATGGAACGGATGATGCATCGGGTGATCGGACCCTTCCATCTCGTTGATCAGCCGGATCTTGACAAGGTCACCGACCTTGAAGTTCCAAGAGATCTCGTGGTTCACGGCACCGGTTTCGGGATCCGTGAGTGTCCAGATCATGTTCGAGGGATCTGTTCGACGATTGATCTCCGGCATCAGGTCTTCCCACTCCAGCCCGTCGTCCATCTCCCCCGGATCATGGATATGGGTCTCGGCCTGAGCAGGTGGGGAGACGTCTGCAGGGATCAACTTCATCCCACACTTGGGGCACGTCGACGCCTGCGTGTCCGTCACCTCAGGGTGCATCGGACAGACGAATGACCGTGCCGCGGGCTCGTCGTGAACGGGCACGAGCCTCATCCCACACTTGGGGCACGTCGATGCTTCCGTGTCCTTCACCTCAGGGTGCATGGGGCAGACGTACGAGCTCGCCTTGGATTCCACCTCTCCGTAGAGAAGCGGCATCGACGAGGAGAACGACAACGTCTTGTCGGGCGAGCGGTCGACGTGAGACTCGGCCACCCGTCGCTCCGCGGTCAACGCCGGGTCTACACGAAGCTCGCTAAAGATCTCGCCGGCCGCTGTGCTACCGGAGCCATCAACCTGGAACCGACCAAGCTCGTAGACGTGATCCGGGACCCGGTGCTCGAGCCTCACCTCGCCGGAACGGTCGAACAGCACATCGACGATCGCGCGCTCCGACGGCGACAGCATCACCTCGTCTACGAACTCTTCGCGCTCGTATCGCCCGCTGTCCCCGCCGATGAGTTTCATACGCGCTCCGGGAAGTGCAACATTGAAGATGCGGGTGTTCGCGGTGTTGACGAGGTAGAGACGAACGACCTCCCCGACGGTGGCTTGTGCGACGAAGTCTTCCTGTCCGTTGGTCAGCATCACGTTGCCGAATCGGCCCATCGCCGTGAAGGTCGGTCCCGAGCGGCGGAACGGAGCCATCTGCCCATCCTCGATGAGGACGTCGTCGAGCGTGATCGTCATGTCGCGATCGCAAGGGGGCCAATACGAAGGATCGTCGGGCATGACCACGATCGCGGCTGAGAGGCCCATCTCTTGCGCGAAGTCCTCTCGGATGTGCGGGTGGTACCAGTACAACCCAACGTCCGGGAACTGCACCCTGTACATAAAGGTCCCGCCGATCTCGATCGGCGCCTGGGTCTCGACGGGAACACCGTCGTAACGGTTCTCGAGGCGCAGTCCATGCCAGTGCACGGTCGTCTCGATGTCGCCTTCGTTCGCGACGTTGACGATTATCTCGGAGCCCTGTTGGACGCGCAGCGTCGGCCCCGGGATCGAACCGTTGTACGAGAGCATCCTCACAGCATCGTTGCCGATCACCTTTCTCACCGGATGGATGCGCAGATCGAACGACGCGTTCGGTTCCAGATCCACGATCGATGGCTTCTCAGCCGGTGGCAGACCCGACACATCCGTCGGGAATACTTCAGCTTGGGTATCTCCAGGTGTGTGATGAGTTTGCATTTCTATTCAGCTCCTAGTTCTGGTGTGCCTCGACGGATGACAATCTCAACAGGGACAGCACGGGGACGCTTTAGGCGAGGCGGATAACCACATAGATCCCGAATGCAAAGTCAAATCCGATGCACGCGGGCACGTACCACCAGGGCATGCGGGTATCCACGGCGTGAGGATGGAGGGCGTCCCAAGCACCATGGCCGAGGTAGCCGGCGACTAGGAACCAGGCATTCCCCGTGGCCAATGCCAACACACCCAACGCGCCGAAGATGAGGATGCCTACGTTCTCCACCTGGAAAACCGACATCCGTCCGTCGGTCAGGGCGAAGCCAAGGTAGACGCCGGCAACGACGCCCATGAAGACGGCGAAGAATGAGAACGCATCTGCGTCGGAGAGCAGTGCTGGGAGTACCAGGAGCGCTCCGCCCAGAACGGCTCCGAGCCCAAGCGCGGCCCACCATCCACGTCTTCCGCCCTCCTGGACCACGCCGGGCAGCCACAAGCGACGTTCTGCTCGGTGACTACGGCCGAAGGACGTTCGCGCTGAACTCATGGGTGTACCTCCATCTCCCCACCGTTGCCAGGTAGACCGAAGTCCGATGCACCGTAGTGAAGCAAATGGCGTCCGCTGATGCTGCACACAAGAAGGAAATTACGGAAGTAGACGTATACGTATTTCAGTCGGGCCGCGACGCTCGTCCGCAGGGGCCGCTTACGTCAGTTCCTCGTGAGCAAGCACGCCGCAGATGACGAACCCGACTGCGACTGCCTCGGTAAGGGTCGGGAACTGGTGGAGCACGATGGCGCCGATGACAACTGCGGTCGCGGGGAGAAGGGCAACGAAGAGGGCATAGGTCGACCGCAAGATTCGCGCCATCGCCATCTGATCCAAGGCGTACGGGATGACCGAAGACGTCACACCGACGGCGATGCCGGCCCCGACTAGTGCCGGATCCGTGAACGCGGGAACCGCTTCCCAGATCCCCAATGGCGTTATCGCCACGGCCGCGATCAACATGGATGACCCCAGCCGGTCGATCGGCCGGGTCGTGGGATCCGAGCGCGATATGCGGTGCGCGATCAATATGTAGGCCGTGAACAGAGCGGCGTTTGCGAACGCCCACGCGAACGCAACTGGCTCGCCTGCCAACCGTAGATCTGTGATGACGTAGACACCCGTGACGACCAGACCGAACGCGGCGACGTTGCGTAGCGACCTCACGCCGAGCGCGGCGAGGGCGATAGGTCCAATGAATTCGATCGCCGCAACCGTTCCCAGTGGAAGTACGTCGATCGCGAAGTAGAACGAGTAATTCATCGCGGCGATGACTGCTCCGAGCCACGCGATCAACCAACGGGTCCGGACCGGTGTCGCCGCAAAGGCTCGCCATGGTCTACGCCAGACGGCGAAAACGAGGGCAGCGGAGGCGATCCTCAGCCACACCACTCCTCCGATCGCCACGCGAGTGAAAAGAAGTACCGCGAACGAGGGCCCTAGGTAGTGAAAGATCGCCGCCGCCACGAGATAGAGCTGCGCGGGTACTCGCTCGGTCGTGAGCGGAGACCCCAGAGCCGCTCCTTGACGGGCTATACGGACCATGGCGGTGAAGCTAGGCCGGCGAGGCTTTACCTGTCAAATCCTTATTGCTGGTATAGTCCCGTGTGGATGGAGCCCTTAGACCTCGACCCGGATGGGTACGGCGGCACGTACAAGCTCGTAGGAGGCGAGTCAAGCCTCGACTTCATCAACACCGTGTCGTGGCCGGACAGAGAGCGAGAACACGACTGGTTCGGGGTCGTAACGAACGTCACTCTCTGGGCCGAGGAACTCGGCTTGATCGACGAGCAGACTCGCCGGCGCCTGGATCGCCTGTTCCCGCACGGATCGAAACGGGCGGTCCATCAACTGAAGGCGATAAGGAACCTACGCAGGACCTTGCGGGCCGTGATCGCGCCCCTCGCGCACGGAGACAGACCATCACTTCGATCGGTCGAGGACTTCAACGCACTCCTAGCCCGAGCAAGTCGGGACCGTCAAGTCGATCCGGAGTCCTTGCAGTGGACGTGGGTGGCCCCGAAGGACCTGGTGCAAGTCTTCACTCCTGTTATCTGGAATGCAGCAGACGTGGTTACGAGCGTCGACCGACGGCGACTCCGCTACTGCCCCACTTGCGACTGGTTGTTTCACGACACGACTCGGAATGCCAGCAGGCGCTGGTGCGACATGACGGATTGTGGCAGTCGCGATAAGGCCCTCCGCTACTACCACCGTCACAAGGCAAACCTCTCGTGATCCGCACCATGTGTGTCCAAACGATCCCCAGGTCAAGGAGGTGATCCGACGTGCGCGTATTCGTGGCGGGAGCTACCGGAGCGATCGGCAGACCGCTGGTGTCACAGCTGATCGAACGCGGACATCAGGTGACCGGTACAACTCGGAGCCCGACCAAGCTCGATGAGCTCCGACGCCTCGGCGCCGAGCCGGTCGTCCTAGATGGTCTCGACGGTGATGCCGTCGGGGAAGCCGTTGCCCATGCAAAGCCGGACGCGATCGTCCATCAGCTCACCGCGCTTGCCGGCAAGGCGGACCTGCGGCGTTTCGACCGCTGGTTCTCGCTGACCAATCAGCTACGGACGGCGGGAACCGAGAACCTCCTAGCCGCCGGGGACGCGGCGGGGGTCGGCCGGTTCATCGCGCAGAGCTACACCGGGTGGACGAACCTACGCGACGGGGGTCCAGTCAAGACCGAAGACGATCCGCTCGATCCGGAACCGGCGAAGGCACAGACAGAGACGGTAGCGGCCATCCGTTTCCTCGAGACGAGGGTCCGCGACGCGCATGCAGAGGGGTTCGTACTCCGCTACGGCAACCTCTATGGGCCGGGCGCGTCGGAGTCGTTGGTCGAGCTGGTCAGGAAACGTCAGATGCCGCTCGTCGGTGATGCGACCGGCGTGTGGTCGTGGACCCATGTGGACGACGCTGCAGGCTCGACGGTTGCCGCCCTCGAGCGCGGAACGCGGGGGATCTTCAACATCGTCGACGACGAGCCGGCTCCCGTCTCGGAGTGGCTCCCCTATCTCGCCGAGGTCGTTGGGGCAAAACCGCCGCGACGTGTCCCGCCGTGGGTGGCGCGTCTCGTCGCCGGTGAAGTGGTCGTTCGGTGGATGACCGAAGGTAGAGGAGCCTCGAACGCCAAGGCCGGGAGGGAGCTCGAGTGGCACCCTGTCTGGCGAAGCTGGCGTGACGGCTTCCGCCACACGCTCACGCGCCCGTGACAACGGGAGGCTGAAAAGGCCCTCCCAGGCTCCACTTTCGGGAGGAACCAGGCAGGCCCGCGTCGAAGCGCGTCGGGAAAGGATTCGCCACGAGCGGGGAGGCCTCGTATGGGACGCGCCGGCGTTGTCGCGGTTGCGCTGCTGTTTGCAACGACCACACCGGGGGCACCCTTCGAAGTCGGGTTCGCGCACCAACACGCGTCGATGCCGACGCGTCTCGGACCGCCGCTCGACGTCGACAAGACACCGAACAACGCACGCGCTTGCGGCGGGCGTGACTCCGGAGGTCGAGCGGTCGCCCACCTGCCGGACGGCGTGCGCGTCGCCGAGAGCGACACGCCTCAGGCCTGCCTCTATCGCACCGGGTTCCACGCCGCGGAGCCGACTCTCGGCGTGACCAAGGACGGGACGATCTACTACCAGACCCTCGACGCGGAAGTGTGGCCGGCGTTCCCGGTGCAGGTCATCCGTTCCAAAGACGAGGGACGCACGTGGCAGGACGTGTCACCCAAGCTCGGCCCTGCGAACCGTCACTTCTATACCGAGGACCCCTACATCTACGTCGACGAGGACACCGGGCGTGTGTTCACAGCCGACTATCTGCTGCCCTGCTCCGAGCTGTCGTACACCGACGACGGCGGCACGACATGGATCTCATCGATCGTCGGTTGCGATGTCGTCGACCACCAGACGGTGTTCTCGGGCCCCGCAACCGAAGGTGGCTTGCAGCCGGTCGGATATCCCAACGTTGTCTATTACTGCGCGGCCGACGTCGGTCTCGCCAGCGACTCGGGGCAAGCCACCTGTTTGCGCTCGCTCGATGGAGGTCTCACCTTCGTGCGCACGGGAGAGCCCCCCTTCCCCGCGTTGCGCGAGGGGCAAGCCATTCCGATCGTGGACTGCGACGGCTTGCATGGTCACGGCGTGGTCGATCGGCGCGGGTTCGTCTACCTGCCCAAGGGCGAGTGCGGCCAGCCATGGCTGGCGATCAGCCGCGATCAGGGGACGACGTGGGACCGCGTGCAGGTCGCGCGCAACGGGACTCCGACGCATGAGGCAAGCGTCGCCGTCGATCCCGCCGGCAACATCTACTACACGTGGATCGGAGGGGACCGCCTTCCGTACCTCGCGGTCTCGCGCAACGGCGGCAAGAAGTGGAGCGCGCCGATGATGATCGGGGCGCCGGGTGTGAACGAAGCCAGCCTGCCGAGCATCGCCGCCGGCGACAACGGGAAAGTCGCGCTGCTCTACATGGGCACCACGAACTCTCCTGGAGAACCGTGGACCGTGAGTAAGTACGCGGACACCACCTGGAACGGCTACGTGACGATGACGAACGATGCCCTCGCGCCGCGACCCGTCTTCTACTCGGCTCCGGTGAACAACCCCAAAGACCCTCTGATCAAAGGGGACTGTGGCCCGTTCAGGTGCCAGGCTGCATTCGACTTCCTCGATGTGGTGATCGCGCGGGACGGGACGCCGTGGGCGTCGTTCGTCGACGGCTGTTTTGACAATGCGTGCGACCACAGCGGGCAGTTCCTGCGGTTGGGCGAAGCGGTGGTGGGCCGGTTGGTGGGAGGCCCGAAGCTCCGCTGAACTCGCGCGTGCCTTAGGTAGAGCCCCCGAAGCGGTCCGCCAAGACCCCCCGGCGACGTCTTCATATCGACTCGTCGCAGAATCCTCCTTGCTTAAAGGAATAAACAAATGCTGTAGCATGCTTAATAGAGTGACGGACCCCCGTAGGGAGGAGCAGCGATGGTTACGACCCGGACGAAACGCAAGCGGCGCTGGAACGATGTGGACTTCGTGAAGCGCCACGCCCGCGCCGGCTTCTCGGTCGGTGGGCCCACCGGTAGCGAGATCGCCGACTCAAGGATCCGGGTCGTGCAGCCCGACGGCTCGATCCTCAGGGCGGGCCCGCAGGAGATCCACGGTTCTGTACCTCAGGAGGACGGCGCGCCGACATCCGCGGAGCCGCCCCTCGACCCCGTGGACGTCGCGTCGCGCGACTCGTTCCCGGCCAGCGACGCACCGAGCTGGTGGTCGGGAGCGCCACAAACCAGCTGAACACACGCGCCTGAGCTCATGAGACTGAGAGGAGGAGGACATGTACGGCACCAGATCAGCACTGTTGGAGAGGTACGAATCCCGCCCGCAGCCGCAGACCAGGCCGGGTCGTCTCAAGGTGGTCCCGAGCCCGTCGGCGTCGGAACCCGTGCGAGCCCCACGACTCGGTGAGGTGATCAAGCGAGTCGCGTTTCCGATCGTGGCCGCGCTGACCGTCTTGGCGGCGGTGGCGTCGCTGTCGACGTCCTGGGCCGCTCTGGTCATTCTCGTCGCAGCCCTCGCCGTGCTGGACGTCGCCGCGCTGACCGTCGGTCACGACTCACGCGACGGCCTCGACTGGAGGCGCGGGTCGCCGGCCGACCTGCGCCGGCGCTCCCTGTAACAACGATCGATCTCTGGAACGAGGAGGCTCAGATGAACCTGAAGGCAACCTGCAATAACTGCGGCAGAGATCTTCTTCTCGAACAGCTGTTGTCGCCCGACAACCGTGGACGATGCCCGTGGTGCGGACAGGGCATGGCTCGCCACTACATGCAAATGCTGGCTGATGCGATCCCGCGCACAGAGGCGGCAGGAAAAGAGCTGGTACGGGCCCTGGAGGTCTTGAGGGGGCCGTGGACGGGATTCGCGCTGGTCGATGAGTCCGTATTAGATCCAGTGCTACGTGCGCTCGGCGTCGCCGCGAGTTCTGCACCTCGGCACCGCTCAGACGAGCGGGCGGTGGAGCTAGCCGCGGCCTAGCTGCTTTGTATAACCGAAACGACCGGTACGGGGTCTATTGCAAGGTCGGCTACCCGTTCCCCGAAACCGACTCACAATGAAGATAGAGAGGGATCGAATAAATGAAGGATGTGTTGCAGAGCGGTATCGACGGTCTCGATCGGCTGGTCGACGACCTGCGCCGCGGCGATAACGTCGTGTGGCTCGCGCCGCGCGCCCTATGGCCCGCTCTCCTTCTGCCCTTCGCGCGCGGTACTGCCGCACGCGGCTTGTGCTACGTCCGTGTAGAACCCGCCGTGTCCGGCGTGGTCGATCATCTCGAGGGTGCCGACGGCCGCGTCGTACTTGTCAATTTCAACGCCGGGAAAACCACCAAAGCCCCTCGAGGGATCGAGCTACGGAGCCCGGAGGATCCGCGCGACATCGAGTCCGTCCAGCTCCTGATGAAGGAACTCGAAGATGAGCTCGGACCTGGCGCCGGTTACGTCTTCGATTCGCTCTCCGCGATGCAACGGTTATGGGGTCCCGACGCCGCCCTCGGTTTCTTCATGCGTCATTGCCCGCGGCTGTACGAGCTCGACACCGTGGCCTACTGGGTGCTCGATCCCGAAGAGCACGATGCGAGTTTCATCAACCGTGTCAAACAAGTGACCCAGGTAGTGCTCGAGGTCGGGAACGGTGACGATCCGATGGTGCGCGTGGCAAAGGCCGACGCGCGGCCCGCGGGCGTCGTCGGGCGTCTCGCTCGCCTCGAGGTGGAAGGAACCAACATCGCGGTCGAGCCCGTGACGGCGGGGTCGGATCGTTCGTCTATCGGGGAGCGGCTCAAGAGGCGCCGCGTCGAACTAGGCATGTCCCAGTCCGACCTGGCTCGCCGCCTCGGTATCACACCCAGTGCTCTGTCCCAGGCCGAGCACGGACGACGAGGGCTGTCGGAAACGACGATGGGAGCAGCGTGGAAGGCGCTCGGGGTGGGCGATGGCGACGTCACCGACGAGGACACGCCGCCCAGCTTTGCGGTCGCGCGCAGAGGAGCGCGCCGTCCCGAACGCTTCGCGCCGGGCGTTGAGAGCGAAAGTGTATTCACACAACCGGGCGGGTTCGAGGCGCACCTGATCGCATTTGCGCCCGGCGCGAGCGGTCGCCGACCACTATTCCCCACCAAGCGGCCTGAGTTCGTCGCCGTCAACGAAGGCATTCTTCAGCTGCGCGTTGGAGAGGCAAAAGAGGTTCTCCACGCGGGCGATGCCGCATGGATCGCCGACCAGCCGATAGCCGGGTGGTCGAACCCGAGTCCTACCGTGACGCGCGTCATGTGGATCGTCTTGCCCTGATCAAGACGTCACCTACATGGGGCTCTTAGGCGACGGGTTCCCGGCCCCCGATGACGGGGTACGCGCGCACCGGCTCGGCGAAACCGCGCAGCTCGAGATCCCGGGCTACGTCGAAACGCAGCGTCTTGCCCGCGCATAGCTCCCGCACGGCATGGGAGACCAGGATCCCTCCCGGCTCCGCGCTGTTACATAACCGAGCGGCGAGCTGCACCGCGGTCCCGAACAGATCGCCGTTCTCGGTGACGGGCTCCCCCGCCGATATCCCGATGCGCACCTGGATCGTCCCCTCGACCTCGGACGCGCCAAG
>JBOGWY010000390.1:0-7486 GCA_050694015.1 Actinomycetota bacterium | reverse complement strand
GCCCAGAGGACTGACGAATCCGGCTGCCGGCGTTATCGCAACGAGACCCGCTACGGCTCCCGATGCGATGCCGAGGCTCGTCGCCTTACGGTCCTTCATCATCTCCATCAACGCCCAGCCGCAAGCTCCTGCGGCGGCGCCGAGGTTGGTCGCTAGGAACGCGGAACTCGCGAGCCCGTTCGCGCCGAGCGCGCTACCGGCGTTGAAACCGAACCATCCGAACCACAGGATCCCGGTTCCGAGGATCGTCATCGTCAAGTTATGGGGAACGAATGCTTCCTTACCGAAGCCCCGACGCTTCCCGATGATGAGGATGGCGGCGAAAGCCGCGATGCCGGCGTTGATGTGCACCACCGTGCCACCGGCGAAGTCGAGAGCTCCGAGCTTGAACAGCCAGCCCTCCGGATGCCATACCCAGTGCGCGATCGGGGCGTAGACGAGCAGCAGCCACGCGCTGATGAAAACGACGTACCCCGAGAACTTGATGCGCTCGGCGAACGCGCCGCTGATCAGCGCCGGCGTGATGATCGCGAACATCATCTGGAACAGCGCGAACGTGCTGTGCGGGATCGTCGCGCCGAGCCCGGCCGGGTGCGGGTCGGCTCCCACTCCCGAGAACCCGAGGAAGTCGAGGCCCCCGATGAGACCGCCGACGTCGTTACCGAACGCGAGCGTGTAGCCGATCAACACCCACAGGATCGACACGATGCCCATCGCGAAGACGGAGTGCATCATCGTGCCGAGGATGTTCTTGGCGCGGACCATGCCGCCGTAGAACAATGCCAGGCCCGGTGTCATGAAGAGCACCAAGGCCGACGAAGCAAGGACCCACGCGGTATCGCCGGTGTCCAACGGATCACCCCTCTCTGTCGCTGCCGGTTCGGACGGTTCCGCTACTACCGCCCTGGCACGGCGGGGAAGCTGCCATGGGCACCGTCGCCCTCTTACGCAGCTCAGCTAATGAGAGTGGTGTTACCGGTGTGTTTCGGAACAGTTTCCCGCCCGTAAAAGCTCCTCCACACCCAACCGTTTTGTGAGCACATACCAGCGTTTTCAGGCGGGCGTTTGCAGAAGATTTCGGCCCGAACGGCAAACTTTCCGGCGCGCTCGGGTGTCTAAGGGGCATGGACGTACGGATCCTTCTGATGGTCGGGCTAGTTGCGACGGCATGCTCGACACCCGCCCCGGCCGCGGTGCCGAGAGCCGAGTACACGGAAGGCCCACTTCCGAGGGAAGCGGCGAAGCACCGTGTCGTGAGGCCGCGACCGGTCGAGCTGCCACGACTCCCGAGTCGAGGGTTCGTTGTCGGTGGGCTCGACGGGGTCACGTTTCGCAACGAGACCGGGGAGATCCTTCTGGAACTCGACGACCTGACGCTCGTCGGCAACCACGGCGCACCAGGGGTCTGGTTCAGAGTGTCTCGACGGACCTACTTCCGGCTCGATGTCATCGGACATCGATTGATCCCGGTGGGAAGGGTTGAGGCGATGGCCAGGATGTACGAGGAAGGGCCCGAGCCCGAACTGCGTCCTCCGCCCGGACAGCGCGTCCACGGCCGGGTCGCGGGGCACTGGCGTTACGTGATCCCATCTCCTGTCGGAGACGTCGTGCTCGCGCAATGGTCGGGTGAATGCGAGCACCCGTCGGTCTATTGGCTCGAGGGTGATGAGGGGCCCCGGCTCGTGATCGACCCGCCGGAGGTCGACGTCGCGACGGACTCGATCGCACTTGGTTGGAGTCGGGACGGTCTTGCGTACATCCATGCGCGTGAGGGTTATTGCGGCGGGCCCGGCAATCCTCCGGGTGTCTACGCGTACGAGCGACCGCTGTCCGGGAGCCTGATCTTCGAGACGGGCCCGCGCGAAAGTGTCGCGATGTGGATGACCACCTAACGAGAGACGACCTGAAACATCGCGCCGACCGGAACAACATTGGGCTTCACCCGCAGGACCACGGCTGTTTCGCCCGGGCTCGTGTCGTGCGCTGGACCGACGGGGGGCGTGACTGGATCTGCGTCCCGGGTTCACGACACCCCGATGCAAACCGCGACGGCGACTGCGACAACGACGAGGTTTGGACGCTTCTTGCCGCCGAACGGCGATAACAAATGTCCAAACCTCATCGATGGGCCCTCCCGTCTATGGACGAAGGCCGAGACGTTTGAGTTCCAGACTCGCCAGTCCTTCATAGTCGCCGGATGCCAGAGCGGCGGCCGGGTCTCGCGCCACCGTCCTGAGCTCCCGCAACGGTCGCTTCGCCACCGCTCTTAGCGCGAACAGGTAGAGGTCGTCCGCATCCACGCGGAGGCCGAGGGCAGCGTTCGCTTCACGTAACCAGCGCGACCGGTAGAGGACGTACGGGAGCAGGATCGCAACGATCGGCCCGATCGAGATGAGCAGAGAGAGAACGAGCGCGACCCTGAGCGTCGCGTCGCGTTGATCCGCCCCGCGTTCGGCCACCTCTCGCGACGCGTCCGCCGCGGCCCGGAACGGCTCCTCGAGCTGGTCGCCGACGACCGGAACTCCGACCGCGCGATCGCCCAGTTCGTCGAACGAGTCGGCCAGCTCTCCGGTGCTCCGGCTCACGGCCTCGGCCGGCTTCGCCAGATACGCGACGACGTCGTGGACGAGGAATCCGAGCGCGACCCACAGCACGATCCAGAGCGCGACGACCGCATCGAGCACGATCTGACGGGAACGGAAGAACGGCGCATCGGCATAGAGCTTCATGTGGCCCTCCGAAATCTTCTGCAGACGTACGCCTGAAAACGCTGGTATGTGCTCACAAAACGGTTACAGGAGGGAGGCAGCGCCTTCGTCTAGGAGGAAGGTCACGTCGGGGTGGTCGGCGAGCATCCGGGCCGGGCACGAGGACGGGCTCTCGCTCCCGTTCACAACGCGCGCGACGGTCTCGGCTTTCCCCTCGCCCGTCACGAGGAGGAAGATCCGCTTCCCACTGAGCATCGCGGGAGGCGTGAGCGTAAGTCCCTGCATCCCGTCGGGTCGATCGACGACCACACAGAGCCTGTCGCGCTCGTCGATCGCGACCGAGCCGGGGAACATGGCGCCGATGTGCGCGTCCGCGCCCATGCCGAGCAGGATCACATCGAGCCCGTCCTTCACCAGCGGCTCGATCTCGTCGTGATACTGGTCCGCGCTCTGTGCGGGTGTCTCCTCTCCCTTCATGCGATGAACCGCGCGCGGCTTCACGCGCTCGAGGAGCAGACGCTCGGCGAGCAGGAAGTTGCTCGCGGGGTCGGTGGGCGGGACGCAGCGTTCGTCGGAGAAGAGGATGGCGAGTTCCCTCCATGCCACGTCTGCTCCGGCGAGCTGGGGATACACCTTCTCGGGGTTCGTTCCTCCGGTGAGCACCAGCGACCGCGCGCCGGCCAGCGCCTCCGCGATCCGCGCCGAAGCACCGTTCGAGTAATCGGCGGCCCCAAAGACGTCGGTCTTGAAACTCATCCGTTCCTCCAGTGCCGGCCGCGCTCCAGGAGCTCGTCCGCCGAGCGCGGCCCCCACGCTCCCGGCGCGTAACTGCCGGGTTTGCCGCCGCGCTCCCAGTACTTGAGGACGGGATCGACGATCTCCCACGCCTGCTCGATCTCGTCGGCGCGGGCGAACAGGGTTGCGTCGCCGAGCATGCAGTCCTCCAGCAGCCGCTCGTAAGCCTCGGGAGTACCGGAGCCGAAGCGCGTCTCGTAGTCGAAGTCCATGTCCACGGTCTGGACCTCGACCTCGGGGCCGGGCACCTTGGTCCCGAACGTCAGCGAGAACCCCTCGTCCGGCTGGATGCGGATCACGAGCACGTTGGGGTCGAGCTGCTCGACCGCAGTCTTAGCGAACAGCAGGTGCGGCACGCGCTGGAACTGGATCGAGATCTCCGTGGATTTCGACGGCAGCTTCTTGCCGGTGCGTACGAAGAAGGGGACGCCGGCCCAGCGCCAGTTGTCGACCCGCATCTCCATCGCGACGAAGGTCTCTGTAGACGACTTCTTGTCGACACCCGGTTCGTCGTGGTAACCCTCGTATTGACCGCGCGCGACGACGTTTTCGCACTCCGTTTCCGTCCACCGGCGTGTCGCTTTCAGTACCTGAACCTTTTCGTCCCGGATCGCGTCGGCGTCCCACGCGACCGGCGGTTCCATGGCGGTCAGCGCGAGCAGCTGCAAGAGATGGTTCTGCGCGACGTCGCGCAACGCACCGGTCTGGTCGTAGAACGAGCCGCGCGATCCGACCCCTAACGTCTCGCCCACCGTTATCTGGACGTGGTCGATGTAGCGCCGGTTCCAGATCGGCTCGAAGATCGCGTTCGCGAACCGGAAGACCAACAGGTTCTGCACCGTCTCCTTACCGAGGTAGTGATCGATGCGGTAGATCTGGTCCTCGGCGAGATTGGCGAGGAGCAGATCGTTCAGCTCCCTCGCGGACTCGAGGTCGCGCCCGAACGGCTTCTCGACGACGAGACGCTGCCAGCCACCGGTGTCGAGCAGGCCCGCCTTGGCGATCTGCTCCGCGATCACCGGGAAGAAGCGCGGCAGCGTCGCCATGTACCAGACGCGGTTCCCGCTGGTACCCGAACTTTCGTCGATCTCCTCGAGACGCTGCTTGAGCCGACGGAAGAGGTCGTCGTCGTTGACGTCTCCGGGTACGTACGACAGGTCCTCGTTAAGACCTTCCCAACTTTCGGCCGTGACCTCGAGGCGAGAATGTTCCTCGACCGCATCACGCATCGTCCGTGCGTACTCCTCGTCGGAGATCTCGGTGCGCGACGTGCCTACGACACATGTCTTGCGCGGGATCATCCCCTCGGCCTGCAGGTTGTGCAGCGCGGGGAACAGCTTGCGTTGTGCGAGATCGCCCGACGCGCCGAAGATCACCACGACGCACGGGTCCGGGATGTCGCGTCTCGTCACGCCCAGAGCTCGTCTAGGAAGTCGGCGATCCGATCGGAGAGCCGGTTGGGCGGGAAGCGCAGTTCGAAGAACGAGTTCGCGCGTTCGAGCTCCGCGTTGGGGAGCTCGCGGAGCAGAGCTTCCGCATCGGAGAACGGATGCAACAGATCGCGGCCGTGGCCCATGATCAACGTAGGCACGTCCATCTTCTCGCGGTCGACCGGATGTGGCGCCATGCGACCGGTCAGGAGCCCGTGAAGGACGGCCGCGCTCGGCACGGGGTCGCGCGACAGCAACTCCAACAACACGTCGGTATAGAGCGAGAGCCCCCGCGGCACGCGACGCATGAAGCGTGCGATCGCATCCAAGGGTCTCTGGGCTTCCGCGTACGCGATCGTCAGCGGCACGAAGATCGTCGCGGCGGCCGGGGCGGCCCGTTCCAGCACAGGCATCTCGATGAACAGGCCGCGGCAGCGGCCGGGGGCCGCGTTGGCGACCTCGAGCGCCACGTTCGCCCCGAGTGACGTCCCACCGATCACGGCCTCGTTCAGATCGAGGTGGTCGAGGAGCCCGATGACCTGGCGGGCGAAGATCTCCATCGTGTAATAGCGGGAGTGCGGCGGTTTCTCGCTCTCGCCGTGGCCGAGGAGATCGATCAGGATGACGCGGTTGCCCCGGTCGGCCAGCGCGTCGGCCAGCGGATAGTGGTGCTTGCGGGGCAGCAGGAGGCCGTGGATCAGGACGATGGGCCGCTCGGCGGCGCCCTGCCTGCGCCCGCGCTGCTCGAAGGAGAGCATGAAGCCGTCGTACTGGAAGGTCGGCATCAACCGAGCCTACGCGGACTTGCGAGCGAGGGGGGTCTGGGGGGAGAGTGAGCTTGCGAACGGCCCCCCAGCTGACGACGTGGGGGCGTTCGCTGAAAGCGGACGACCTCACGGAGGAACATATGAACCTTGCGCGACTGGTCGATGAGCACCTGGCGGAGCACGGCGATCACGAGTCCATCTACTTCGAGGGCAAGTGGTATTCGACGGGAGAGAGCCACGCGCGGATAAGAGCGATCGCGGCCGGCCTCCGCTCGCTCGGCGTCGAGCCCGGAGACCGGGTCGCGGTGTTGCTGCCGAACTGCATCGAGGTGGGGCTCATTTACTGGGCCACGTGGCGTATCGGGGCCGCGGCCACTCCGATCATCTTCCTGCTCCCGCCGCCGGAGGTGAAGCGGATCCTTTCCGACTCCGAAGCGAAGGTTCTGATCACCTCACCCGAACTGTTGCTTACTTCGCAAGTCGCGGCCGATGGTGTCGACACGCTCAAGCAGATCGTGTGCATCGATCCACCGGAGGGCGAGAATGTCATGGCGTTCGAAGACCTCGAGAAACACGGCGAGGCCGACATCGCCGACCGCGCGCCGGACGATCTCGCGGCGCTGCTGTACACGGGAGGAACGACCGGTGCCTCGAAGGGCGTCATGCTCTCGCACAACAACCTCGAGTGGACCGCTCGGACCGCGGCGGAAGCTGCCGAGATCGAGCCCGATGAGGTAAGTCTCTCGGCATTGCCCCTGTCGCACAGCTTCGGTTTGCACGTATCGATCGCCGGCTCTTTGTTGAGGTCGAAGGGCATCCTGATGCGCTGGTTCGATCCGAACGGGATGCTCGACCTGATCGAGGAGTTCGGCGTTCAACGGATGGCAGTCGTGCCGACGATGCTGCAGATGTTGCTCGCGACCGGGATCGAAGGCCGGGACCTGTCGTCGTTGACTTCGATCACGTCGGGCGCGGCGGGGTTGCCGAACGAGGTTCTGCGCGCGTGGGAAGAAAAGGTTCCCAACTGCCCGCTCGTGCAAGGCTACGGGCTCAGCGAAACGTCCCCCACGGTCTCGGTGCAACGCGCGTCGTCGGCGCGCGATGGCACTCGGGCGATCGGTTCCGTCGGCAAGGTGATCGACGGGTGCAGCGTGCGCATCGCCGACGAGGACGACAAAGAACTCCCCACCGGCGAGGTGGGCGAGATCACGATCAAGGGGCCGAACGTGATGCTCGGCTACTGGCGCAACACCGAAGCGACCGCCGAGGCGATCAAGAATGGGTGGTTCCACTCCGGCGACATGGGCAACCTCGATGCCGACGGCAACCTCTACATCGTCGAGCGCAAGAAGGACCTGATCATCCGCGGCGGTTTCAACGTCTACCCGAAGGATGTCGAGGGGGTCTTGCTCGAGCATCCCGCGGTCGGCGAGGCGGCGGTCGTCGGACGCGACAGCGCGAAGTTCGGCGAGGAGCCGGTCGCGTTCATCGTTCCCAAGGCAGGGGCCGAGGTAAGTGAGGAAGACTTACTCGCGTACGGCGAAGAGAAGCTCGCGAAGTACAAGCGCCCCGTCGAGGTCCGGATAGTCACCGAGATCCCGAAGACCCCGGTAGGCAAGATCGACAAGAAGGTCCTGCGAACCCAGCTCTAACCGAACCGTTTTGTGAGCACTTAGCCGCGTTTTCAGGCGTGCGCTTACAGAAGAAATGGGCAGTTCAGGCGCCCGGCATGGGCCGGTAGAAGCGCCAGAAGTCGTTCTCGATCGGCAGGATGTCGACCCGTTCG
>JBOGWY010000389.1:0-4376 GCA_050694015.1 Actinomycetota bacterium | reverse complement strand
CCCTACTCTGGACGGGGAGGAAAGGCAGCACGAGGGGGTAACGCAGCGGGAGAGGCAGGAGGGCCGCATGTACGACGCCTTCAAGGATCAACTGCCGGACATCGATCCGGACGAAACGCAGGAATGGATCGACGCGCTCGATCAGCTGATCGACCAGTCGCCCGCCCGGGCCCGGTTCCTCCTTCACCGCATCCTTCTCCATGCCCGCTCCCGCCAGGTCGGCCTCCCCTCGATGGTGTCGACCGACTACATCAACACGATCGCTCCCGAGGAAGAGCCGTACTTCCCCGGTAACGAGGAGATCGAACGCCGCATCCGCCAGATGATCCGGTGGAATGCGGCCGTCATGGTGTCCCGCGCCAACAAGCACCACGAGGGCATCGGCGGACACATCTCAACCTACGCGTCGTCGGCGTCCCTCTACGAGGTCGGCTTCAACCACTTCTTCCGCGGCAAGGATGCCGAAGGCGGGGGAGACCAGGTCTACATCCAGGGCCACGGGGCCCCGGGGATCTACGCGCGCGCGTACCTCGAGGGTCGCATCACGGAAGAGCAGATGGAAGCGTTCCGGCGCGAGGCCGGAGGCGGCGGGTTGTCGAGCTACCCGCACCCGCGGCTGATGCCGACCTTCTGGGAATTTCCGACCGTCTCGATGGGTCTGTCGCCGCTCAACGCGATCTACCAGGCGCGCTTCAACCGCTACCTGCATCACCGCGGGATCAAAGACACGTCGCGCCAGCGCGTGTGGTCGTTCATCGGTGATGGCGAGATGGACGAGCCCGAGTCGATGGCGGCGTTGTCGCTCGCGGCCCGGGAACGGCTCGACAACCTCATCTTCATCGTCAACTGCAACCTGCAGCGGCTCGACGGGCCCGTGCGCGGCAACGGCAAGGTGATCCAGGAACTCGAGTCGATCTTCCGCGGCGCCGGCTGGCACGTGATCAAAGTCGTGTGGGGCCGCGAGTGGGACGAGCTCTTGGCACGCGACGACGACGGTGCGCTCGTGCATCAGATGAACACCAAGCTCGACGGCGACTTCCAGAAGTACGCGGTCGAATCGGGCGCCTACATCCGGGACAACTTCTTCGGCCCGGACCCGCGCCTGCAGGAGATGGTGGCGCACCTCAGTGATGACGACCTCAGGAAGCTCCGGCGCGGGGGCCACGACTATCGCAAGCTCTATGCCGCCTACCGCACGGCCGTCGATCTCAAAGACGCGCCGGTGGTGATCCTGGCCAAGACGGTCAAGGGCTGGGGTCTCGGCGTCAGCTTCGAGGGGCGCAACATCACGCACCAGGCCAAAAAGCTGACCGAGGAGGAGCTCCGCATCTTCCGCGATCGTCTCGAGCTCCCGATCAAGGATGGCGACATCAGCGAGGGCTCGGCCCCCTACTACCACCCGGGCAAGGACTCCACCGAGATCCAGTACCTGCTGGCGCGCCGTCACGCGCTCGGAGGCTTCGTACCCGAACGACGTAACGTGCCGAAGCCGATGGAGCTCCCGAAACCGGATCTCTACGACGAGTTCGCGAAGGGTACCGATCAGAAGGTAGCGACGACGATGGCGTTCGTGCGTCTGCTTCGTAAGCTGTTACGCGACAAGAAGATCGGCAAGCGCGTCGTCCCGATCATCCCGGACGAAGCGCGTACCTTCGGTATGGAGTCGTTGTTCCCCGACTTCAAGATCTATGCCGCGACCGGACAGCTCTACGAGCCTGTGGACGCGGCCCACCTGCTTGCGTACCGCGAGTCGCAGCAGGGTCAGATCCTCGAGGAGGGCATCACCGAAGCCGGCTCGATGGGCTCGTTCACCGCGGCCGGTACCTCGTACTCGACGCACGGCGAGCCGATGATCCCGTTCTTCATCTTCTACTCGATGTTCGGTTTCCAACGCATCGGCGATGCGATCTGGTCGTTCGGGGACCAGCGGGGCCGCGGCTTCTTGCTCGGTGCGACCTACGGTCGCACTACGCTCAATGGGGAGGGGCTGCAGCACCAGGACGGCCACACGTTGTTGATGGCGACGACTAATCCCGCGTGTCTTTCGTATGACCCGTCGTTCGCCTACGAGACCGCGATGATCGTCAAGAACGGGCTGCACCGCATGATGGAAGAGGGCGAGGACATCTTCTATTACCTGACCCTCTACAACGAGCCGTACCCTCAGCCGCCGATGCCCGAGGGCATCGAGGAAGGGATCTTGCGTGGTCTCTATCGTTTCCGCACGTCTACCAACGGCAACAAGAACCGCGCGCAGCTGTTCGGATCCGGCAGCATCATGCAGGAAGTGCTCCGCGCCCAGGACCTGCTCGGCGAGGAGTGGGAAGTGGCTGCAGACGTCTGGAGCGCGACCTCCTATCAGCAGCTACGTCTCGATGCGCTCGAGACCGAACGCTGGAACCGTCTGCATCCGGCCGAGGCACGACGACAGCCGTTCGTGAGTAAGGCGCTCGAGCCCGCCGAGGGCCCCGTCATCGCGGTGTCGGATTCGATCAAGGCCGTTCAGGATCAGATCGCTCGGTGGGTTCCCGGCCCCTACGTCGCTCTCGGCACCGATGGATTCGGTCGTTCGGATAACCGTCCCGCGTTGCGGAGGCACTTCGAGGTCGACGCCGAGAGCATCGTGGTCGCGACCCTGGCCGCGCTTGCGGAGTTCGGCGATCTCAAGCCCGAGGTCGTGACCGACGCGATCCAGCGCTACGGGATCGAACCCGACCGGATCCCGCCCCACTTCGCTTAGGGGCCCCGAGGCGCTCCCAGCTTTTGAGCGCGGTATTCCTGTCGCGCCGTCATCTGACGCACGACGGGTATCGCGAACGCGCCTGCGACGAGCCGCCCGAGGCCGACCGTCGCGATGAACATCCCGAAGAAACGAGCGAAGAACGGGCCAGGCGAGGCGTTGACATCCAAGCCCGCGAACATGAACGGCATCGTTAGCAAGGGCGCGAAGGATGAAAGGATCCACGCCGCCCACCAGTAATGGAGGAGTGGCGCGACCTTTCCGCTGAGCCACAAGTGGCCGGGGTTCTCGGGCAGCGTCGGGTCACTCGATCTCCAGATGTCGTCTGCCATCTGCTTAGGCCGAAAGAGATTGAGGATCGGGATCAACCATGCTCCGATCGCCCATCCCGATGACCAGCGTGCGTACACTCCCAGCGCAGCCATGTTCTGATACGCCCGGTAGAACCAGATCAAGAAGACGATTGCAGTGACGTACCAGAAAACACTCAACAGATTGAACAGCGTCATCTGCGCGAAGAATCCTTCAAAGATCTGCTCCGGATCCGATGACGCGAACCGATTGCTTGTCGCAAGCAGGTTCACCCCGATGATCCCGAGGATCACGGCGATCAACATGTCGAGCGCCACTACGCGGACAACCCACCGGCCGAGGTTCGAGATCGAGCTGAATAGCGGCGCCCGGGATGTCGGTAAGTACGGCATCCACTGACTGGCGGCTTCGTCCCAGCGGCTCCACGCGCCGTTCTCATGTTGGTACCACCAGTGGCCCTCATACAGGATCGGTTCCGGCATCGCCCCCCTTTCTCAACGACCTTACCTACAGGTGACCTAGTCTTTCCGGCGATGAAGGCGATCCGAACCCCCGATACGAGCTTCGAGAACCTGTCCGGCTACGACTTCGAGCCGCACTACATCGACCTCGACGGGGAGACGGCGGGACTCCGGATGCACCACGTCGACGAGGGCAGCGGTGACCCGATCTTGCTGCTGCATGGTGAGCCGACGTGGGCATTTCTGTACCGGAAAATGATCCCGCGACTGACGGACGCGGGCCGCGTCGTGGCTCCCGACTTCATCGGGTTCGGCCGCTCCGACAAGGTCACCGATCGCGACTGGTACAGCTACGACGGTCATTGCGATTCGCTGGTGCAACTCATCGAAGCGCTCGACCTGAACGACGTCACGATGGTCGTACAGGACTGGGGTGGACCGATCGGGCTGCGGGTCGCGACGACCTACCCCGAGCGGATCGCGCGTCTCGTGATCCTCAACACCGGCGTCTTCCGACCGGGCCCGAACTGGCCGACCCCGGGCTTCTCCGCGTGGCGCGACTTCGCGGAGCGCAATCCCGATCTGCCGGTCGGCTTCGTCATCCAGGGAGCGACCGCGACCGATGTGCCCGAGGACGTGATCGCCGGTTACGAAGCGCCGTTCCCGAACGTCGAGTCCAAGGCCGGCGCGGCGGCGTTCCCCTTGCTGGTCCCCCTCACCGTCGACGACCAGGGCGCGGCCGAGATGGCCGAGGTCGCCGACGAGCTCACCCGGTGGGTCAAGCCCACCCTCGTTGCGTTCTCGGACTCCGACCCGGTGTTCCCCCAGCAGGCGGGGGAGCGGCTCGCCGAGCGCATCCCCGG
>JBOGWY010000388.1:0-6291 GCA_050694015.1 Actinomycetota bacterium | reverse complement strand
CGCCGGCGAGGAGGGCTCCGGGGGCCGCGCCGTTGCCCACTACCCGGACGGTCGCCGCATCCGTTCGGGGGCGATCACGCGCCGGGCGCCGGACGCACGCCTCTACCGCGTCGGTCTGCCTTCAGCCGAACCCACTCTGGGACAAACGAAGAACGGCGACGTCTTCTACGTGGCACTGCAGACGAACACGCGCGTCGAGGTGACCCGCTCGCGCGATCAGGGCAAGACGTGGAAGATCGTCTCCCCAAAGATCGGGACGCGCAACGCGCAGCTCATCAGCTTCGATCCGTACGTTTACGTCGACCCGTGGACGGATCGCGTGTTCACGATCGACCTCACGGTCGCGTGTGCGTACCTCTCTTACACCGACGATCACGGCGAGAGCTGGATCACGAACCCGCTCGCGTGCGGGCGCCCCGTGAACGACCATCAGACGCTGTTCGCCGGACCACCGGCCCAGAGCCCGACCGTCGGCTACGACAGCATCGTCTACTACTGTTGGAACGACGTCGGCAGCTCGTCGTGCGGGAAATCGCTCGACGGCGGCGTCACGTTCCACCCGACCGGGAGCCCGGCGTTCCCCGGTGTCGATCCCGAGGCGAGCGGCCAGGACGGCGCCGAGCTCTGCGGCGGTCTGCACGGCCACGGTTACGTCGGTGACGACGGCACGGTCTTCATCCCGAAAGGTCACTGTGGGCAGCCGTGGCTCTCGATCAGCAAGGACGAAGGTCGCACCTGGACGCGCGTGCAGGTCGCCAAGATCGGTGCCGAAGGGCACGAGGCCAGCGTCGCGACCGACAAGAAGGGCAACATCTACTACGCGTGGGTCGCGCGGAACCGGCTCCCCTACCTCGTGTACTCGAAGAACGACGGGAAGACGTGGAGCAAACCGATCATGGTGGGCGCGCCCGGCCTCGACGAGGCGAACCTTCCGTCGCTCGATGTCGGCGGGGTCGGCAAGGTCGCGATCGCGTACATGGGCAGCGAGAACTCTCCGTTCCGTCCGATGAAGGAGGAGGACGGTGAGGGCGAGTGCACCGCCGTGAACCAATGTGCAGACGGCGACGAGTACAAGAACACGACCTGGAACGGATACATGACGATCAGCGCCGACGTTTTCGCCAAGAAGCCCGTCCTCTACTCGGGCACCGTCAACGACAAGAAGGATCCCGTCAAGCGGGGTGAATGTGGTCCGGGTCGTTGCGGCACGGCGGTCTACGACTTCATCGACATCATCATCGGGCCGAAGGGCGACGTCTGGGCCGCATGGGTCGACGCGTGCGTGAGTATCTGCGCGACCCCGTCCGGCGCCAGCGACATGGGTAACGACGGCGTCGTCGGCCGGTTGGTCGGCGGCCCCAACATGAATTAGCTGCCTATTCACGGCGAGTCCACTAGCCTTATCCTCCGCGCGTCGTGGAGGTGAAGTTGGATGGCTAGCTGGGCGATCGGTGGTTATGGGGTCGCGACCCCACGCTGGATCCACCTCGTCGCGGTCGCGCTCGCTCCCGTCGGCTGCGCCGTCCTCTACCTGTTCGATCCCTCGGACACGGGCCTCTACCCGCTGTGCCCGTTCCGGGTCATGACCGGCTTGTGGTGTCCGGGGTGCGGCACGACGCGGGCGATGAGCCGCCTCCTTCATGGACGCGTCGCCGATGCGCTGACCCTCAATGTCCTTGCAGTGCTGATGGTCCCCCTCGCCCTCTACGCGTACGCGTCGAGCATGCTGCTGGTCACGCGCGGCACGCCGTTGCCCCGGCTGGCGGTGTCCGGCGCGTGGCTGTGGGCGCTGGGACTCGCGATCGTCGCCTTCGGGATCCTGCGGAACGTTCCCGTCTACCCCTTCAGTCTGCTGGTCCCCTAGCGGCGAAACGGTCCTTTCGGACTATTCACTCTCGAGCGGTAACGCGCCAGGCTGGAGGCATGAGGGGGGCAACCATCGTTCTGTCCTGTGCCGTCGCGCTCGTCGCGTCGCTGGCACCGTCGTCGTCGGCCGTGCCCGCGTCGGCGCGGCGAGCCCACGTTACGCACGTCACGGACGGGGACACCGCGTATCTCAGGCCGCTACGTTACGGCGACACCGCTCAGAGCTGGCCCGGCCGAAGCGCGCGCTTCATCGGCGTCGATACGCCCGAGACCTACGGCGACGACGAGTGTTTCGGACCGCAAGCGAGCGCATTCACGGAGCGCAAGCTCGAGGGCCGCCGGGTCAAGGTCACCTACGGCGAGGATCCCCAAGATCCGTACGGGAGGGCGTTGATCTACGTATGGCGCAAGGGACGCCTGTTCAACGCAACGTTGGTGCGCCGCGGCTTCGCGACCGTCCTGATCATCCCGCCCAACGACCGTTACGAGAACAAGCTGCGACGTCTGCAGGCGGCCGCGCGCGCTGCGGGACGAGGCCTATGGAGCGCGTGTAGGTAGCGAAGTAGCATCGAGCTGTGATCCTGTTCTCGGTCTTCTACTGGGTCTTCTTCCTCCTCACCCTGCCGATCCTGTTCGTTCCGGCAGTGGTGATCTGGCTCGTCACGATCCCGTTCGACCGGCGACGCGTTCTCCTTCATCTGTACTCGTGCCTCTGGGGCTGCTTCTACATCTACATGAGCCCGATATGGAAGGTCCGTGTGAGTGGTCGTCATCGCGTCCCGTGGCGTGGATCTGTCGTGATCGTCACGAACCATGCCTCGCTGGTCGACATCCTCGTACTGTTCGCGCTGTACCGCCCTTACAAATGGGTGTCGAAGCAGTCGAACTTCAAACTTCCGATCATCGGCTGGTTGATGCGGATGAATCGCTACGTCCCTCTCGTTCGCGGCAACCGCGAGTCGATCCTCCGGATGATGGAGATATGCCGTAACTATCTGAACTCCGGGTCGTCCGTGCTGATATTCCCCGAGGGCACGCGCAGCAAGACGGCTGACCTACAACCGTTCAAGAACGGAGCGTTCCAACTCGCGATGGACACGCGTCGTCCGATCGTGCCGGTCGCGGTGTCCGGAACCGCACGCTCGCTCCCCAAGCACGGCCTCATCTTGCGCGACACGATGGATGCTCACGTCGACATTCTCGAGCCCCTCCTCCCTCAGGATTTCGAGAACCACGAGCAGCTGCGCGACGCGGCGCATGCTGCGATCGCAGACGCGCTCAGGGGGAGGATCCCGCGGGAACTCGACGAGGCCGTCTGAGGAGTTCACCCCCGCAGTTAGGGCACGACCCCTCCATGGTCTGAGTGCATGTCTCACAGAACGTGCACTCGAAGCTACAGATGAACGCGATCCCTTCAGGGCTCAGCGACCGATCGCACCGTTCGCAGACGCCGCGCATCTCGAGCGCCAGCGGGACCCCCTCCTCTCGCCCCCCACGTGTACCTAGAGCGAGAGTCTCGCGTAACGAGCCGGCCGCGACTAGGCGGTTGCGCTCCTGAGTCGGTCCAGGACCTTCGGCCAGTCGGTGTCGTAGTTGAGGCGGACCTGAGCCGCCGCGTCGCCGAGTACCTCCCAGTTTCGGTGCTCGAGCCGGACCATCGTGGCCCTATCGGTTTCCTCAAAACTGACCTCGACCTCGGTCGACACGGTCGCCTCGGGGTTCGGGTGCCATGCGAGCACGAAACGCCGCGGCGGTTCCCAGACCAGGATGTCGGCCCACGGCTCCTCGTGTCCGTCCTGCCAGATCTCGTAGACGCGGCCGCCCGCGCGTTCTTCGAAGACCATCTTGTCGATCTTGTCCTCGCCGATCGAGTGCGTGTCGAGGGGCCACCACGACCCGATGCCTTCGGTGAACGTCTTGAACGCAACCTCAAGCGAACAGTCAACCTCGACGGTCTGCACGACCGGAGCGAGATCCTGAGTCATCATCCCTACCCCTCCTTCTTGCTCTCCGCCTCGGCGGCGGCCTTGAAACCTGCCAGTGTCGTGCTCCAGAAGTGCTCGAGATAACTCCGCAGAACGCCCAGCCCATCGGGATCGATCGCGTACAGGCGACGCGTGCCGTCGCGACGGTCCGCCACCAGTCCGGCGTCCTTCAGGACCCGGAGATGCTGCGATACCGCCGGACGACTGACCGGGAGACGGGCCGCCAACGCGCCGACGGGCTGGGGGCCCTCGCGCAGCAGCTCCAACACCGAGCGCCGGGTGGGGTCGCCGAGAGCGTCGAGAGCCCTTTCGTAAGTCTTCACTTACCGTAAGTTACTACTTACCGAGAGTGCTCGTCAAGCAACGAAGAAGGGCCGCCCCCGCGGGCGGCCCTTCGGTACTACCGGCTCGGGGGAGCCATGTTGCTTACGGGGTGCCCGCCGAGGTCACCGCCACGTGATCGAGAGCGATCATCGCGGCGAACTGGTCGTAGGTGTAGTTGAGGACGCTGCTCGACACGATGTCGACGTCGTTGTCGAACAGGTACGGCACCCACGGAACGACTTCTTCCATGAGGTAGCGGTCGAGGTCGGCCCAGCACGTCGTCCGCTCGGCCCCCGTCAGCGACTCACACGCCTCGATCTGTTCGTCCGCGCTCGGGACGTCGGTCACCGGGTAGTCGTACCGGCGCAGGTGCTCGGGGCTCGCGCCGACCAGCGAGTAGTTGCAGCACGAATCGGGGCCCAACGACGCGGACCCGAACAGCGGCTCGGCAAACGTGGTCGCGTCGGGGTAGTCCTTGCCCCAGCTCGGCGCGAGACAGAACGCCGTGTGCGACGCGGGGTCGAGACACTTGTCGTACATCGTCGTCCTCTCGAACTGCTTCACGTCGAGGGTGAGACCGAGAGGTTCGAGATTGTCTTGGATCAGCGCGGCTTGGTCGGGGTAGGGATCGGCCTCGTCGGTCACCGACAAGATGTCCGTGCACTCGGGCGCGTCACATACCCCGTCACCATCGGTGTCGTACTTCGACTGCGCCATCTCCTCTTGCGCGGCCTCCAGATCGCCCTGACCACCCTCATTCGCGTACGGGTCGTAGTCCGCGAGCTCGTCGTTGGTGATCGTGTTCAGCATGATGTGGCCCGCCAGCTCGCCGAAGAGCGGACCGCCGCGCAGACGGCGCATCGCCTCCTTGTTGATCGCGAAGTTGACCGCCTTGCGAACATGGATGTCGTCGAATGGCGGCTGCGCCAGGTTGAAGCTGAGGTAGCGGACCGCGTCCGACGGGTTGGAGTGCACCTGATCCTTGAGCTCCGGATCGGTCTGGTATGCACGCAACTGCTGAGCGGGGGGCACACCGTCGACGTTCAGATCGCGCTCGTTCGCGTCGACCTTGTTGGCGATGTCCTCCTCGGTACCACCGATCGCGATCTCGATGCGATCGACGTACGCATCGCGGAAGCCGTCGCTGTCCTTGTCCCACGACGGGTTACGCACGAGCGTTATCGAGTTGCCCGGCCGGTAGCCGGACGCCGGCCTCTGGTCCGCCGGCGGCTTGCTGAAGTCCATCTCGTCGGCGCCCTCGAACATGTAAGGGCCGGACGCGATGAGGTAACGGCCGTAGTCGCGCACGTGGCCGTCCGCGGCCCCCTCGGGTATCGGCGCGGTCGTCGGCATCGCCATGCGGAACGGAAGGTCGCCCGCGGGTTCGGTCAACGTGATCTCGAGCGTGTGCGCGTCGGGCGCGTTCAGCCCCGAGATCGAATCGGCTTTGCCGTCGGAGAATTGATCGAAGCCCTCGATGATCGAGTAATAGAACGAGTAGCCGTTGGCCGACGCTTCCGGGTTCGCGGTGCGCTCGAGCGCGCGGATGAAATCCTCGGCCACGATCTCGGTGTCCTGGAACGGCGGCGCGTAGTTCAAGCCGGGCTTGATGTTGAAGGTCCACGTGAGCCCGTCCTCGGACACCTCGGGCAACGCCTCGGCGAGGTCCGGCGTGACGTCGTTACCTCCCTCGTCGCCGGAGGCTCCCGGGTAGCTAACGAGCGTCCGGAGCAGACAACAGCGATACAGGCCCCAGGTCAGCGAGTAGTACTCCTTCTGGGGGTCGAACGCGGCGCTCACATCCGACAGAGCCGACAGCCGCAGCGTGCCCCCGGCCTTCACATCCGCCTCCGGGTTGGCGCCCGGGCTGGTCCCGGGCTCCCGGCATGCGACCCCGATCAGCGCCACGACCACCAGCGCCACCCCGAGCTTGCTGCCCATCCTCCTCATCGGCTCCTCCTCTACTACGGCCGTCGTACTACAAGTGTAGTAACTACAGCTGTAGTAGGCAGGGTTTTGGTTCTGGAAGCCGCTACCGGCCGATACGACCGGTCGATGCGGTCAGTTCGAGGCGAGGAAGTCCAGGATCTCCGCGGCGATGTCCTCGCCCTTGTCC
>JBOGWY010000387.1:0-4023 GCA_050694015.1 Actinomycetota bacterium | reverse complement strand
TTCCCGTTCCGAGCGTGGACTTCGACAAGGTCCGGGAGTTCACGCAACAGAGCCAGTCCAGCGGCGTCTTCGGTCTGATCAACCTGTTCTCGGGCGGCGCGCTGACACAGTTCGCGATCTTCGCGCTCGGGATCATGCCCTACATCACGTCGTCGATCATCATGCAGCTGCTCACCGTCGTCATCCCGAAGCTCGAAGCGTGGTCGAAGGAAGGCGAAGCCGGGCACAAGAAGATCACGCAGTGGACCCGTTATCTGACGGTCGTCCTCGCGCTCTTGCAGTCCACCGGTCTGGCATTCCTCTTCCACCGCGGCAACATCACGGACCCACAAGGACAACCGGTAGATCTGTTCCCTCCGGGCGGGTTCACGCCCGCGCGCGTTGGTCTACTGGTTCTGTCGCTGACGGCCGGAACGGCGCTGATCATGTGGCTCGGCGAGCTGATCACCCAGCGCGGCATCGGCAACGGGATGTCGATCCTGATCTTCGCTTCGATCGTGTCGACGCTGCCCAGTGAAGGTAAAGCGATCCTCGATCAGAAGGGCCTCGCGCCGTTCCTGTTCATCTGTCTGCTCGGCATCGCCATCATCGTGGCGATCGTGATCATGGAACAGGGCCAGAGAAGGATCCCGGTGCAATACGCGAAACGTGTGGTCGGGCGGAGGATGTATGGGGGCCAGTCGACCTACATCCCCCTGAAGGTCAACCAGGCCGGGGTTATCCCGATCATCTTCGCGTCGAGTGTTCTGTACATCCCGACGCTGCTGCAGAACGTGGTCCAACATCAGGGGATACAGGACTTCATCTCCGACAACCTCGTGAACTCGACGAGCCCCTTCTACATGGTGCTGTACGGAACCATGGTGGTGTTCTTCGCGTACTTCTACACGGCGATCAGCTTCAACCCGACGGACGTCGCGGACAACATGAAGAAGTACGGCGGGTTCATCCCGGGTATCCGTCCCGGTCGTCAAACCGCGGAGTATCTGGACCGGATCCTCACGCGCATCACGTTGCCCGGCGCGCTGTTCATCGCCGCGATCGCCCTTATGCCGAACATTTTCTTAGCGTGGCAGAACATCCAGGCGTTGCCCTTCGGTGGCACCTCGGTGCTGATCACGGTCGGTGTCACGCTCGAGACGATGAAGCAGATCGAATCGCAGCTGATGATGCGCCACTACGAAGGGTTCCTCAAATAGAGATGCGTTTAATCATCTTCGGCCCCCAGGGGGCCGGCAAGGGTACCCAAAGTGCGCGCATCGCGGAGAAGTACGGCATCCCGGCGATCTCCACGGGCGAGATCTTCCGTTGGGCGATCAAGGGACGGACCGCGCTCGGTCGCCAGGTACTCGAGTACGTGGACGGCGGGAAGCTCGTGCCCGATGAACTGACGATCCAGGTCGTTACGGAGCGTCTGTCCGCGGACGACGCCGCCGACGGCTGGTTGGTCGACGGCTTCCCGCGCAACGTTCATCAGGCCGAAGCGCTCGACGAGCTGCTCGCCGACACGGAGTCACCGCTTGATGCAGCGCTCGTGATCGATGTACCGGAAGCGGTTTCGCTACGTCGGATCCTCGGACGGCGGGCGTGCTCGAACTGCGGGCGCAACTACCACCTCGATGCGCCACCGGAGAAGAACTGGACCTGTGACGTCTGCGGCGGCGAGGTCGTCGAACGCACCGACGACCACGAGGACGAAACGGTTCGGGCCCGGCTCGCCCTGTATCACGAGCAGACTGAACCCCTGAAGGCGTATTACGAAAACCGCAGTCTGCTGCGCGAGGTCGACGGCATGGGGACCCCCGACGAGGTCTTCTCGAGGATCGTTGCTTCTATCTAGGCGGCGGAACGTGATCTATAAGAAATCGCCCGAAGAGATCGCCATCATGCGGCGCGGCGGGCAGATCCTCGCGGCCACGATGAAGCACCTCGAGGAAGCGCTGCGACCGGGACTCACGACGCAAGAGATCGACGAGATCGCCGAAGCGTTCATCACCAAGCACGGTGGGATCCCGTCGGCCAAGGGCTACCGCGGGTTCACCGGCGCGATCTGTACGTCACCGAACAACGTCATCGTTCACGGGATCCCGGATGCGACCGTGGTCAAGGACGGTGACATCATCTCGCTCGACGTCGCTCTGCAGTTCGAAGGCTTCCACGTCGACAACGCCAAGACCTACGCGGTGGGGGAGGTCGACTCGTCGAAGAGACGCCTCCTCGAGGTCACCGAAGCAGCTCTGGAGGCCGCGATCGAGCAGTGTCGCCCGGGCAACCGCCTCGGCGACGTCGGCCACGCGGTCGAGCAGGTGGCCACGGCCGCCGGCTTCTCGGTGGTGCGGGAATACGTCGGCCACGGCGTCGGCCGGGCGTTCCACGAGGATCCCCAGGTCCCGAACTACGGGCCCCCGGGCCGTAGGGAGGTCCTGGCTCCCGGGATGACCCTCGCGATCGAGCCCATGGTGAACATGGGGGCCGCCCAGACCAAGCTCCTGGACGACGGCTGGACCGTGATCACGGCCGACGGCAGCGTCTCGGCCCACTTCGAGCACACCGTCGCCATCACGCCCGACGGCCACGAGGTATTGACGAGGCCTTCTGCTTGATCTACTGGAGGCGGGAATATCCGGTTTTACCTGCCGTTTTACCTTTGGTAAGCTCATTTGCCGTTCGACCCCCGGGCTTTGCCGCGCCCCCTAGCGGGGCGCTTGTCATGGGTTGAGCGAATCGAGAGACAGAGGACGGGGCGTCGCGCGTGGCAAAACCTAAGAACAAGGAGAAGGCCTCCTCTTCCGGCAAGGAAGAGGGGATCCAGGTCGAAGGCACGGTCATCGAGCCTTTGCCGAACGCCATGTTCAAGGTCGAGTTAGACAACGGTCACCGCGTCCTCGCGCACGTCTCCGGAAAGATGCGTATGCATTACATCCGCATCCTTCCCGGCGATCGCGTTCTCGTAGAGCTGTCGCCGTACGACCTGACCCGTGGTCGGGTCGTCTATCGCTACAAGTAAGAGAGGAACGACTGTGAAGGTGCGGCCGAGCGTCAAGAAGATGTGCGACAAGTGCAAGGTCATCCGTCGCCGCGGCCGCGTGATGATCATCTGTTCGAACCCGCGGCACAAGCAGAGACAAGGTTAGGGGTTAACGATGGCACGTATCGCTGGAGTCGACCTTCCTCGCGACAAGCGTCTCGACATCGGACTGACCTATATCTACGGGATCGGGCGCACCAAGGCGATGGAGACCTGTATCGGCGCGCGTGTGAATCCGGCGACGAAGGTACGCGATCTCACCGACGAGGAGGTCGTGCGGATCCGTGACTGGATCGGCGGGCAGTACCGCGTCGAAGGTGACCTCCGCCGCGAGGTCAACCAGCACATCAAGCGCAAGGTTGAGATCGGGGCTTACCAGGGTCTCCGTCACCGTCGTGGGCTCCCCGTTCACGGGCAGCGCACGCACACCAACGCGCGCACGCGTAAGGGACCGAAGAAGACCGTTGCAGGGAAGAAGAAGGCCACCAAGAAGTAGAGGCACGAGCCTCAAGGGAGCGGGATAACACTTGGCAACTCCGAAGAAACAGAAGAAGACTCGAAGGCGCGAGAAGAAGAACGTCGTTCACGGCGTTGCGCACATCAAGTCGACTTTCAACAACACGATCATCTCGATCACCGACCTCGAGGGGAACGTCCTGTCGTGGGCCTCGGCCGGCAACGTCGGCTTCAAGGGCTCGCGCAAGTCGACGCCCTTCGCTGCGCAGCTCGCCGCCGAGGCCGCATCGCGGAAGGCGCAGGAGCACGGCGTTCGACGGGTCGACGTCGAGGTGAAGGGACCCGGCTCCGGCCGCGAGACCGCGATCCGCTCGCTCCAGGCGTCCGGCCTCGAGATCATCGGGATCAAGGACTCGACCCCGGTGCCGCACAACGGCTGCCGTCCCCGGAAGAGGAGGCGCGTGTAGATGGCTAGATACACGGGCCCCGTCTGCCGGCTGTGCCGGCGTGAGCGCACGAAGCTGTTCCTCAAGGGCACG
>JBOGWY010000386.1:0-6155 GCA_050694015.1 Actinomycetota bacterium | reverse complement strand
TGTTCCGCCTTCGGGCGCTGGTCGATCAGCACAAGGTCGATCTGGCTCGCATCCTCACGTCCCAGCACGGCAAGGTCCTGTCGGACGCGACGGGAGAGGTGCAGCGCGGCCTCGAGAACATCGAGTTCGCGACAGGGATCCCGAACCTGCTCAAAGGTGCATATTCGGAGCAGGCCTCCACAGGCGTCGACGTCTACTCGATCCGACAGCCGCTCGGCGTGGTCGCCGGCATCACGCCTTTCAACTTCCCGGCGATGGTGCCCATCTGGATGTTCGCGAACGCAATCGCGTGCGGGATCCCCGCGTTGTTGAAGGGCGGCCACTCGGAGAACGTGTCCTCCGACGTCGATACCTATTCGTTGCGCCAGCCGCTCGGCGTGGTCGCCGGCATCACGCCGTTCAACTTCCCCATGATGGTGCCGCTGTGGATGTTCCCCGTCGCGCTCGCATGCGGCAACGCGTTCGTGCTCAAGCCGTCGGAGCGGGATCCCTCCGCCGGCAACGTCATGGCCGCGCTCGTCAAGGAGGGGGGCTTCCCCGACGGAACGTTCAACGTCGTGCAAGGGGACCGGGAGGCCGTCGATGCGCTGATCACCCATCCCGGCATCGCCGCGGTGAGCTCGGTCGGCTCCACACCCGTCGCAGAACACATCTATTCGAGCGCGAGCGCCGCGGGCAAGCGCGTGCAGGCGCTCGGGGGCGCGAAGAACCACATGGTCGTGTTGCCCGACGCCGACCTCGATGCCGCCGCGGCCGCGGCGGTGTCGGCGGGCTACGGCTCGACCGGACAACGATGCATGGCGATCTCGGCGGTCGTCGCGGTCGGGAACGCGGCCGACCCGCTCGTCGACGCGCTCGGCCGCCACATCGCACAACTCCGCATCGGACCCGCGACCGACCTGGACGCCGACATGGGACCGCTCACGAGCGCCGCCCACCGTGATCGGGTGCTCGCATCGATCGCTACCGGCATCGCGGAGGGGGCCGAGCTCGTGATCGACGGACGGGAGCGCGCGACCGGCGAGGGATTCTTCGTCGGGCCGTGTCTGTTCGATCACGTCAAGCCCGACATGCACATCTACGAAGAGGAGATCTTCGGACCGGTACTTTGCGTGTTGCGCGCGCAGAGCCTCGAGGAGGCGATCCGGCTCGTCAACGAGAACCCGTACGGCAACGGGACCGCGATCTTCACGTCCGACGGCGCCGCGGCGCGGCTGTTCCAGACCGAGATAGGAGCGGGCATGGTCGGCATCAACGTGCCGATACCGGTACCGGTCGCGTTCTACTCGTTCGGCGGCTGGAAACGATCGCTCTTCGGGGCCCACGACATCTACGGGGAAGAGGGCATCGACTTCTACACGCGTACCAAGACGGTCACCGCACGCTGGCGCTACGAGGAGCGCACCAACCTCAACTTCCCCACCTGAGCAACCCCTTATAGACAGGGATACGGCGGCCGGACCTCGAAGTAGTCCCAGGAGGACGGCGGGCCCGGGGAGGCTTCCATGCGCACGGCTGCGGCGACAGCATTGATCGTTCTGCTGTTCGGAACGGCGGCATTCGGCGAGCTGCCGGAGGACCGCCGCCTCGACCCGAGACTCGTGTGGCTCCTCGACATGGAGCACAACAAGCCCCGTGTGCCCAAGGGTGTGACGCCCGCGGCGGCGAGGCTGTCGCCGAAGCACGCCGCCGGGGGCCGCGCGCTCGTGCACCGCGCCGGCGCGATCCTCAAGGGCGCTCCCACGGGATCGAGCCGACTGCATCGCCTGGGCGTGGGCGCGGGCGAGCCGACCCTCGGTGTCACCAAGAAGGGCACGATCTTCTACCAGGCGTTCGACGGCCCCCCGATCGTGATGCGCAGCACCGACGGCGGTCGCAAGTGGAAAGACGTGTCGCCGACGATCGGCGACCGCAAGCGTCACCCCGAGACCCTCGACCCGTACCTGTGGGTCGACTACGACACCGGCCGCGTCTTCACCTACGACTTCTTCTTCGGGTGCTCGGAGCTGTCGTGGACCGACGACGAGGGCGAGACGTGGACGACCACTCTGCTCAACTGCGGTCTTCAGGATCACCAGAACCTCTTCACGGGGCCACCGGTGACGTCGCCGACGGTGGGTTACCCGAACATCGTCTACTCGTGTTCCAACCAGGCGGGCGTAACGATCTACGAGGTTGCCGCGCAATGCCTGAAGTCGCTCGACGGAGGCCTCACGTGGGTGCCCACCGGTGAGCCCGCGTACGTCACCGATATGCAAGAGGAGAACGACCTCGGCATCCCGGGTTACTGCCACGGCGCGATCGGTCACGGCTTCGCCGGCCCCGACGGAACCGTCTACATCCCGAAGGGTCTCTGCGGTCAGCCGTTCGTCTCGATCAGTCACGACGAAGGCGCGACGTGGGAGCGCGTCCAGGTCGCCAAGAACGGGGTACCGCAGACCACGATCGGCGTTTACGAACACGAAGCGAGCGTCGCCGCGGATGCCGAAGGCAACGTCTATTACTTCTGGATGAGCTACAACCGGCTCCCCTACCTCGCGGTGTCGCGCGACAAAGGCCAGACCTGGAGCAAGCCGATACCCGTCGGACCACCGAACCTGCGCGAGGCGACGCTGCCCCATCTCACGGTCGGCGGGCCCGGCAAGGTCGCGGTCGTCTACTACGGCAGCACGAACTCGCCGGGGAAACCGTTCCCGCAGAACGACGACTGCAAGGACAAGATGGTCGAGTGCTTCAGCAACCTCTTCTTCCTGAACCCTCCGGATCCGAAGAGCTACGAGAAGACCACGTGGAACGGATACATGACCGTCACCGCTGATGCTCTATCGAAGAACCCGACGTTCCACACCGCCACGATCAACGATCCGGATGACCCGTTCGTCCGGGGGCCATGCGGGCCGATCCGCTGCAAGTCCGTCTACGACTTCATCGACGTGAACCTCGATCCGAAGGGACGTGCGTGGGGGTCGTACGTCGACATCTGCATCATGTCGTGCGCGAAGGGCGAGTCCGACAACACCGGGAACGACGCGGTCGTCGGCACGATCGTCGGGGGGCCGCGTCTACGTTAGTTCGGGCTCCGCTCCAGGATCCCGACCATCCCAATAACGAACACGGGTGTCATGATCGCGGCAGCAACCAGCCCGATCGCACGTCCCGCTATCGAGACCTGGCGCGACTCCCACATCTGCCTGATGCGAGGCGCAGCGTTGAATGCTAGCGCGATGAGGGCCCCGACCGTGACCGCAGCCAGGAGGATGAAACCCGGCACGAGTAACAACAGAGGTGCATAGGGAACGATCGTCCTCCACCTCTTGGAGATCAACGGCAACGAACGGCTGTAACGACCGGCGATCGCCGCGACGAGCATCCCGTGAAGGATCACCAGCGCGCTGAAGGTGAGCACCGAGACCCAACCCGGCCCCACGATCTCGAAGTCGGGGTTGTCGGGACGTAGCGGATCGAAGACGGTGCCGAACCAAACAAGCAACAGGACCCCGAAAGTGAGTCCGCCGAGGCGGCCGCGAGGCAGCCATCGTTGGATCAGCGTGTAGAAGATCCCTATCAGTACCCCGAAGAGGATCCCGATGAAGATGATGAAGCCGATGGTGCCGTCGGTGGAGATAAGACCGACCACCTCATCGGCTTCGGTGATGCGCCCCTGCGCGGACTCGGGAGCCGTCACGGCGAGCAGTCGCATCGCGAGGCGTCCTCCTGCGCCCGCCATCAGGAGCCCCGCTCCGGCACCGCAGCCGAGCGCCAACGCCAGCCACCACAGATAGCGCCTGATCAAGAGGCCTGTAGGCAAGCGTCCCTCCGGGGCCACATCGTCACCTGGAGGCGGCCGAAACGGCTCGTTCCCCCACGCGACGATGAGGACCAACCCGATCACGACAAGCGCACCACAGGCGAGCATCAACGCCATGTCACGAGTCTGAACAAGTGCCTGGACCACTACCAGGGGGTTGGGTTGACGCGGCACATGGCGAGGACGGTGGGGCGACCCGGTGTGGGCCGCCCCCCGCCTCTACGGCTGCCTAGTGGTCCGGCCAACCGATAAGCTCAAGGATGTCGTCCTCGTCCATGATCTTTCACCCCCCTTCGCCGCCGACTAACCGATAGGGCTAAGAGTAGTTAGTTAGGAAGTCATCTTCCTGATTTCCCCAAACCGGGAAAAACGTCAGGAAGGGGGGATGTGCGTCCAAACAGGACTGTTAGCCTTCCGGTCATGGCGGTGTTAGGAGCGGAGAGCCTGGGCGAGCGGATCCGCCGCTTACGTGAACAGAAGGGCCTCACGCAAGCGCAGCTCGCGCAGCCCCGCTTCACCGGCGCCTACATCAGCCAGATCGAGGCCGGCAAACGGCGTCCCAGCCCCGCCGCGCTCCGCCACCTCGGCAAGAAGCTCGCCGTCGATCAGGACGAACTGATCACGGGGCGTCCTCACAACTACAGAGCGACCTTGGAGCTCTCTCTCTCCAGCGCGACCGAAGAGTTGTTCAAGGGTGAGTTCGCAACCGCGGACAAACAGCTCAACGAAGTCCTCGATGAGGCGCGGTCCCTGGATCTGATGCGCATACAAGCTCGCGCCGAAGAGATGCTGGGTATCTCGGCCGAACGGCAGGGCAACAGTGATATCGCGCTTGACCACTTCGAGCGCGCGCTTGAGCTCTGGGAGGGCGAACCGGTCTCGCTACATGTGGAGGCCGTCGTCGGCATCGCGCGGGCGACACATCTGCTCGGCGATGTCCGCTACGCGGTTCACATCCTCGAGACTTATCTGTCGCGGCTGAAGCGGCTGGAGGCTCCCGGCCCTCACGCCCTGATGCGCACGTACTCGTCGCTCGTCGGCCGTTACTTCGGAGCCGGTCTTCCGTCCAAGGCCATCGACGCCGCACGCGAAGCCCTCGCCCTCGAACCAGAGATCGACAAGCCGCAAGCGCTCGCCTCGATGTATCTGAACTCGGCGCGTGCTCTGCTGCACGAAGGCCGTCCCGAGGACGCCATGGATGCTTTGCGACGTGCGCACGATCTGTTCATGGCGGTTGGACGACCCCAGGACGCTGCCTACGCGCAGATCGCTCAGGGAATCGTGCTCGCGGACGACGGCAAGCTCGACGAAGCACGCAAGACGTTACTCGGGTCGCTCGCGCAGCTGGATGCGGCCGATCTCGACAAGGCCCGTTCTCTGAACGAGCTCGGGCGCGTCGAGCGACTACGCGGCGAGAAGGCCGAGGCCGAACGTCTTCTGCGCGAGGCTGCTCCCCTGCTCGAGGAGTCGAATATCCAGGAACTTGCCATGAACAAGCGCGAGCTGGGGGCCACGCTGTTCGCGACCGACCCGCAGGTCGGCGAGAAGCATCTGCGCGACGCGATCGAGCTCTATCTCCGCTCGGAGAATCCGATCGGAGTTGCATCCACCTACAAGATGCTGGGCCAGGCGCTGAAGGAGGCGGGCGACGTGGCGTCGGCCCATGCCGCGCTGGTCACCGGCATCGAGTACCTCGAGCGCACGCGCTAGCGCGCCTCCGATCCCGCTCGACGTAGCGAACGATCTCAGGCGAGAGCTTCGGCTCCCCCATCCACCACGAGCCGGTGCCCGGTGATCATCGATGCTCTCGCCGATGTCAGGAAATCGACGACGCCGGCGACGTCGGTCGGTGTCGTTAGGCGTCCTGCCGGGGTCTTCCTCTCTGCCTCGCCCACCAGTTCGTCCCGTTGAGGGAAGTGGCGGAGCGCGTCCGTCTCGACCACTCCAGGCGCCACGACATTGACGGTGATGCCGCGCGGAGCGAGCTCGACGGCGAGGTAGCGGCACAACGCTTCGAGCGCGGCCTTGGATGCCCCGACGAGCATGTAACCGGGCAACACGCGCTGCGAGCCGGCACTCGAAAGGGCAACGATCCTCGAGCCCGACGGCATCATCGGAGCAGCCCGTTTGGCGCACAGGAACAGCGCGCGGGCGTTCGCGTCCATCGTCCATGCCCACGCCTTGAGGTCGAGCTCCTCGAATCCACGGATAACGCCGGTGGCCGCGTTGGACACGAGCACGTCGAGACGCCCGTACATCTCGTCGATCTCGTCGAACAGACCGTCGATGTGAGCGGGATCTCCGACGTTGGCGCGCAGCGCGGTCGCCTTCACCGCATGAGACTCGG
>JBOGWY010000385.1:0-5107 GCA_050694015.1 Actinomycetota bacterium | reverse complement strand
ATCCCGTTCCGTTCGAGGGCCCGCTGGGTCGCGCGCGACCACGCCGCCGTCTTCGCCCACGGAGCGTCCTCTCGCCGCCCCTCGAGGTGGGCCGCCAGCCGGTACGCGAGGAGCGCCGGGCCTCGGGCGAGCGTCTGCACGTCGACGTCGGCGACGTCGATACGCCGTCGCAGTGCCTCCCGGATCGAGAGCGCGATCCCGGAGAACGTCCCGAGTCGCACGATCGTCATGTCCACGGACATATCGGGCATCTTTCCACGCCCCCGGCACCCGGCTACGTAGTCCCGCCCCCGGCGATGCGGCGTCGCGGTACGGCGGATGCGGCATGCGCCGGAAGCGCTCGGCAACGGACGATTCGGTCAGAAACACTTCGACATGGGGGCAGTGATGGTCAAGCGCGGGCGGGCGACGTTCGTGCTCGTGCTGTTGATGAGCACGCTGGTCGCGGTCCCGGGGGGAACCTTCCGGGCTTCCGACGCGCGAGCCCAGACCCAGAGCCCGCCGAACTTCGTCTTCGTCCTTACCGACGACCAGCGCTGGGACACCGTCGGACGGTGCACCGGCGGTTTCGACAAGGACGATCTCCACGCGGGGACCGATTCCTGCATGCCCCAACTCCAGCAACTGCTGATGCGCAACGGCACGACCTTCAAACGGGGATACGTAACGACGTCGGTCTGTTGCCCATCGCGCGCGAGCATCCTCACCGGTCAGTACGCACGCCACACCCGGGTCGTCGACAACGGCGGCTATCGTCTCTTCGACGAGTCGTCGACGCTCGCCACATGGCTCGATGCCGCCGGGTATCGCACCGCCAACTTCGGTAAGTACATGAACGGGTACGGCGGGCTCGGTACGCCACCGTTGCACGTGCCGCCGGGCTGGGACACGTGGCGGGCACTGTGGGACGGGAACAGCAACGTCGGCTACCACAACTTCACACTGATCGAGAAGACCGACGGTGGCGCACCCGTCCTCAACACGTACACGAGCCCGTCCACCAGCCATGAGCCGTGTGCCGCCGGCAACTTCTACTCGACCGACCTCTGGTGTCACCAGGCGCTGCAGTTCATGCGCGCCGACACCACGAACCCGTTCTTCCTCTTGTTCTCTGCCACGTCCCCGCACCTGCCCGCGAACACGGCAAGACGGCACAACAACTACTACAACGACCTGCCAATCGACATGTACCCGAGCTTCAACGCGGCCCCCTCTCCGAATCCGCCGTCGTGGATGTCGACGGAGCCGCTCGCATCGGGAACGCTCGCGATGTGGCAGCGCGAGCACCGCAACATGCTGTCGGTGAACCTCGCGGTAGACGACACGATCGGATACCTCTACCGGGAGCTCGAGGCCGATGGGCGTCTCGATAACACGGTCTTCATCTTCATGTCGGACAACGGCTTCGCGCGCGGGGAGCACCGCTACGACAACAAGGGCTGTGCGTACGAGGAATGTCACCTCGTGCCCTTCGTCATCTCATGCCCCACGGGCGTATGCCCGGGCGCACAAGCGGACACAGTCGACGAGACGAACTTCGTAACCAACATCGACCTCGCGCCGACGATCGCCGAGCTGGCCGGCGCGACCCCGACGCTGGTCCCGGACGGGAGCAGCCTCGTCCCGCTCCTAAACGGGGACTCGAGTGGATGGAGGAACGAGTTCCTGCTCGAGGACCAAGGCACGTGGGGACTGAACCAGCCGCTCGGGATCCTCCATAGGGCCGCCGACGGACACATCTACAAGTACGTCAAGTACCTCCGCGTCGCGACCGACTTCGAGCTCTACGACCTCACGACCGATCCGTGGGAACTGACCAACCTGTCGGGCGACGGCGTCCACACCGAGATCGAGAACCATCTCGCGGGCCGGGTCGACTCGATGTTCACGGCGCCGGAGATCACCGTCACGTCGGGACCGAACGGAACGATCCCGAGCAACTCGGCGACCTACACGTGGACCTCGGACGAGCCTGCGGAGTTCTTCTGCTCGATCGATTCCGAAGACCTGGAACCGTGCGGTTCCGGCACGAGTGGGTCGGTCACGTACGAGGGGGTGTCGCTGATGTTCCACATCGTGCGGATCGCCGGTACGGACGGCGACAACAACTCGTCGGTGCCGGTCCGCCGCGGGTTCTGGGCCGCACGTGACACGACGCCGCCCCCGGCCCCCACCTTCACCGTGACCCCTCCGAACCCGGGCCCGACCGACGGCGCGTTCGAGTTCACCGCCGAGGCCGGTGCGACGTTGAGCTGCTCGCTCGACGGCGCCGCGGCGACAACGTGCACATCTCCGTTCACCTTCACCGGGCTCGAAGGAGGAGACCATTCGCTCTCGGTCACCGCCGCCGATGCCGCCGGCAACACGTCGGCCCCCGCGACCTACGCGTGGTCGGTCGAGGTCGGCGTGCCCGATCCCCCGACGATCACGGAACGGCCCGGCACCGTGAGCAGCACGGAGACGACCTTCGCGTTCGAGCACGCCAACAACGTCCGCTTCGAGTGCTCGCTCGACGCCGCGGTCTTTGCCGACTGCACGTCGCCGACGACCTATACCGGCCTCTCCGAGGGTCCGCACGACTTCGCGGTGGTCGCGGTGAGCGCGGGCGGCAGGTCCGATCCGACCACCGCCTCGTGGCAGGTGGTCGACACGACCGCGCCGGTGCCGCCCACCTTCATCGACACACCCGGTGACGTCTCCGGCGTCGACGTCACCTTCGACTTCGGCCACGACGAGCCCGGGGTCACGTTCACATGTTCGCTCGACGACGCCGCGTTCACGCCGTGTGAGTCACCCGTCTCACACACGGTCGCAGGTGGTCCGCACACCTTCAGCGTCGTTGCGACCGATGCCGCCGGTAACGCGTCGCTACCGGCTACACATGGATGGGACGTGGACACGACGCCACCCGACGCGCCGACCTTCACCAGCACGCCCGGACCCACCAGCGACGCGAGCGTCGGCTTCTCGTTCACGAGCGAGCCCGACGCTTCCTTCGAATGTGCGCTCGACGGCTCCGAGTTCGCAGGGTGCGTGTCACCCAAGAACTACACCGCGCTGAGTCTCAGCGACCACGTCTTCGAGGTCAGAGCGATCGACGCGGTCGGCAATACCGGTCCCTCCGCGTTACACGCGTGGACCGTGGAGGACCTCACGCCGGTCGCCCCGCCGGTGATCACGGTTTTCCCCACCGACCCGTCGCGAGGATCGGCCACGTTCGAGTTCCGCCACGATGCCCCCGGTACGACGTTCCGCTGCGCGCTCGATGCGGGGTCGCTCGCCGATTGCAGCTCGCCGGCGACCTTTACCGATCTCGCCGAGGGCCAGAGGACGTTCTCGGTCGTCGCGGTGGACGGCACCGGCCGCGTGTCCGATCCCGCGACGTTCACGTGGACCGTCGACGTCACGGCCCCCGCGGCCCCGTCACTCACCTTCACGAGCCTCGCGGCGAACGATTCCAGCGTTCGTTTGGACTTCGGCAGCGACGACGCGGGTGCCACGTTCGAGTGCCGTCTCGATGCCGCGGCGTTCGCGCCCTGCACGTCCCCGCGCGAGTACTCCGGTCTGACCGGCGGCAGTCACACGTTCGAGGTGGTGGCGATCGATGCCGCCGGCAACACCTCCGACGCGGCGCAGCGGACCTGGGTCGTCACCACGGGCGATTCGACCCCGCCGGAGGTCACGATCAACGGGAACGCCGACGCGCTCGTTCCGCAAACCAGGACGGGGGCCGCGTGGAGCGGTTCCGACGACGCCGGCATCGTGCGCTACGAGCTCTTCCGCCGAACGGGTACCGAAGGCATCCAGGAACAGATGGCCCTGTCCTCCCCCACCGCGACCAACTTCATCTTCGATGGTGACGTCGGTGCCACCTATTGCTTCGAGGTCCTGGCCTACGACGCGGCCGGCAACGTCGGGTCGAGCGGCGAGCGTTGCCGCGCAGTGCCCTACGACGACCGCAGCGCGCCGGTCGTCTACACCGCCGGCGTCACGCAACAGAGCGCAGCCGGAGCGTTCGAGTCGACGTTGACGCAGCTCACCACCGCGGGCCACGAAGCGACGTTCTCGTTCACCGGGCGACGCTTCGGCATCATGGCCCGTCAGACTCCGGCATCGGGCATCGCCGAACTCCGTCTCGACGGGGACTTCGTGCGGAACATCGACTTCTACGCCGCGAACCAGCGAGACCGCAGCTACGTGTGGCAGCAACCGGTTCCAGAGGGCGCGCACACGATCACGCTGCGCTGGACGGGCACTCGCAACGCTGCCTCCACCGGCACCGCGTTGCACCTCGACGGGATCGGGGCGATCACCCAGGGAGCCGCCCTGGCGGCCACGGTGCAACGGGCGTAGCGGCCCCACTCGGCCCCAGGCAGGGACGCGTAAACGCCGTACGCCGCGGTCACGATGACCGGCGTCGGGATGTCTACGACCATTTGAGCTGCTATCCGGACTGAGGGGGGAGCACTTTGAAGCAACGGGTTGTGCCGGCCCTACCAAGGCTCCCTGACGGTTCTTGACGGCCCCGGCGAGGAAGCTTCGTTCTCGTTCACCGGAAGGCGCTACGCGATCATGGTCCACCGAGACACCACGACCGGCATCGCCGAGATCCTTCTCGACGGCTTGTCGCAAGGAACGATGGACACCTTCTCAACTTCCGTCCGCCACGCGACGTACAACTGGCAACGGGCCGTGGACGGCGGACCACACACGGTGACGATCCGCTGGACGGGGACGCACAACCCATCCGTATATGCAACGGGAACGGCGATCTATCTGGATGGGATCGGCGTTCTCGAGAACGTGATTAGCAGCACACCCCAGCAGGTCTAGACGAGGCCGCTTTCGCGGAGGCCGAGCTTCAGCAGCCAGCGCGTTGCGGTGTCACGAACGATGTTGTTGTCGGTCTCGAGCAAGTGGAACAACGCGGGCAGCGGGGCCGTCTCCGGAAGATCGAGCATCGGTTTCTGTTTCGGTGGGTCGGGCTCGGGTGCCTCGGGTTCCGGCGGCAGTGCCGGGCCCGGTTCGTATCTTCGCCCGCCGGGCCGGAACCAGATGACCTCGTCGTTCTGGAGGATGACGCTCCAGCCGTAGGAGTGGATCAGGT
>JBOGWY010000384.1:0-7396 GCA_050694015.1 Actinomycetota bacterium | reverse complement strand
GCGCGGTGAGGACCCGCCCGACCTCGCCCGCGGGCGTGAGCCCGTACCCGTGATCCTCGTGCACGGCTACGGCGGCAGCTCGACCTCGATGGAGACGATCCAGGCCCGACTCCAGCGTGAGGGCCGCTCCGTGGTGGCGGTCGATCTCCCGGACCGGGGGGAGGGCGACATCACCTCCTCGGCGCGCTTCTTGTCCGAGGCGATCGACGCGACTGGTGCGGCGACCGTGGACCTGATCGGGTTCTCGCTCGGAGGCGTCGTCGTCCGTACCTACGTCGACGCGATCGACGCGAGCAAGCCGCGTTACGTGATCACGCTCGCGTCTCCGCATCACGGTACCGACATCGCCGGCCTCGCGACCTTTGCCGATCCCGGCGCGTGTACGGGAGCGTGCGCGCAGCTCAACCCCGAGTCGGACTTCCTCGCCGGGCTCAACGATCCGGACGAGACGCCGGAAGGCCCCGCCTTCGTGACGGTCTGGACCGACGACGACGAGACCGTGACGCCGCCCGATTCGGCCGTCCTCGACGGGGCGCTGAACATCAAGATCCAGGACGTGTGCCCGGGGGCCGAGGTATCCCATGGCGACGTTGCGCACCATCTCGCGGTGCTCGGGATCATCGTCACCACGCTGACCGGACGGCTCGACGAGAAGCCGGGAGACTGCGCCGCCCTGTCGCGTCTGGGCGCGTGACCGTCGGCCGTTACCGAGGTCCCGGCCCACCGCGCCACCCCGCTCCCTAGGGATTTTCCGCGCGCACCCTTTAGCCGGGGGGTGCCCGACATTCCGCCGGGGAATGTCCTACCTCTCGATCCAAGCCGCCTGTGCGCCATCCGGCAGCGGCCGGTATTTCGCCGGGCCGACGGGTCTCCGAAAGGTAGGACAACTCACCCCTAGATGTCGGACACCCCAGGACGAAGGGTGTGCGCGCTTTTCGTCCCACCCTCTCGGTAGCGTCGGCGTCAGCGCGGGATCAGAACGGCGGAATCAGAACGGAAGGTCTTCGAGGAAGCGCGCGACCGCAGCGATCCCGCCGACGATCACGACGATGAAGATCAACGCGATCAGGACGAGCGAAAGGCCGCCCCCGATGCGCGCGACGATCCCGAAGTTGCGCCACCGGGCGCGGCGCGCGGCCGCCTCTCGACGAGCGGACCAGAGAGCGAGGTCCACCTCTGGTGCGGTCACCGTTCGTGGGGGAGGCGGAGGCGCGGAGAGTCTCGGATGCGGCACCAGGGCCGGGTCCTCGGGACGACTCGTGGGGGCCCAATCGGCGAGCACCGGATCCCATCTCATCCACCTGCCGTCGCGGGTCTCGGCGAACCATTCGTAGCCGCGCCGCACCTTCATCAGGCCGCTCTTGTACTCCGGCGTCAGCGACGACAGGTAGCGACCACGGCGCCAGCTCCAGACCGCGACGATCCCCAGCGGCACGCAGAGGAGGCCGGCCAGACCTATCAGACGAGCGGCCGCACGGCGTTCCACGAAGCCCGAGTCGAGCTCGATCGCCCCGGCGATCGCAACGGCGATCAGACCGAGCGCGATGAGAACGGCGACCACGGCCCAGATCCGGTAGCTCACTACGACGATTGTCTCCAGCGGAGCGACAGCGATGCAAGCATGGCCCTCGCCACGGCCTGGCTACCGCCTACGGAATGGGGGCCCTAGACAGCGTGTTGTAGGGTTATGCAACTAATAAAGAGCGTGTACGTGGTTGGACTTTCTCTTCCCTGTGCGTGTTCCAGAACGAAGCAGGGAGGTGTATCTACATGGCAACCGGTACCGTTAAGTGGTTCAACGAGGCCAAGGGTTTTGGCTTCATCACTCCGGAAGATGGTTCGAAGGATCTCTTCGTCCATTTCTCCAACATCCAGACCGAGGGTTACAAGACCTTGGCCGATGGCGCGAGCGTGACCTTCGAGGCCCGTCAGGGTCAGAAGGGCCCCGAGGCGACGAACGTCCAGGTCGTCTCCGCGTAGATCTAACGATCTAGCTTGAGAAACGAAGGGGCCTTCGGGCCCCTTCGTCGCGTCCGGGATCGGGATGCCGGTGCAGGAAACCGCTCCCGCCCGCCTAATCCGCAGCCCCAAGGAATACAAGCAAGATCCTTCGCGGGAGAGGTGGGCATGCGTCGCACGATCGCGGTCTCCGTTGTAACGGCCCTGGCCGTCATGTTGCTGCCCGGGGTCGCACGTCCGGCCGAATTCGTCGTGGACGACGGCGGTACCGAGCCATGCGACTTCGGTACGGCCACCTTCCAGACGATCTCGGACGCCGTCCTCGCCGCTCCGGCGGGGTCGACGATCAACGTCTGTCCCGGCACCTATCCCGAACAGCTTGTGATCAGGAAATCGCTCACTCTCGTGGGGTCGGGTGACGACTCAGTCATATCGACGCCGGAGGCGCTCGCGAGCGTCTCGATCGATTCCGTGAGCTACCAAGCACTCATCCGGCTCGACTCGCCGGCACCGGGTCTGATCGACGTCATCCTGGACGATCTCCGTATCGACGGCGGTCACGGGATGACCGGTTTGAACGCGACCGGTGTCCTGTTCTCGAATGTCGACGGGGTCATCAAGGACAGCTCCATCGTCGACATAGGCCCGGCACAGGGCAGTCACAACCGCGGTTTCGCCATCCGGCTCGTCAAAGGTGCGGACGTCGAGATCAGCGGTAACGAGGTCACCGGTTACCAACGTGCCGGAGTGACGATCGACGGTGACAGCGCAGGCAATGTCCACGACAACACCTTCCAAGGGAGCTCGCCCGACCCCGCCGGTAAGTTCGGCATCCAGATAGCGGATCCATTCGTCGGGGCCGCGATCGACTCCGTAGGAGCGGTCGTGGAACGCAATGTGTTACTGGATCACCGGTGCACGGCTTCCACGTGTGGACCGGACGGCGGGTCTCAATTTCAATCCCTGGGCGTGGTCGAGTTCGAGGGCATCGACTCCGCGATCGTGCGAAACAACGACTTCTTCAACAACGACATCTCTCTCCAGATCACCGACGGAACGGCCGAAGGAAACACGATCATCGGCGGTGACGTCGGCATCTACGTGCGCGGGGACTCGTCGCTCATCTCGAACGAGATCAGTAACACGGGAGTTGGGATCGACATCGCGAACCGCGACGCCACCACGCCGCTCGCGGTCTCGGCTCACGAGGGAAACGTGCACGACAACGGTACCGGCGTCGTGGTCCGCACGGCCGGCGGTCCTGTCGCCGCGTCCGTCAGATGGAACCGGATCTTCGGCAACGGACGCGACTCGAACGCGGTGGGGGACGCGCTCGGAGCCGATCCGGCCGGTCTCTATGCTGGTTCAGGCACCGTCGTGTCCTTCGAGGGGAACTGGTGGGGATGTAACGAGGGGCCGAACCTCGGCGACGATTGCGATACGTCGGTAGGTCAGACCCCCGGTTCCGGGTGGGCTCAGATCGGGCTGACCAGCTCACACGACACGCTCGAGCCGGAAGAGTCGGCGACACTTTCGGCGCGGCTCACCGTGGCGAACACGCCTCCAGGTCTCGTCGTCGACTTCACCACCGACCTCGGCGAGATCACTCAAGAGGACCAGGTCATCGAAGATCCATCCGGAGCCGATGCGACCCTCTTCAATCCGGGGGTGGTCGGAACGGCGCATCCGGCCGTACTTCTCGATGCCGAACGCGTCGAGACGACCGTAGTGATGAAGGAGGCAGAACCGGAGCCCACGCCGACCGAGACCGAGACTCCGGAGCCCACGCCGACCGAGACCGAGACTCCCGAGCCCACGCCGACCGAGTCGGTGACACCGACCCCGAGCCCCACCTCGACCGGGAACGGCACTTCGCCTCCGCCCGGCCCGGCGCCGCACCCAACCGCGTCGCCACAGCCCGAACCAACGGTCGGCCCCGGCGGCGACCCGGAACCCGAGGTCGCGGAGACGACGCTTTCGTTGCGCTACCGCCCGCGCAGAGGTTTCAGAGGCAGTGTGTTTTCTACGGATGATTCCTGCATAGCGACGCGGCGCGTCGTGCTGAGGAAGAAGGTCGACGGCGTCTTCCGTAGACGCGGCGCGGTCTACACAGCCCGTGACGGGAGCTGGCGCATCGCGCGGTCTCCGCGCAGATGGGGAAGATGGCAAGCGATCGTTTTCGAGAGAAAATCGAGCGCCCTGTCGTGCACGGGAGCACAGTCACAGGTGCTGACCGTGGCAGGGCGGCGCCGACGGTAGGTCCTCTCTCGGGTCCGGCGGCACGACCCTAAACGCCGTTCAGGGTTGGCAATCGTCCGCCCGTGTGGTCGAGTCGGTCTCGGAATCTCGCAGACGATCGTAAGGAGTTCGGCGTGGGCGACAGGCCGATCGGTGACTACGGGCTGATCTCCGACTGCCATTCCGCCGCGTTGGTGTCGCGCGACGGATCGATCGACTGGCTCTGTTTCCCACGCTTCGATGCTCCGTCGGTCTTCGGGCGTCTGCTGGACGAGAACGCCGGCTACTTCTCTATCCGCCCCCGCAACGACGCGACCTCGACGCGTCGATACATCGAGGAAACGATGGTGCTCGAGACGACCTTCGACCAAGACGGAGGGACGCTCGTCCTCACCGACGCGCTCGCGGTGGGCGATAACGAGCGCGGTCACGATCTCGGGGCACAGAGTCCCCACTTTCTCGTGCGCCGCATCGATTGCACGCGCGGAACCGTCGCGGTCGACGTCGCGTTCGCGCCGCGTCCCGAGTACGGCTTGATCGAACCGCTGCTCCAGAGGATGGACCTCGGGATCAGAGCGCGCGGGGGCGCCGGCGTGCTCTTCCTGTGCACACCACTACATCTCGAGATCGACGGCGCAACGGCGCGTGCAGAGATCGAGTTGAACGCCGGTGACTCGATGACCTTCGCGGTGCAGTATCACTCCACATCGGCGCCTCCCCCGGAGTGGTGGACGGAAGAAGACGCGACGCGCCGCCTCGACGACACGATCACCGCGTGGCAGACGTGGTCGAGCCACCATCAGGCATACGAGGGTCCGTGGCGAGATCTGATCAACATCAGCGGGCGTGTGCTGCAGGCGCTCACCTACCAGCCGACCGGAGCCATCGTCGCCGCCACCACGACGTCGCTGCCCGAGGAGGTCGGAGGGGAGCGCAACTGGGATTACCGCTACGCGTGGGTTCGCGACGCGAGCCTGACCGTCGAGGCGCTATGGGTTGCCGCGTGCCCCGACGAGGTCGACCATTTCTTCGACTACCTGACCGGCGCGGCATCGGCACAGCTGCGCTCCGGCGCCGATCTGCAGATCATGTTCGGCATCGGCGGCGAGCATGACCTGACCGAGCGCGAGTTACCGCATCTCAGCGGATGGCGGAACAGCCGACCCGTCCGCGTCGGTAACGGCGCGTGGAGCCAGCGTCAGCTCGATGTGTACGGCGAGCTGCTCAACACGGTGTACCGCCTGTCGGACCAGTTCGAACAGCTCGACGACGCGACCAAGAGTTTCTTCGTCGACGTCGCCGACACGGCCGCGGCGCGGTGGGAGGAGCGGGATCAGGGGATCTGGGAGGTCCGCGGCGACCCGCAGCCGTTCCTCTATTCGAAGCTCATGTGCTGGGTCGCCCTGGAAAGAGCGATCTCGATGGCCGATCGTTTCGGCGCGGAGGAACGCGTCGACGGATGGACGCAGATCCGCGATCGCATCGCCGATGCGATCCTGCAGCATGGGTGGAACGAGAAGGCCGGGGCGTTCACCCAGGCGTTCGGTTCCGAAGACCTCGACGCATCGGCGCTGATGGTCCCGATCGTCGGGTTCCTGCCCGGGACCGACCATCGTGTCGTTTCTACCGTCGACGCGATCGAGGAGCGGCTCACCGACAAGCACGGCCTGGTCTTCCGCTACCTGGCTCCCGACGGCCTCGAGGGCGAGGAAGGGACGTTCCTGTTGTGCACGTTCTGGCTCGCGCATGCGCAGGCTCTCGCGGGCGAGGTTACGAAGGCGCGCGCGACGTTCGAGAACGCGATCGGGTTCGTCAACGACCTGGGTCTGTTGGCGGAAGAAGTGGATCCCGAGACCAGGGAGCTCCTCGGGAACTTCCCCCAAGCCTTCAGTCACATCGGCCTGGTGAACGCGGCGTGGGCCATATCGCAGGCCGAGAAGGGACTGTCCCCGGGCGGCTCGCCCTTACGGACGTAGGGCTAGCCTCCGGTCGATCGACCTCGCAGGTCGCGTCCGAGGGACGCCATCCGATCGACGCCCGGATCCTTCCCCTCCACGACGTCACCCAAGCGTTCGAGGTAGTTGTTCCACCCGAGCGTGTGGAACCGGACGGACTCCGCGCTCGGCAGCTCCGCGTGCCGTACCCGGACGATCGTTCCGTCGCGATCGGGCATGAACGTGAACTCCACCGTGCTCGCGCCCGGCGGAACCTCCGTGACGACCTCCGGCACGTCGAGCGTGCTCTCGAACCCCCACGTCATCACGAGACGATGCGGGCGGTCCACAACGATGTACTGACCGCTGACCCAGACCTCGGGACGCATCGTGACGCGATAGATCCCACCGGGTCGAGGATCGAGTTCGGCGTCGATGCCTTTCCAGCGACGATATTTCTCGGGATCGGTGAAGTAATCGAAGACGACATCGGGCGGAGCGCCGACGCGGTGTTCCAGCTCCACCTTCCACGAACTCATCGCTACGCCTTCCCGCGATCGCGATCGATGACGCGATCGAGAGTGTCGAGGTCGTGCCGCCACATCTCTTTCAAGAACGCTTCGAGGGGGCCGAGCTTGTCGCGATCGGCGCGATAGAGGCGCTGCGTCCCCTGACGGCGCTCGGAGACCAGGCCCGCATCGCGCAGCACGCGCAGGTTGTGCGAGATCGCCTGCCACGTCACGTCGAAGTGGGCGGCTATCGCCCGGGAGGGGAGCTCGTCGTCCCACACCAGCCGGAGGATCTCCCGCCGCCGGGGACTGCTCACGGCCTCCAGGGTCTCCTGCATGGTGGTACTCTACCACGAGCTTTATAAAACTACAGTATTAGAAACGATATCCGTAGGCGGCGGCGAGGGCGAGGAGGGCGACATGGGCAGCGTGACCACGGCAACGGGCCTGCGGGCGAAGGGAGCGATCTACGAGGACCTCCGTCAGCAGATGCTGGGGCTCGTCGGTGGTCTGGACGATCCGGGTTCGATCCCGGTCCCCGCGTGTCCCCGCTGGTCGGTCCACGACCTGATCGCGCATCTGTCGGGCGCGTGCGCCGACGTTCTGGCCGGCAACCTCGCCGAGCTCGCGTCGGACGAGTGGACCGATGTGCAGGTCCGCGCGCGAAGGGGGCTTTCTTTCTCCGAGGTCGTCGCCGAATGGAACGAGCTCGGCCCCCAGATCGCAGCGTTGGTCGACGACTTCCCGGGGCGCTAT
>JBOGWY010000383.1:0-5388 GCA_050694015.1 Actinomycetota bacterium | reverse complement strand
GAGACGAGCAGCTCGGCGGAATGCACCGCTTCCTGCAACTCGCGAGCCGCGTCGAGGTCGCCGCTCGATCCACCCAGGTCCTGCGTCACGGCGGTCGCCACCTGACGGGCGATCTCCATGTTCAGCGGACCCTCGCCCGAGGCGAGGATCTTCTGGATCTCGCGGAACAGGGGGATGTCGAACGGGTCCTGGCTCATATCTGGAGGCCAGGATAGGCCGGTACGCTGCGTACGCATGAGCGCTACGAAGAGGGCCCCGCTGACCGTCGCCGTCACCGGCGCGTCGGGATACATCGCGCAGCGACTGATCGGCCAACTCGTCGAGGATTCCGCCGTCGAGCGGATCATCGGCTTCGACGTTCGAACGCCGGCTTTCACTCATCCCAAGTTCGTTTTCGACCACGTCGACGTCCGCGACCCGACGCTCGAGTCGCGCCTGCACGACGTCGACATCCTCGTGCATCTCGCGTTCATCATGGATCCGATCAAGGACGAGGTCCTGATGCGCGACGTCAACGTCAACGGGAGCCAGAACGTCTTCCGCTGCGCGGGTAAGGCGGGCGTGAAGAAGGTCGTCTACACGTCGACGGCGATCGTCTACGGCGCGCATCGCGACAACCCGATCCCGCTCACGGAGGAGTCACCGCTGCGCGCGAACCTCGACTTCTCTTATCCCACGCACAAGCTGGAGGTCGAATACATCGTGCGCGAGGTCAACGACGAATATCCCGATCTGGCCTTCGTCGTGTTCCGGCCGGCGATCGTCTTCGGGCCTCATGTGGACAACGCGTGGTCGCACACGCTCGAGGCGCCTTTCTTGTTCTCAATCAAGGGTCACAGGGCTCCGTTGCAGTACATCCACGAGGACGACGTTGCCGACGCCCTGCAGATGGCGGTGACCACGGATCTCGAGGGCGTCTACAACCTCGCCGCCGAGGGATGGCTCGAGGCCGACGAGATGGTCGCGATCATCGGCCGGCGCCGCTTCGAGCTCACCGAGCCGGTCGCGTTCTCGTTGATGGAGAAGATGTGGGACCTCGGGCTGTCCGAGACCCCCGCCGGGATGCTCCACTACGTGATGCACCCGTGGGTGGTGTCGACGGAGAAGCTGGCCGCAGCGGGATTCAAGGCCAAACACAGCAACCACGAGATCTTCACCGAGACCGTCGATCGGGTGCGCGACCAGGTCCGCCTCGGGCACAGAACGGTCAAAAGGACAGATGTCAGGCGGGCCGCACTGGCCGGTGCCGGGGCGCTGGGGGCGTTAGTGGCCTTGAGAACCGTAAAAAGGCTGCTTTCTGGACGACAATAGAAGGAACCCCGAAGGGGCCAGCGAAATAGCGAGTCAAGGTGGCGACAGGCGTCATCGAGGACGCTCTGATAGCCTCCCGCAAGATAGGTCGGAGCGGTGAACTCACCCGCTCACTAAAGCGAGGTTTCGAGCAAAGCCTCGCATCGCGGAGCCATACGACCGAGACGAAGAAGGGGAAGAAGCGTGATCTACCTTGTCATCCTGCTCGCGGTTGCCGGAGTCGGTATCGGGAGCCTCTGGGTTCAGCAGCGCCGCCAACGTGCACATCTCGATACGGTCGAGGGCTTCAGGGCCAGCCTCGAGAAGATCGCTCCGTACGCGGCCCCCGGACCCTTCCGCCGTGCCGCTCAAGAGGGGCGCCGCCCGATGTCCAAGCGTGCTCCCGGCCGTGCCGTTCCGTTGGATCCCGCTCGCCGCGAGGCCGCCCGGCGTCGCGTGGAAGCCCGGCGTCGCGCCGCGCTACAGCGGATGAACCAGCAACCCCAACGCCGCGGCGCGTAGGTAATCGCCGGCGTTCCCGGCTTTCCGGTCGACCGCAGGGCAATATAGATAGGTGGCACGCGACCTCGCGATCGACCTCGGCACCGCGAATACCCTCGTCTACCAACGGCAGCGCGGGATCCTCTTCTCGGAGCCGACCGTCCTTGCACTGAACAAGGAGACCGGCGCGGTCCTCGCGATGGGCGACGAGGCGTGGCAGATGATCGGTCGCACCCCCGGTTACATCGTCGCAGTCCGCCCGCTGCGTTCCGGCGCGATCTCCGACTTCGACGTCACCGAGAAGCTGATCCGTCTGATCCTGCAGCGCTCGGGCGTCAACCGTCTCTCGCGTCCGAAGGTTCTCGTGTGCGTCCCGAGCGCGCTCACCGAGGTCGAACGTCGTGCGGTCGAGGAAGCCACGCTCTCTGCGGGGGCGCGCTCCTGCTACCTGATCGAGGAGCCTCTCGCCGCCGCCATCGGTGCCGGTCTCCCCATCCACGAGCCCGTGGGCAATCTCGTGGTCGATGTGGGTGGTGGCACCAGCGAGGTCGCCCTCATCTCGATGGGCGGCATCGTCACGAACACGGCGGTTCGGGTCGGTGGCTTCGACATCGACGGCGCGATCCAGAACTGGGTCCGCCGGGAGTACACGATCGCGATCGGCGAACGGACCGCCGAGCGCATAAAGATCTCGATCGGTTCCGCGTTCCCGCTCGCCGAGGAGAAGAAGGCCGAGTTGCGCGGCCGCGACCTCGCTACCGGACTACCCAAGCACATCCTCATCACATCTGAGGAGGTGCGCGAGGCGATCCACGAACCGATCCGCGCGATCGTGAGCGCCGTGATCGAGTGCATCGGTTCTTCGCCTCCCGACCTCGTCCAGGACGTCCTGACGAACGGCATCACGCTCGCCGGCGGCGGGGGCATGCTGTCGGGCCTCGACATGCTGCTCTCGCAGCAGGCCGAGGTCCCCGTGCACGTCACCAAGCAACCTCTCGAAGCGGTCGTGCTGGGGGCCGGGAAATGCCTCGAGGCCTTCGAGAGCCTGAAGTCGATGTTCCTCGCCGGCTGAGCGCCGCCTAACCCCAGACCTCCGCCTACTCTTCTTCCATGTTCGAGCAACCCGACTGGGAGCAACCGGCGCCCCCGGGAGCGCGGCCGGTCTCTTTCAATCCCTGGCGCTGGGCCGTCGTGGGCATCTTCGGGGCGATCCTGCTGGTCGTCGCGTTCTTCGTCCCGATCCCGATCTTCTACGCGTACCTGCCGGGCCCGACTCCGGCCGTGGACGACCTCGTCAAGGTCGACGACACGCGCACCTATTCGTCGGAAGGGACATTCCTGGTGACGACGGTGAGCGTGGACATCGAGGTCACCTTCGCCGAGATGATTTGGGCCGGCTTCGACAAGAGCAAGGTGATCGTCGACGCCGAGTCGGTCACCGGGGGCCAGTCACTTGAGCAACTCCAGCGGGATCAGGAAGCGCAGATGCGCGACGCGAACCGTTCGGCGGAAGAGGTCGCGTTCGGCGCACTCGGGTTCGGGCGACCGAAGGGCGACGGCGCGCGCGTCCTCGGCACCGTGCGCGACTATCCGGCCGCCGAGGTCCTCGATCCGGGAGACAAGATCGTCGCGGTCGACGCACATCGTGTCCAGACGACGTGCGATGTCGGGCGCCGGATCGACCAACACGAAATCGGTGACGAGGTCGCGCTGACGATCGTCCGCAAGCGCGAACGCCGTGTCGTTCGGGTCCGGACGGTAGCGAGTCCTCAAGACCGCGGCGCGCCGTTCCTCGGCGTCTACATGGAGCCGATCAACTACCGCTTCACACCGGGCGTCGATGTGAAGTTCGATCCCGGCGACATCGCCGGGCCGTCGGCGGGTCTCATGTTCGCACTCTCGCTCTACGACCAACTCACGCCGGACGACCTCACACACGGACAGACGATCGCCGGCACCGGAACGATCTCCTGCGACGGTGGAGTCGGACCGATCGGAGGGGTGGAACAAAAGGTCGCCGGTGCGGAACGTGAGGGGGCCGAGATCTTCCTGTCGCCGGCTGCCAACTTCGCCGCCGCGAAGGGCGCCGCCACCGACATCGAGGTCGTCGAGATATCCAACTTCTCCGAGGCGCTCGATTATCTCGAAGCCCTCGATTAACACCGGCAGCGAACCAGGGCGACACGGCACCACCGTGGGAAACTTGTAGCGATGGTTGAGAGTTTCCTGGCAGTTCCCCTTCACTTCACCGTCGAGTTCCTCGGCTTCCTCGTCTTCGCCGGTGGTGCGTTCCTTGTACTGACGCGGCCCGGACTCGTCCCGGGCGAGGTCTCGAACCGCGTCGAGGTGACCGTCGGCTTCGGGATCCTCGCCCTCGCGCAGGTGCTCCACGGAGGAGCCTTCACTCAGCTGGAGGATCTGGACCTCGGCATCGACGGCTCACAGATGCTGGTGGCGGCCCGCACGCTGGGGTTCGCCTTCGTTCTCGTCGGGATCGTGGGCGGTATGAGAGCGAGCGCCGGCGCGGTGGCGATCGCCGGCTGGGAGCTCGAGGAGCCGTTGCTGCTGGCTCCCACGGGGGCCGCCTTCGCGGTGGCCGCCGCTTCTCTCAGCGCCGCGCGCGGGGACCGGGGCGCGCTTCGCCGGTTGTCGCTGGCGGCCTTCCTGCTCGGCTTGTCGGAGCTGTTCACGGCCGCGGCCCCCGATTTCCAGTTTGGAGCCGGTGTCGTGTCCGGGTTCTCGTACGCGGCTCACGCCTCGAAAGCCCTCGGCTTCGTCGTGCTCGCGGCGTGGTTCTGGACCGCGGCGCGCTCGTCGGTCAGGACGAGGTTCGTCGCCGCGTTCGCGGGGCTCCTCGTCGCCGTGGTGCTCGCGCTGGCGTCGGCTCTGACGGGGGTGATCTCGACCAGCGTCCAAGATGCCGAGCTCGACGACGTCCGCGTGCAGGCCAGAGGAACGCTGGAGCAGTTCGACACCGACATGACGCGACTGGCCAACGACGTCGGCGAGATCTCCACCTTCGTGTCGGACGAGATCGGGACGGGGGATCTCGACGCCCAAGTGGAGAACTTCCGCGAGATCTTCGAGTTCGACTTCCTGATGGTGATGGCGCCCGACGGACAGATCCTTGCGTTCAACGGCGAAGGCCCGGCTCTCGGCAAGCAGCAGGAGCCGCGCGAGCTCAAGACGCTCGACAAGCTCGAGATCAACGGGTCCCTGGTGATCACCACGTTGCTCCGCGGCCGGACGGATGCGGCCGCCGCTCCCGCGCAGGTCGCCCGCGATGCCATCGCCCTCATGGCCGCGCACGAGGTCAACTCGCCGACCACGCCGCAACGCCGCATCGGTCTCGTCGCGGCAGGCAACTACATCGACACGATCGATCTGATCGGCGCCCGGCGCCGTCTTGGCGAACCGTTCCCCTCGCTCGTCGTGCAGGGCCGAACGGTGGCATCGCGGCTCCCCGACCCGCTCCCGCGGCGCAATCTGATCCCCGAGGACGTAAGGACGCAGGTGGCGAACGGGGTCACGGTCACCCGCCTGGTCGTAGTCGGCGACCGCTCCTTTGCCAGTGCGTTCGCGCCGATCCAGACGCCC
>JBOGWY010000382.1:0-10362 GCA_050694015.1 Actinomycetota bacterium | reverse complement strand
CGACCCCGAGGTGCTCCGTTATCTCAACCGGGTATCCGACCTCTTATTCGCACTCGCTCGTTTCGACGAGGCCGAGGCCGGCAAGAGCGCGCCGCCGTCGCGCGAGAAGTGAAGCCGTTCAAGTTCTGCCCGTCGTGCGCCAGCGAACTGGAGCCGGGCGACGAACCCACCGGATACCTGTGCCCGAACTGCGGGCGCTCCTGGTACCGGAACTCGGCCCCCACCGCCGGCTGCGTCATTGTGCGGGACGGGCGCGCTCTCATCACCCAGCGCGGGCGCGAGCCCGAGAAGGGTAAGTACGACATCCCCGGCGGGTTCCTCGGCCCCGGAGAGGAACCACTCGCCGGGCTTCGGCGCGAGGTGATGGAAGAGCTCGGCGTCGAGATCGACGTGACGATGGACGACTTCGTGCAAGCGGTCCCGCACGAGTACGGTCCCGAGGGCGAGTTCGTCCTCTCGCTCGGGTTCCGCGCGAGGCTGTCCTCGGGCGATCCGAAGGCTGCGGATGATGTGGCGGACTTCAGATGGGTAGAACCGGGCGAGGTCGACGACGTCGATTGGGCGTGGGAGCACGACAGGGTGATTGTGAGAAAGGCATTGGGCGATGGATGACACTTGGAGCGACGAGGAACTAGCGCGCGGGCTCGCATGGGCGCGCATCGTGATCGGAGTGCTGTGCTTCCTCGCGCCGCGCTGGACGATCAAGATGTGGGTCGGCGAGCGCGCCGAGGACGTCGTCTCGAAGATGGGGATCCGCGGCCTCGGTGCGCGCGACGTCGCGATCGGCCTCGGGATCATCCATTCGCTGGATAGCGGCAGCTCGCCGCGTAGGTGGCTCGAGGCCTCTGCGATGGCGGACGCCGCCGACGCGATCGGAACTCTCGGTGGGTGGCGCGATCTGTCCAAGCCGCGCGCGGTGATGTTGCTCGTGACCGAGGTAGGGGCTGCTCTTCTCGGGGTTCGACTCGCCGACGCGCTGGACTAACCGACCCGTTTCAACTCGGCATCGAGGTGGTGCTGCATCGGGTGGCCGCCGAACTCCATGTCGACGGTGATGCTCATGAGGTTGCCGTCGACGGAGTAGCGACGCGTGGCGGCATCGATCGTCTTCGCACTCGTGGTCTTGGCGAAGTCTCTCGACTCGATCGTGATGCTGTGACCGTCGGGTGAGCCGTAGCCGATCTCGACGACCGCGAACGAGTGCGCGACCACGAGTTCCACTCCGGTCGGCTGGATTTTCCAGTACCCCTGCTCGGAATGCAGCGGGGAGCGGTCGGCCGGCGACCACGTCTTCTGGATGTGCGCGAGGAAGCCGCCACCGAGGTGCCAGAACATGAGCTCCTCCTCGAAGGCGAAGTCTTCGATCGTCGGGTAGTGGCCCTCGCCGGTGCCACGCCAGGTCCCGACGAGGAACGCGAGCGGCGCGAGGACCGGGTTCAGCTCCACCATCTTTGATTCATACCTTCCGCCGTAGTCTTCGGCCATGGACTTCCGGCACACAGAAGAGCAGCTCGCGTTCTACAAGTCGGTAAAGGACTTCGCGACGCGGGTGGTGGAGCCGGGAGCGCACGAGCGCGATGTCGAGGGGCGCTTCGATCACGACGTGTGGAACCAGCTCGGCGAGTTCGGCCTCCTGGGCCTCCCGATCCCCGAGGAGCACGGCGGCTCGGGCGCCGACATCATCACGACGTGCCTCGCGTTGGAGGCGCTCGCCGAGGGCGGTCACGACGCCGGGCTCGGCCTGTCGGTAGGCGCCCACATCACGATCGGCACGGTTCCCATCTGGTTGCACGGGACCGATGAGCAGAAGCGCAAGTATCTGCCGAAGCTGTGCACCGGCGAGGCGATCGGGGCGATGGCGATCACCGAACCGGAGGCCGGCTCCGACGCGGCCGGGATCAAGACGACCGCGCGCCGCGACGGCAACGACTGGATCATCAACGGCTCGAAGATCTTCATCACGAACGGCTCGATCGCGGACTCGGTCATCGTGATCGCGGTGAGCGACGCGGACGCCGGGCCGGGCAAGGGCGTGACCGCGTTCATCGTCGAGACCGACAACCCCGGCTTCTCGGTGGGCAAGGACCTCGACAAGATGGGCACGCGATCGTCGCCGCTGTCGCTTCTCCATTTCGACGACTGCCGGGTGAGTAACGACGCGATCCTCGGGCAGGAGGGCGCGGCCCTGTGGCAGGTCGCGTTCGAATGCTTCGACTGGGAGCGCTGCGTGATGATCGCGTCGTCCGTCGGAGGCATGACGGCGTCGCTCGACGCCGCGATCGCGTACGCGAAGGAGCGCAACGCGTTCGGCAAGCCGATCGCGAAGCACCAGGCGATCCAGCACAAGGTCGCCGAGATGAAGGCGAACCTCGATGCGGCCCGGCTCGTGCTCTACCGCGCCGCGTGGCTCAAGCAGGAGGGACTGCCGCACGAGGTCGAAGCGAGCGTTGCGAAGTACTTCGTCGCGGAGGCCGCGATGAAGAACGCGACCGAGGCCACGCAGATCTTCGGCGGTTACGGCTACATCAAGGAGTTTCCGATCGAACGCTCGATGCGCGACGCGAAGCTGATCTCGATCGGCGGCGGCACGACTGAGATCCAGAAGATGATCATCGGAAGGGCGCTGCTGGGCGAATGAACATCGGGATCTTTCTCTTCGACGGTTGTGAGGAGCTCGACTTCGCCGGGCCCTGGGAGGTGCTGTCTTACTGGGCCCAACTGTGGCCCGACGACGGCCTCGACGTGTTCACGCTCGCGCGCACGACCGAACCGGTGACGTGCGCCAAGGGTCTGCGTGTGATCCCCGATCACGCGTGGGACTCGGCGCCTCCCATCGACGTCCTCGTCTATCCCGGCGGTATCGGCACGCGCCGGGAGCTCAAGGACGACGACATGCTGAGCTGGGTTCGCAAGACGGCCGATCGTGGGACGTTGATGACGAGCGTGTGCACCGGCTCTCTCGTGTACGCGGCGGCCGGGTTACTCGACGGTCGGCCCGCGACTACCTACTGGAACGCGCTCGAGCTCCTCGGCTCCCTCGGTAACGCCATCCAGGTGAAGACACAGGAGCGCTACGTCGACGACGGCAACGTCGTCACGGCGGCGGGTGTGTCGGCCGGGATCGACATGGCGCTTCACCTGGTCGCGCGGCTCCACTCGCGCGAGCGCGCGGTCGAGGTGCGACGCGGGATCCAGTACGACCCGAAGCCGCCCGTCTAGACGAGTTTCTCCAGTACTGCGGCGACCTCGTCGCCGGTCACCTCGCCGATGAAGCGCTCGACGATCTCACCCTCGGCCGAGATGACGACCGTCGTGGGCCGGAAGGGATCGTCGTACGCGGTCCACACCTCGGGTCCGTGCGCGAGGGGATACGGAACGTCGAAGGTGGCCGCGTAGTCCTTGCCGTCGGCGACGGTGTCGTTGTTCGACACGCCGATGAAGACGACTTCCCGATACTCCTCAGCCAACTGGTTGAGGTGGGGCTGTTCCGCCCGGCACTGCGGTCACCACGACTCGAAGAAGTTGAGTACGACCACCTTGCCCCGCTGTTCGCCGAGAGCGAAGGTCCCGTCGGCGAACGTCTCCACCGTGAAGTCCGGGGCCGTCTCGGTCCCCGCCGAGCCACCGTTGGCCGGTGGGGCTTCCGCGCCGCAGGCCGCTCCGAGGAGGAGACCTACGACCAGCACGAGACGGAGCGTCGGCATCACTAACGATGATGGCACCCCGGCGCGATTACGCTGCTTGCCATGGCTCAGTGGCCGTTCAACGAAGATCACGACCTCCTCCGCAAGTCGATCCGCGACTTCGTCGAGTCCGAGCTGGCGCCGCACGCCTCCGAATGGGAGGCGCAGCACGACTTCCCCGACTGGGTCTTCGAGCGCCTCGGCGAGGTCGGATTCCTGGGGCTCTCGTATCCCGAGACCTACGGCGGCTCGGGCGCCGATTACCTCTGTCAGATCGTGCTCGCCGAGGAGATGACGCGCTGCAACTCAGGCGGGGTCGCGATGGCGGTCGCGGTGCAGACCGACATGGCCGTGCCCCCGGTGTTCAAGTTCGGGACCGAGGAGCAGAAGCAGCGTTACCTCGTTCCCGCGCTCAAGGGCGAGAAGATCTTCTGCCTCGGCATCACCGAACCCAACGCGGGCTCCGATGTCGCCGGCATCCAGACGACCGCGAAGAAGGTCGACGGGGGCTGGGTCATCAACGGACGCAAGATCTTCATCACGAACGGGCGCCGCGCCGATGTGATGACTCTCGTCGCGAAAACCGATCGTGAGGCCGGGCACCAAGGCATCACGCTCTTCCTCATCGATACCGACACGCCCGGCTACAAGGTCGAGCGCACGCTCGACAAGCTCGGCATGCACTCGTCCGACACCGGCGAGATCTCCTTCACCGACATGTTCGTGCCGGACGACGCCGTGCTCGGCAATGAGGGCGAAGGCTTCTACAACATCTCGTGGGAGCTGCAAGGGGAACGACTGGTCGGCGCGGCCGGTTCGATCATGGGGGCGCGGCGCAGTTTCGAGGCGGCCCTCGCGTACGCGCAGCAGCGCACGACGTTCGGCAAGCCGATCGGCAAGCACCAGGTGATCCGTCACAAGCTCGCCGACATGGCGACCGAGATCGAAGCCGCGCAGCAACTCGTGTACTCGGCGGCGTGGAAGGTCAACAACGGCGAGTACCCGGTGCGCGAGATATCGATGGCGAAGCTGTTGACCGGCGAGGTCGCGTGGAAGGTCGTCGACCAGACGTTGCAGATCTTCGGCGGTTACGGCTACGCCATGGAAGTTCCGATCCAGCGCGCGTGGCGTGACACGCGGCTGATCCGCATCGGAGGCGGCACCGACGAAGTGATGCGTGAGGTCATCGGACGGATGGAGGGCTTGTGAGCTCGGCGCTCGTCGAAGACCTGTTCCGCCCCGAACACGAGGAGCTGCGCGCCGCGGTGCGCTCGTTCGTGGACAAGGAGCTCGCGCCGAACGCCGAGGAGTGGGAACGGCAGCAGAACTTCCCCAAGGAGATCTTCAAGCGCGTCGGCGAGCTCGGCTTCTTCGGGATGAAATACCCGGAATCGGTCGGCGGCTCGGGCCCGGACTTCGTCGCCGACGCGGTCGTGACCGAGGAGTTCGCGCGCGCCGGCTCCGGTGGTGTGTCGGCCTCCCTCGGCGCGCACAAGGACCTCGCGACCCTCTACGTCTACAACTTCGGCACTCCGGAACAGCACCAGCGGTGGCTCGTACCTTCGATGGAGGGGTCGATCGTCGGGGGTCTCGGCGTGACCGAACCCGACGCCGGCTCCGACGTCGCGGGGATCAAGACTTCAGCCAAGCGGGATGGCGACGACTGGGTGATCAACGGCTCCAAGATCTTCATCACGAACGGCGCGTGGGCCGACTACGTGGTGATCGCCGCGAAGACCGATCCCGACGCAGGGCCCTCCGGCATCACCCTGTTCGTCATCGAGGCGGGTATGGAGGGGTACTCGGCTCGCAAGATCCCGATGCTCGGGTGGCGCAGCGGTGCGACCGGCGAGCTCTCGTTCTCCGGGGTGCGCGTGCCGGACTCGCATCGCTTGGGCAACGAGGGCGAGGGGTTCCTCGCGATCATGAACAACTTCGCGTGGGAGCGCCTGATCATGGCGCTCGGCCAGGTCTCCGGAGCGCAGCGCGTCTACGACTTCGCCAAGGCGTATGCCCTCGACCGGGAAGCGTTCAACCGGCCGGTCGGCAAGTTCCAGGTGTGGAGGCATCGCTTCGCTGATATGGCGACGCGCATCGAGGCGGGCCGGGCCATGACCTACAACGCGCTGCGTTTGTACGCGGCAGGCGAGAACCCCATCCGCGAGGTCTCGATGGCGAAGCTCTACACGAGCGAGGTCGCCTTCGCGGTCGCCGACGAATGCGTGCAGATCCACGGGGGCTACGGCTACATGACGGAGTTCCCGGCCGAACGAGCACTGCGCGATTCGCGCCTGGGCCCGATCGGCGGAGGCACGAGCGAGATCATGCGCGAGATCATCGGCCGCACCTACGGCCTCTAGCTCACAAGCTCGCCAGCAGTTCCGTCCCCACTCCGCTGATCAACAGCCGCTCTTTGTTGTTGCCCAAGAGCTTCTGGGTCCACATCACGAAGCCCCCGTCAACGATCGCAAGCTCGTGTTCGGGGCCGCGCACCTCGACCGAGAACGCGATGTCGTCGTAGTAATTGCGGGCCGCCTCGCGGTCCTGGTCGAAGCCGACCTCTATCTCGAACTCGGCACGGAGCGGCTCAGACACTTCCCGTTCCAGGATGGGCACGAGCGCATCGCCGGAGAACGCCGAGAGAAGGACACGTTGCGTTGTCGCGCGGACACCGATGTCAGCGGCCTGGGCAAGGAAGCGCAGGTAGAAGCGCAGATGCTCGAGGAGCGCCTCGAACTCGAAGGCGTGGTGACCGCGGTCGCGTCCTGCAGAGCAGAGCGCTATGAGACGGAAGTGCTGGCGCGCGAGCGGATGGTCGAAGGTCTGGCCCCGAACCACCCTCTGGGAGGTCGCCAGCCGAACGATCGCGTCGTTCCGGCGTCTCCGAAGAGCTGCTTCGAGTGCCATGACGTTCGTTGGGTCACTCGCGACTTCGGTGTTGCGGATGGTGCTGACCATGCGTGTCTGGTCGAGATCGCCGAGGGCCGCGGTCGCACCGAGAGGCGCCACGGGGGAGAGGTCCAGCCATTCGTAGCGCTCATCGAGGAGCGAGAGGGCGAGTGCGTCTAGTTCGTGGAACTTCCGAGAAACTGTCGTCGACGGAGCGACGAAGCGATTTTCCTCGTACTGCCGGAGAACGTCACTGGGAGTGAGCGCGGTCGCCCGTTGTTCGTAGACGGCGAGGAGGAGAGACTGGAGGTCGGTCGCGGGCAGAGACGTCAGAGCATCGAGTAGCCCCGACAACCCGGCTTCCCGTTCGATCCTGCGGATTAGGCGCTCGTCCACCGGGGCATCGTCACACGGAGGTCGGCCGACACCGGGCGACGTTCTGTAGCCAGTTCGCGCTGAGAGCGAAATTTCTGCAGAAGGTCGCGCTATTCGTCGGGGAGCGGCGTTACTCGGACTACCGTGGCCAGTTCTCGGCCCAGAGAGGTCGGGCCCTCGGCTGCTTCCACCGTTATCGGGCCCTCCAGGGGCGCGACGTCCTTCACCCTCACCTCGGCCCCGGGACGGATCCCGATCGAGTCGAGGTACGGCAAGACGTCTTCGGTCAGCTCCGAGATCTGCGCGACGACGCCGGCCTCGCCCGCGTCCAGTTCGCTCAAGCGACGCAGCTCGCGGAGATCGACAGGACAGATCGGATGGCCGTGCGGGCAGTAGTCGGGGTAGTCGAGCGCCTTCGCCATCGCTTCCTCGACGCGCGCGGAGATGGCGTGCTCGATCTTGTGGGCCTCGGAGTGGACCTCGTGCCAGGCCATGCCTAGTTGCTGCACGAGCAGGCACTCGACGAGACGATGTCGCCGCAGCATCGTGTGCGCGAGCCGCCGCCCTTCTGGGGTGAGCAGGATCGCACCACCCTTCTCGCGCGACAGGTAACCCTCGCCGGCCAGTCGCTTGAGCATCTCCGACGCGGATGGGAGCGACACGTCGAGGATGCGCGCGAGCACCGTCGCGGTGATGCGCTCACCGTCTTCTTCCAGCCGCTTGATCTCCTCGAGGTAGTCCTCGACACCTCTCATCGTGGTTCTCCTGTGGCTGATGTCCGTTTCCCGAAAAGAATCTTGAAGAAAATTTCTGCTGGCGCTTGTGAATGCGTTACCCCTGCTCACTACAGTGTAAATACACCTCGTTTTCGCGCTTTCACAGGCCGTCAGCAGGGGAGAACCTCCTAGTAGCGAACAAATCCCCTGTGCTACGGTCCCCAGCCGTGTCTGTAGGCATCGGCTCCCGACTGTCGCGGATCGGGATAGCGGGCCTTCTCCTTGTAGCCACTGCTTTGATTTTCTCGGGCAGTGCCGCGGGGCAGGAATCGCTGAAAGATCTGCAAGCCCGGATGGATTCCATCCAGGGCGAACTCGACGCGACCACGATCGAGATCGAGCGTCTCCGCGATCAGAACGATCATGTGCGTAGCGAGATGGCGGTGCTCGATCGGCGGATGCAGAAGTTGGAGGACGAGAAGCGATCGCTGATGTCGGACGCGATCGCCCGTGCCGACGAGCTTTACCGCAGCGGCACGATCGGTATGGCCGAGGCGTTGTTCACATCGAAGAACTTCTCCGAGCTCTCGACGCGCGCGGAGCTGATCTCACAGGTTTCGGCCCAGGACTCCGGCGTCTTCGTGAAACTGTCCCGCACGCAGGACGAGCTCGACGTCGTTAGCAAGGACCTGGCCGAACGCGAAGCGGAACTCAAGAAGATCACCGTCGCCTTGCGCGAAGAGAACGGGCAGCTCCAGGAGCAGTTCCACTCGGTGTCGGCTGAGTACCAGCGCCTCCGCCGCAAGCTCGCCGCCGCGCAGGCCGCAGCACCAGCGTCGTCGGGCGGCGGTGCCCCCGTCAAGATCAACGTCAGTGGCAACATGACGTGTCCCGTCGCGGGGCCGGTCTCGTTCGTCGACAGCTGGGGCGCCGCGAGGTCGGGTCACACGCACCAGGGCGTCGACATGATGGCGGACTACGGGACGCCGGTCGTCGCGATCGTGTCGGGAACGATCACGTACGCGGCCTACGACGGCAGTGGCGGCAACATGCTGTTCCTGTCGGGCACCGACGGCAACTCCTACTACTACATGCACAACCAGGAGAACTTCGTCGGCGAGGGCGCCAGCGTCCAGGTGGGTCAGCAGATCGCGAGTGTCGGCGACACCGGTAACGCGGCCGGAACTCCGCACCTGCACTTCGAGTTCCACCCCGGTGGCGGGAGCGCGATCAACCCGTACCCGCTCGTCAGTTCACTCTGTTAGTCCCCTAGCAAGCACGAAGCGCCCACAGGTAGCGTGAAGGGCGTGGACCCGCTGATCATCACCGTCGCCGCGATCGGAGCCGAACTCTCGCCCGACCAGCAGCCGAATCTTCCGATCACCCCAGAAGAGATCGCCGCCGACGCGGCCGCATGTCGCGACGCCGGGGCCTCGATCTACCACCTGCACGTCCGCGACCCCGACGGGAAGCCGACCATGGACGTCGAGACCTATCGGGCCGCACGCGACGCGATCAAGGATGCGACGGATCTGATCGCGCAATTCTCGAGCGGCGGTGCCGTGACCGACACCGAGGAGGATCGCATCGCTCCACTGGGGCTGGGCCCGGAGATGGCGACGCTCACGACCGGGACCGTCAATTTCGGCGACGAAGTCTTCCTCAACCCGGCACCGTTGATCGCACACTTCTACGAGCGCATGCGGGCGCTCGGGATCGTCCCCGAGTTCGAGATCTTCGAGGCCGGCATGATCGCCAACGCGGAGCGCGTCTACGCGGAGCACGGTGGGGATCATCACCGCCACTACGACTTCGTCCTCGGCGTTCCCGGCGCGATGCCAGCGTGGGACGCGTCGATCGACTTTCTAGCTTCGGCCCTCCCCGACGATGCGACGTGGACGGCAACCGGGATCGGCAAGGCGCACCTGGCCGTGACGCAGCAGGCGATCGCCGCGGGTGGTCACGTCCGGACCGGTTTCGAGGACGTGCGCTACTTCGAGCCCGGGGTCCTGGCGACCTCGAACGCTCAACTCATCGCCCGGGTCGCCGAGATGGGCGCACGGAGCGGCCGAGAGATCGCAACTCCGGACCGAACCAGAGAGATTTTGGGACTTTAGAGAGGTACCCTCGGGACATGACCGAGCCGAAGCGGAGACTCTCCGAACTCATCGCCGACCCGTCGTACGTCGAGGGTCTCCCCGAGCGTTCCACCGACGACCTCAAGGGGATGCGTGACGAGGCGAGCGAGCTCGAGAACGAGCTGTCGTTCGAACGCCGCCTCTGCCAGGCCCGGCTCGACATCCTCTCGGCCGAGCTCGACCATCGAGCCGGGCGGGTCGAGGGGGACGTGATCTCGAGGCTTCCGCAGATCCTTGCCGACGACAGCCCGAGTGAGTCGTCCTCTCCGCTGCCCCGGCGTCCGCCGGATTTCAGCATGCCCCGCACGACCGAGATCCCGCGTCGGCGTGTCGAAGAGATCGTCGGTGAGACCACGCTGGCACGACTCACGAAGATGCCCGAAGAGCAGATCCGGAGCAGCATCGAAGCCGTTGCCGAACACGAACGCAACCTGAGTGCGAACCGCAAGCGCGTTCATGAGGTTCTGGATCTGATCCAAGCCGAGATGGTCAAGCGTTACGCGTCCGGGGAGGCCGACGCAGATCTCGTTAGCTGACCGCGCCTAACTTTCCTCAGTGATG
>JBOGWY010000381.1:0-4411 GCA_050694015.1 Actinomycetota bacterium | reverse complement strand
CTCTCGAGATGCGCATCGAGCTCAGCACCTCCGGCTCGCCCACCGGACTAACGATCACCGTGAAGGGCTGGCGTGCCTCCTGTTTGCAGGAGAGCACGTGGGTCAGCCCGCGCAGCGACGACATCCCGATCGGGATGAGGAACGCGCCCATGAGGGCGACCAATGCGAGTCGCGAGCGCAGGATCGGAGGCATCGCACGCGAGCCTAATGGGTAGGACTCTCCCAGGGAGGGAACGCATCTTCGAGAGGAGGCGTCCTATGTCACAGAGGGCGTGGAGCGACAAGCGAGAGCGACAGTATGAGCACCTCGTCGAGAACCAGAAGGACCAAGGCACTTCCACCAAGAGGGCCAAGCGGATCGCCGCTTCTACGGTGAACAAGGAGCGCGCCCGCGAGGGCGAAGCGAGATCGTCATCGAAGAACTCGACGCGCGACATGTCGTCGGGTCGCCGCGGTGGCCTGCGTTCGGGGACGGACCGCCCGAAGGGCCGCACCAAGGAGCAGCTCTACAACGAAGCGAAGCGGCGCGGCATCAAGGGCCGTTCAAACATGACGAAGGATCAGCTCCAGCGAGCGCTTGCCGGCAAGGCGAGTCACAGCGGCCGCGGACCGACTGGATTGGGCCCGATGCGCGACGGCAACGCTTAACGAGTGACCGTCTACATCGGAACTTCGGGCTGGCAATACCGGCACTGGCGCCACACCTTCTATCCGCAGGGTGTGGCGCAGGCGCGCTGGCTCGAGTTCTTCTGCGAGCGCTTCCAGATCGTCGAGCTTAACAACTCCTTCTATTCGCTCTATTCGCTGCCCAAGGAGGAAACGTTCGCGAGGTGGCGCGAGCGCACGCCCGAGGACTTCGTTATGGCGGCCAAGATGAGTCGCTACCTCACTCACATCAAGAAACTGCAGGAACCCGAGGAGCCCGTGCAACGTTTCTTCAGCCGCGCTCGTGCGCTGGGCGACAAGCTCGGCCCGGTGCTGATTCAGCTACCGCCGACGTTGAAGGTCGATCTACGGGCGCTCGACGAGACGCTGTCGTTGATACCGGACGGCGTACGCGTTTCCGTAGAGTTCCGTCACGCCAGTTGGTGGACCGACGACGTTCGCGCGGTCCTGGAGAAGCATGGTGCCGCGAACTGCCTCGCCGACCGCGGCTCGAAATCGATCACCGAACTGTGGAAGACGACCGACTGGACGTTCCTGCGCTTCCACGCCGGGGTCGCGTCGCCTCCGCCCTGCTATCACAAGCGGACGCTCGCTGAGTGGATGGAACGCCTGCAGGACCAGTGGGGGCCGGACGAAGATATCTACGTGTTCTTTAACAACGACCCGCGTGCGTGCGCGCTGCGCGACGCGGTTCTATTCGCCGGGCTCTGTGACGAGGCCGGCTACCCGCGCACGCGCGTGCCGACCCGCAGGGAGATAACCGTCGGCGACATCGATTCCGCGGCATGGGCCGCGAAGTCACCGCTGGGAGCACGGGTCCGCTCCGGCTGACGGGCTAACCAGCCTCTGCCGCTCGTACGAGGGCATCTACCGCGCGGGCGACGTCGTCTTCATCGGTCGCCCAATCCGAGATGGAGATCCGCATCAACCGCATGGCCCCAACGTTCGTCCCGCTGAAGAACGCGATGCCCTCGCGTTGGACGCGGTCCATCACGCGGTCGTTGAACGCATCGTGATCATCGTCGTCGGCGAGCCAGCGTACAAGCACTTGGTTGAAGGCCACCTCGTTCATGATCTCGACCCGGCCGGTCTCGCGCAGCATCTCTGCGAACCTGCGCGCCAAACCACACGTTCGGTTGACGAGGTCGCTAACGCCCTCCCGCCCCAGTGACTTCAGCGTCGCGTAGACCCCCACCCCGCGGGCGCGCCGCGAGAATTCAGGATTCCAATCCATCGGATCGCGCGTGCGGTCGGTCTCGCTTTGGATGAGGTAGCTCGCGTGCACGCTCATAGCCGCACGGTGGGCCGACGCGTCGCGGCAGATCGCGATGCCGGAGTCGTAGGCGACATTCAGCAACTTGTGAGCGTCCGTCGACCACGAATCGAGCCGTTCCATCCCATCGGTCAGGTGGCGGTGCGTTCGCGACGCCCGCGCCCACAGCCCCACCGCACCGTCAACGTGCACCCAGGTGGGGTTCCCTCGGGCCCGGTGCTCCTCGACGAGGTCGGCGACCGCGGTGAACGGATCGAACGATCCCGTGTTCACGTTGCCCGCCTCGACACAGACGATCGTCGGGCCGCTCGTCTTCCGCAGCGCCGCGTCGAGGCCGGAGATGTCGATGCGCGACTCGCCGTCCGACGCGACCTCGGTCGCGTGGCTGAACCCGAGCCCGAGGTACCGCAGCGCTCGGGCGACCGTGCTGTGCTTCTCGGACTTCACGAGCACGTTGACGCCCGGTGCATCCTGGAGCCCGTTCGCCTCGACGTCCCATCCGGAATCGTGCAAGACGGCGTCCCGCGCCGCCGCGAGACACGTGAAGTTGGCCATCTGACCGCCCGTGACGAATCCCGCAGACGCGTCGGGCGGAAGGTCGAGGAGATCGACGACCCACTCGCGCGCGACGTCTTCGACGACGGCGACACCGGGCGTCACCGCGTAGAGGCCCGCGTTCTGATCCCACATGGAGGTAAGAAGCTCGGCGCCGTAGGCCGCGGGGTGCATGCCTCCGATCACGAACCCGAAGAAACGTCCGCACGCATGAGCCGTGATGAACGGATCGAGATCCTGCGCTAGAGCCGCTACGACCTCCTCCGCCGGAGTCCCGGTCTCCGGGAGCGGGCCGCCGACGAGCGGACGGATCTCTTCCGGTTCCGCCGCCCGGTAGACGTGGCGCTCCGGGAGAGACTCGAAGTAGGCGTGCGCCGCGGCCGTCGCTGCGTCGATGACGCTCTTCCAATCCGACTGCTTCACGGAGCCTCCTTTTCTCGTGAGAACCCCATGGGACCACGCGTCGGCGGCGACGACCACCGGGATTAGCTTTGGGTTATGGGAGAGATCCTCATCGGCACCGCGTCGTGGACCGACAAGTCGCTGCTGGGTTCGGGCTGGTACCCGAAGGGTGCCGACAGCGCCGAGGAGCGACTCAAGTTCTACGCGACGCAGTTCCCGCTCGTCGAGGTCGACTCGACGTATTACTTCCCGCCGTCGGAGAAGAACTCGGAGCTATGGGTCGAGCGAACGCCGAAGGACTTCACGTTCAACATCAAGGCGTTCTCGCTCCTCACCCAGCACCCGACCAAACGAGAAGCGCTCTATAAGGATCTCGACGCGCCCGACAAGAAGAACGTCTATGTCGGCGATCTGGACCCGAAGGTCGTGGACGAGATATGGGAGCGGTTCCTCTCCGCGCTGCAGCCGTTACGCGATGCGGGCAAGCTGGGCGCGCTGCTGTTCCAGTTCCCGCACTGGTTCCCGATCGGAAAGAAGAACAAGGGATACATCCTGGAGTGCGCGAAGCGCGCGGCCCCCGATCCCATCTCCGTCGAGTTCCGCAACAAGACGTGGATGTCCGACGACAACCAGGCCGAGACACTCGACTTCCTCGAGGGCCACGGGCTCCCGTACGTGTGCGTCGACATGCCCCAGGGTTTCAAGAGCTCGATCCCGCCGATCGTCGCGGCGACCGCCGACCTCGCGGTGATCCGTTTCCACGGTCACAACGACGAAGAGTGGGAGGGCGGTTCGGTGCAGCGCCGCTTCAAGTATCTGTACTCGGACAAAGAGCTGAAGGAGTGGGCCCCGAAGGTGAAGGAGCTAGGGGAGTCGGCGAAGCAAACGCACGTGCTGATGAACAACTGCTACAGGTCGTATGCGCAGCAGAACGCGGCCGAGCTCGCCGAGCTCCTCACCAGCGCAAACGCGCCCGTGGTCGATCCGAAGCCGGCGGGATCGACCTAGCTCAACGCTTAGATGATCATTTAGTGGTTTTTGCGTATCTACGACCGCGAACTTCATTTCGGGGTCAGAGCGGTTCGTAAGACGACCGTATCTTCGTGGAGGGGCTATGCGTCTTAGTAGTGATGGGACGCACATCGATCGACCACACAATGGGAGTCTGGGTGGGGCAGAGCTCGCGGGGGAAACTGGCTGAGCTCTACGCAGCGCATGCTGACTCGATCAAGCGACTCGCCTTTCTCCTAACCGGGGATAACGAGCTCGCCGAGGACATCACACAGGACGCGTTCGTGAAGATCGCCGGTCGCATCGGAGGTCTCCGCAACCGAGACGCCTCTCCCGCCTACTTGCGCCAAACGGTCGTGAACCTTTCTCGGTCTCATTTCCGCCGCAGGCGTGTGGAGCGCGCTTATCTGCAACGTGAGGCAACTGGCCCCCACAGTGAATCGGTCGAAGGACGGGATGTTCTCGAGGCGGATGCCCTGTGGAACGAGCTCCACCGCCTCGCAT
>JBOGWY010000380.1:0-14799 GCA_050694015.1 Actinomycetota bacterium | reverse complement strand
GCGCTCGATAGTGGCGATCGAGTGGGGCGAGGCGATCTCGCCGCTGTTGCCGCGCCGCCACCTCGAGGTCGAGATCCGGCGCAGCGACGACGTCGACGCGGAGGAGGAACGTCGCATCGTGTTCCGTCCGCGGGGTCAGGAGTGGATCCGCAAGATCCAGGCGATGCGCGATACCGCCGAGACGCTGCTCGATGCAGCATCGCCCGAGACCACCGAGGAGCAGCGCTTCGTGGTCACCGAGGATCCCTACGCACGCGAGCATGTGCACAGGGATATGCCTCGGGAGCAGGAGGGCTGATGCTCGTCCTCGGGATCGAGACCTCGACGCCTCAAGCGAGCGTCGCGATCGGATCGGAACAAGGACTCGTAGCCAGTGCGCTGGTGTCGCGCGGCGCGTCCTACAACGAGTTCCTGCTCCCGGCGACCCGGTTCTGCATGGAGGAGGCCGGGATCGGCTACCGCAACCTGTCCGCCGTCGCCGTCGACCTCGGCCCGGGGTTGTTCACCGGGATGCGGGTGGGCGTGGCGACGGCCAAGGCGATGGCGCACACACTGTCGCTCCCGATCGTCGGCATCACGAGCCTCGATCTGCTCGCTTACGGCGTCCGCTATGCGTCGAAGACGATCTGCGCGGTGCTCGACGCCCGCCGCGGTGAGGTCTTCTACGCGTTCTACCGCTCGTCTCCGGGCGGCGTGCAGCGGATGACCGACTACCACGTGGAGAAGCCGGGCCAGCTGGCGATCGGGATCGCATCGCGACCCGAGGAGGTGCTCCTCGTCGGGAGCGGCGCCCTCCTCTACCGGGAGGTCTTCGACGACCTCGGCACGCTGGTCGAGGTGGGCTCGATGCGACATGCGTTCCCCGATGCGAAGGAACTCGTGGAGCTGAGTCTGCCGCGACTGTTCCGCGAGGATTTCGATTCGCCGTACCAGCTCGCGCCGCTGTATCTCCGTCGCAGCGCCCGCCCGATCGACTGGGAGCGCATCCGCGGGAGCAGGTCGGCGTGATGGCACTCGCGCGCGAGCCGGACGAAGCCGCCGTCGAGATCGAGATCACGAAGATGCGGCGACGGCACCTGCGCAAGGTGCTGTCGATCGAGGCCCGGGTCTACCCGCGTCCGTGGAGCGCGTCCCTGTTCCTGTCCGAGCTCGCGCAACGCACGACCCGCTCTTACATAGTCGCCAAGAGCGAAGGCGAGGTCGTCGGCTACTCCGGGCTCATGTTCACGGGCAAGGAGGCGCACATCACGAACATCGCCGTCGATCCCGACGTCCACGGTCGCAGGGTCGGCTCGCGTATGTTGCTGACCCTCATCACAGAAGCCATCGCGCGGGGTGCGCAGGTGATCTCGCTGGAGGTCCGTGTGACTAACAACGTCGCGCAGAACATGTACGAGAAGTTCGGCTTCGCGCCGGTGAGCATCCGCAAGGGCTACTACATCGAGACCAACGAGGACGCGATCGTGATGGTCGTCGACAATGCCGCGACGACCGAGTACCGGTTGCTGCTCGGCGAGATCCGCAAGGAACTGGACGAGACCGGTGCCTGAGGTAGGGGAGCCGCTCCCGGGTTCATGGCCCGACCCGCGTTTCGCCGACTCTCTGACGATCCCGGTTCCGGAGACCAAGAAGCAACCGATCAGCGATTGGGGCGAAGACTCGCTGGTGCTCGGGATCGAGACGTCATGCGACGAGACGTCCGCGTCGGTGGTCAAGGGCGGCAGGAAGATCCTGTCGAACGTCATCGTGTCGCAGGCCGAGCTGCACGGTGAGTACGGGGGCATCGTTCCCGAGATCGCCGCGCGCAAGCACGTCGAAGCACTAACTCCGGCGATCGGCGACGCGCTGTTGCAAGCGGACGCGACGTTCTGGGACCTCGACGGCGTCGCGGCGACGATGGGCCCGGGGCTGATCGGTTCGTTGCTCGTCGGTGTCGCGGAAGCCAAAGCGATCGCCGGCGTGCTCGATATCCCGTTCGTCGGCGTGAACCATCTCGAGGCCCACCTGTACTCGAACCTACTGAACGACGACGAGGCCAAGTTCCCCGCGATCGCGCTGATCATCTCGGGCGGCCACACCCTGCTCGTACACGCGCGCGGCCACGGCGAGTACGAGATCCTCGGCACGACGATCGACGACGCCGCGGGCGAAGCGTTCGACAAGGTTGCGCGCTTCCTCGGCCTCGACTATCCCGGGGGCCCGGAGATCGATCGCCTCTCGCTCCTCGGCGATCCCGAGGCGATCCGCTTCCCCCGTTCGATGATCGACGAGCCCGGCTTCGACGTGTCTTACTCGGGACTCAAGACGTCGGTCATCAACTACGTCCGCAAGGCCGAGGCACGCGGCGAGCCGATCTCGATCGAGAACATCGCCGCCTCCTTCCAACAGGCCGTCGTCGACATCCAGGTCGCCAAGACGATGGGGGCCGCCCTGCACGCGGGCGCCGACCGGGTCTTTCTGTGTGGCGGTGTCGCGGCCAACTCGGGCCTCCGCCAGGGCCTCGGCGAGGCCTGCGCGTCACGGATGCTCAAGCTGTTCGTGCCGCCGATGGAGCTGTGCACCGACAACGCCGCGATGGTCGCCGCCTGCGGCGCCGAGATGCTCAAGAGGGGCCGCAATACCTCGCTGGATGCGGCCCCCGACCCCAACCTCCCGCTGGTTTAGAGCACTTCGTCAGACCAACGGTCCCCCCGCCCACCCAAGACCTTCGGATGGGCGTGCCACCTCCTGAGACGGCTCTGGTTTGCCGTGTGGGGGACCCGGCGGTATCTTTAGCACTCGAACCCTTGGAGTGCTAAAACGCCGAGACGTAGGAGGTATAGATGGCAGCTACCACCAAGACGATAAAGCCCCTCGAGGACCGGATCCTGGTCCGCCCCTCGGAGGCCGAGGAGACCCTTCCCTCGGGCATCGTGATCCCCGACACCGCCAAGGAGAAGCCCCAGGAGGGCACCGTCCTGGCCGTCGGTCCCGGTAAGCGCAGCGACACCGGCGACCTCATCCCCGTCGACGTCAAAGAGGGCGACCGCGTCATCTACTCGAAGTACGGCGGCACCGAGATCACCGTCGAGGGTGAGGACCTTCTGATCCTGTCGGCGCGCGACGTGCTCGCGATCACCGGCTAGCACCGACACCAACCGAAGGGAATCCACATGGCGAAGATCATCAAGTTCGACTCTGACGCGCGTCAGGGTCTCGAGGCGGGAGTCAACCGTCTCGCCAACGCAGTACGCGTGACGCTCGGCCCCCGCGGCCGCAACGTCGTGATCGATAAGAAGTGGGGTGCACCAACGATCACGAACGACGGCGTCACGATCGCAAAAGAGATCGAGCTGGAGGACCCGTGGGAGAACATGGGCGCTCAGCTCGTCAAGGAAGTCGCCACCAAGACCAACGACGTCGCCGGTGACGGCACGACCACCGCTACGGTCCTCGCGCAAGCGATGATCCGCGCGGGCATCCAGAACGTTGCCGCCGGTGCGAACCCGATGGCGCTGAAACGCGGCATCGAGAAGGCCGCCGCCGCGGCGATCGACTCGATCAAGTCGCAGTCGCGCGACGTCGAGGGGCGCCAGGAGATCGCGCAGGTCGCGTCGATCAGCGCGAACAACGACGCCGAGATCGGCGAGATGGTCGCCGAGGCGATGGACAAGGTCGGCAAGGACGGCGTCATCACCGTCGAGGAATCCAACACCTTCGGGCTCGAGCTCGAGCTCGTCGAAGGCATGCAGTTCGACAAGGGCTACATCTCGCCCTACTTCGTCACCGACCAGGACCGCATGGAGGCCGTGCTCGAGGACCCCTACATCCTCATCGTCCAGAGCAAGATCTCGAACGTGCGCGACCTGCTGCCGGTGCTCGAGAAGGTCATGCAGGGCGGCAAGCCGGTTCTCATCATCGCCGAGGACGTCGAAGGCGAGGCCCTCGCGACGTTGGTCGTCAACCGCATCCGCGGCACGTTCCAGAGCGTCGCCGTCAAGGCCCCCGGCTTCGGCGACCGCCGCAAGGCGATGCTGCAGGACATCGCGATCCTGACCGGCGGCCAGGTCATCTCCGAGGAGATCGGCCTCAAGCTCGAGACCGTCGACCTCGAGATGCTCGGTCGCGCTCGCAAGCTCGTCGTCACGAAGGACAACACGACGATCGTCGAGGGCCAGGGCGATGCAGACGGCATCAAGGGTCGCATCGACCAGATCCGTGCCGAGATCGACCGCACCGACTCCGACTGGGATCGCGAAAAGCTCCAGGAGCGTCTCGCGAAGCTGTCCGGCGGCGTCGCGGTGCTGAAGGTCGGAGCCGCGACCGAGGTCGAGCTCAAGGAGAAGAAGCACCGCATCGAGGACTCCGTCTCGGCGACGCGTGCCGCCGTCGAGGAGGGCATCGTCCCCGGTGGTGGAGCGACGCTGGTCCGTGCGCGCGAGGCCGTCGAGGCTCTCGAGCTCGATGGTGACGAGCAGGCGGGTGGGCGCATCGTCATGGAGGCGCTCGACGCGCCTCTGCGTTGGATCGCTCAGAACGCCGGCTTCGAGGGCGGCGTCGTCGTCGACCGTGTTCGCAACGAGAAGCCGGGCCACGGCCTCAACGCGAACACCGGTGAGTACGTCGACCTGCTCGCCGAGGGCATCATCGACCCGGCCCGCGTCACGCGGTCGGCGCTCGAGAACGCGGCATCGATCGCCGGTCTGTTGCTGACGACCGAAGCGACCGTCGTCGACAAGCCCGAGGAAGAGGACGCCGCGGCCGCAGCCGGTCACGACCACGGCATGGGCGGCATGGGTGGCATGGGCGGCATGGGCGGCATGATGTAACCGTTTTGTGATCACATACCCGCGCTTTCAGGCGGTTAACTGCAGAACAAAAGGGTCCGGTCTCTAAGACCGGGCCCTTTCTAGTTCGACCGCTTCGTTCAGCCGGCTTGCTTCGCCACCATCTGTTTCGGCGACGGGCGATGAACGTCCTCGATCAGACGCAAGCGCACGAACATCCTGATGAGCCCGCGGCCCGGATCGATCTGCAGACGCCTGAGCCCGTGGAACGCGGACGTCGGAAACGCGTGGTGGTTGTTATGCCACGACTCACCGAACGAGATGACCGCGAGCGGCCAGTTGTTCGTGCTCTTGTCGGTGGTCTCGTACGGACGGCGCCCGTAGAAGTGGCAGATCGAGTTGACGCTCCATGTGACGTGATGCAGGAGGAACACGCGGGCGAGGCTGCCCCACAGGAACGCCGTGACCGCGCCTCGCCACGACTGCGTCGCGACGAGACCGATCGCGGCAGGCAGGACGAAGCTGGTGATTGTCAGCGGCGTGAAGAGCTTGCCGATCCGACGCATCATCGGGTCCTTGACGATATCGGGGGCCCAGCGCTGCGGGTCGGTCATCTCGCCGTCGAAGAACCATCCCATGTGCGCGTGCCACAGACCTTTCAGCACGCCGCGGAGACCCGGCTCCTCGACGAGGTGCGGTGAATGGGGATCGCCTGCCTGATCCGAGAACGCGTGATGACGCCGGTGGTCGGCGACCCACTTGATCACGTCGCCCTCGACCGCCATCGATCCGGCGACCGCGAACAGGCCGCGCACCCACCGTTTCGGCTCGAAGCTGCGATGGGTCAGCAGCCGGTGGAAACCGACGGTGATCCCGAAGCCGGTGAACAGATAGAACGCAACGAACAACGTCAGGTCGAGAGCGCTCACGCCCCATCCCCACGTCCCTGCGATCGCGGTGGCAACCCCAACGAACGGCGTGATCGTCATGAACAGGATCACGCGGCGTTGGAATGCGAGCTGACGCCGGTTCAAGACGTTTACGCCCGGCGGTACCGGCGTCCCGGTGCGCGTGCTTGGTGACAGGACCTGGGCCATCGAATATCCCCCTGGACTCGAAAGGGCGGAACGTTCGCGGCCCCGTTTTCTCGAGAAGTACTTAGTAAGCCGTAGAGTCGGACCCGTGGAGCCCGTCTACCTTTCCGTCAAAAGTATCCTGTTCGTCGCTTTAAAGGCCCTCGGGTGGAAGGTTCACGAGTTCGGCACCGAGAACATCCCCACGACCGGCGCGGCCGTCATCGCATCGAACCACGTCAGCTATCTCGACTTCATCTTCGTCGGTTACGGCGCCCGTTCCAGGGGGCGCTACGTGCGTTTCATGGCGAAGAAAGAGATCTTCGATCACAAGATCGCCGGGCCCCTAATGCGCGGGATGAAGCATCTCCCGGTCGACCGGTTCGGCGCGCCTGCGGAAGCGATCCAGGCAGGCGTGGCGGCGTTGCTCCGCGGTGAACTCGTCGGGATGTTCCCCGAAGGGACCATCAGCCGCTCGTTCGTTCCCCGGCCGGGTAAGACGGGATCGGCTCGGATGGCGATCGAGGCCGGCGTTCCGCTGATCCCGTGCGCGGTGTGGGGCGGGCAGAGGGTGCTGACGAAAGGCCGTCCGAAGGACGTGCAACGGAACGTCGCGATCGCGGTCGAGTACGGGCCCGCGGTCGAGTACGCGGCGGGCGAGGACGCGGGGGTGGTGACCGAACGCCTGACCGAGGCGATCGCAACGCTCACCGACAAGCTCCAGCGCACCTACCCCCAGTTGCCGGCGTCCGCGGACGAACGCTGGTGGTTGCCGGCACATCTCGGCGGCACCGCTCCCACGATCGAAGAAGCCGACGCGATGGCCGCGAGGGATCGTGAGGTTAAGAGAGCTCGCCGTGCCGAGCGCGCGGGGGAACCGACTGGGCGTTAGGCGCTACGGGAGGTAGCCGAGCGGGTCGACCGGGCTGCCGTTGATCCGTACCTCGAAGTGCAGGTGGTCGCCGGTGCACGAGCCGGTGCATCCCACGTAACCGATGACTTGGCCCTGCGCTACGTCCTGCCCGTTCGATACCCCGAAGCGCGACATGTGCCCGTAGAGCGTCGAGACGCCGCCCCCGTGATCGATGACGACGGCGTTGCCGTAACCGCCGTAGTACGACGCGACGATCACGCGGCCCGCCTTGGAGGCGACGATCGGTTGACCGCTGGTGCCGTCGATGTCGATACCGGTGTGCATGCGGCCCCAGCGCGGCCCGTAGTACGAGGTGATCGAGCCCGCGAGAGGCCATATGTAACCGCCGGCCGAGACCCCGCGTGCGGCAACCGCGCGTCCGGCCTGTGCGGCGAGGATGTCCTCGCGCAGCTTGTCGGCCTGCTTCGCCAGGATCTCCTCGTGGGCGTGTTGCTCGCCGAGGCGCTGTTCGATCTCCGCCAGCAACGCGGAGTGTTCCTCGTAGTCCTTGTCGAGGTCCGCCAGGACCTCCGTCTGCACCTTCTGGACGGCTTCGAGTTCGGTCTGGTGCGCGAAGAGCTCGCGGTGTTGGGCTTCGATCGTGATGCGCAGGCGCCCGTAGCGGACGAGCTCGCTGGTGTTCTGCTTCGCGGCGACACCCAGAAGCTCGATCTTGTCGTTCATCTCGGTCAGCGAACGCGAGCTAAGGAGGGCATCGAGGGTGTCGGTCGCGCCCTGCTTGTATAGGACGACGGCTTGCTCGGTGGCGACGTCCTTGATCTTGTCGATCTCGGCCTGGGTGGCATCGATCTGGGCTTGGACGCTGCGGACCTTGGATGCGACCTCGGCGATCTTGGTGTTGAGCTTCTCGACCTCTCGGCGCTGTAGCGCGATCTCGCGGTCGAGTTGCTTGACCCGATCCTGGAGGTCGGAGGCCTTCGCCTCGTTGGCGTCGATCTTGTCCTGGAGTTCTTCGCGACGCTCCTCGATCCGCTCGAGCTTGTCGCGATCTCCCGCGACGGAACCCACCGCGGGCAGCAGCAGGGTGCAGAGAAGCGTCGCCGCGATCCACGCGCGGCCGCCGACTGCCTTCATGCTTGCTCTCCTTTGATCGCCCCGGCGCTTGCAGTGGGATCCGCGAGATCCCGGCGCCTTCGTCGGTTCGGGCTTCCTTCAAGCCCTACCGGTGGCCTCTTCGACAGGCCCGACGGCGCATCCTGCCACAGGGCCTGCCTGTCAACAACTGGCTTTGATGGTCCCCGGTCGGTACAGCGGTTCGAGCCTAGTCGAGAGAGTCCTGCCTCCCCCGGCTCTGGGCCCGAGTATGTGGCGGGGACCGAAATGTCCGATTCTGACGTTCTACACGAGCGCGAAAGAACAGCGCGGAGCGCGAAAGAATCTGGCTCGCACCCCTTGCGCCGGGGGCGGCCAGGCCCTAGATTTCGCTCCGTACCCGTTGAGTTGTAAACCGGGCTTGCCCGGGAAGAAGGCTCGGCGGGTACATTTTTTTGTGCGCCCGGGCACCCGGCAACGCTCCTCCTAGCCCCTCCGGAACCTCCGTTCTAGACTGCGGGCTACGGCGAACCTTCAAAGGGAAGCGGACATGGCGAACACCCAGATCGAGGAGCTCGAGGCCGCGATCAAGCAGCTCCCCGGCGTCCTCGGCTGCGTCGTGCTACACGGTGCCGACGGGCGGCCCTCCGAGATCCAGGCGTTCACCCAGGTAGGGACCGACCGGGATGCGATCCAGGCCCGGATCCTGGAAGAGGTCGCCGGACATGACTTCGGGGACCAGATGAGCCAGATCTACGTCTTCGAGCTCGAGGAAGAGTCCTACTTCGGAGACCTCGAAGCCCTGGAGAGAGCCGTTGAGTACGCCGAGCAGGAGGCCCGTGCGGCCGGCCCCCGAGCACTCACGGAAGAGGCGCCTCCACCTTCCAGCGGTATGGGCCGGGCCGTGTCGCTCGGGAAGCGCCCCCGGGTACGCCGGGTCGCCCTCTCGTCGTCCAGCTGGACCTCCGAGGCCGTCGTCGCGCTGGGTGAGGAGGGCAACGAGGTCGTCGGCCAGGCCACCGCCGAGAAGACCCCCCACGGCCTCAAGGTGCTGGCCGAGGCCACTCTGGAGGCGGCGACCAAGCTGACGGGCGGCGAGACCGAGTTCAAGGTCAAGAGCGCCTCGCTCGTCAACGTCGGGGGCCAGGAAGCGGTGCTGGTGCTCGTACTCGAGAACGAGCAGGACATGCTCGGAGCCGCGCTCACCCGAGGCGGCCCGCTCACCGAGGCGACCGTCCGGGCGACCCTGGACGCGATCAATCGACGCCTCGCGCGGTAGCTCGCGCTGTTGCGTCGCCGTAACGGAGAGCGACCTGCCGCTACCGCACTCATTTGATACACTCCGGAGTGTTATAGGAGTGTTGCCAGGGGGCCCCAAGCCCTCGACGTGCGAACTCCTCCCACGAGTTTTTTTCCGCGATCGAGGATTGGAGCTGCCATGCCCACGACCCTGAAAGACGTCCCCGGATCCGCACCCCACGGTGGTGTGCTGGAGCTGAGGCTCGCGACCAACGAGGAGAAGGCCGATCTCGTAGCCGCCGCCGCGGGGCTACCCAAGATCGAGGCTCGGTCGCGCCGGATCCTGTCCGATCTCGAGCTGATGGCCGTCGGCGCGGTGTCGCCGAACCGCGGCTTCATGACCTCGAGCGACTACCGCTCGGTGGTCGACGAGATGCGTCTTTCGAACGGTTTGCCGTGGAGCCTGCCGATCACGCTGTCGGCGACCGAGGAGGAGCTCGCGCACCTCAAGGTGGGGGAGCGCGCCGCGATCGTTCACGAGGGCACTCCCGTCGCGATCATCGACATCGAAGACATCTTCGATTACGACCCGGTCGACGAAGCGCAGAAGTGCTACAAGACGACCGATGCCGACGGGCACCCGGGCGTCGCGCACATCATGGCCCAGGGCCCCAAGTACGTCGGTGGTGACGTGATCGTTCTCGAGAACGTGTTCGCGCACGAGTTCTCCGAGTACCGGCTGACGCCCTTGCAGCTGCGCGAAGAGATCGAGCGGCGCGGTTGGAAGACGATCGTCGCGTTCCAGACGCGTAACCCGATCCACCGCGCGCACGAGTACCTCACGAAGGTCGCACTCGAGATCGTCGATGGGCTCGTGATCCATCCGCTCGTCGGTGGCACCAAGGGCGACGACATCCCGGCCGACGTGCGCATGAAGTGCTACGAGATCCTGATGGAGAACTACTACCCGCACGATCGCGTGATCCTGTCGGTCTTTCCTGCCGCGATGCGTTACGGCGGACCGCGCGAGGCGATCTGGCACTCGCTGCTCCGCAAGAACTACGGGATGACGCACTTCATCGTGGGCCGCGACCACGCCGGTGTTGGCGACTACTACGGCACCTACGAGGCGCAGGAGATGTTCGACAACTTCGACCCGGTCGAGGTCGGCATCTGGCCGCTCAAGTTCGAGCACAGCTTCTTCTGCAAGGAGTGCGGCTCGATGGCGTCGCAGAAGACGTGCCCGCACGGCAAGGAGGCGCACGTGCATCTCTCGGGCACGCAGGTGCGGTCGATGCTCGCCGAGGGCCAGGAGCCGCCGGTCGAGTTCTCCCGCCCCGAGGTCGCTCGCATCCTGATTGAAGCTCAAAGGAGCAAGTAGCGCATGGGACTTCTCGACAAGCTCAAGAACAAGACGCAGGAGGCCGTCTCCTCCGCGACGCAAGCGGTCGGAGCGAAGAAGAAGGGCCGCAAGGTGATGGTCCTCGGTCTCGATTGCGCGCCGCCCGAGCACATCTTCGACGAGTACGCGGGCGACATCCCGAACCTCACGAAGCTGCGCGAGAACGGGCTCTTCGGTCCGCTGGAGTCGATCACCCCACCGATCACGGTGCCGGCATGGGCCTGCATGATGACGTCGAAAGACCCCGGCACGCTTGGGATCTACGGCTTCCGTAACCGCAAGGACCACACCTACGACGGTCTCGAGTTCGCGACCTCCTTCAAGGTCAAGGAACCCACCGTGTGGGACATCCTCAGCGAGAACGGCAAGGACTGCATCGTCATGTCGGTCCCGCCGATGTATCCACCGAAGCCGACGAACGGCATCCAGATCGGTTGTTTCCTCACGCCGAGTAACGACGCGGACTACACGTATCCGAAAGAGTTGAAGCAAGAGCTTCTCGACAACGTGGGTGAGTACATCTTCGATATCCGCAACTTCCGCACGGACAACACGCAGTACATCCTCGACGAGGCGTACAAGATGACCGACGCGAAGTGGAAGACCGCGGACTACCTGCTGTCCAACAAGCCGTGGGACTTCTTCATGGTCGTCGAGATGGGTCCGGACCGTCTGAACCACGGCATCTGGAGCTTCATCGACCCCAACCACCCGCGCTACGAGCCCGACAACCCCTACAAAGAGTCGCTGCGCGAGTACTACCGCTACCTCGACGGCAAGATCGGCGACTTGCTCGACAAGCATGCCGACGAGGACACGACCGTGCTCGTAGTTTCGGACCACGGTGCCAAGGCGATGATCGGGGGGGTTTGCTTCAACGAGTGGTTGGTCACCGAGGGTTACCTCCAGTTCACCCAGGACATCGGGGCGGGCGGGGGATTGAATGAGGTCACGCCGATCAACAAGATCGAGATCGACTGGTCGAAGACGATGGCGTGGGGTGACGGCGGCTACTACGGTCGCCTCTTCCTCAACGTCGAGGGCCGCGAGCCGAACGGGATCATCCCGGCGGCGAATTACGACAAGGTCCGCGATGAGCTCATCGCCAAGATCGAAGCGATGGTCGACCACGAGGGCAACCCCATGGGCAACAAGGCCCACAAGCCCGAGGAGCTCTACGGAGTCACCAAGGGGGTGGCGCCGGACCTGATCGTGATCTTCGGCGAGCTGCGCTGGCGCAGCGTCGGTTCGCTCGGTCACGGCTCGATCTACACGTTCGAGAACGACACCGGCCCGGACGAGGCCAACCACGCCGAGCACGGCATCTTGATCATGAACAACGCTCCCGGCCAGGCGGTCGGCGAGAAGCAAGGGATGCACCTCTGGGACGTGCACAGCACCGTCTTGGACCTGTTCGACCTTCCCCCGGCGGATGGGGCTTTGGGAGTGTCGGTGCTAAGGAAATAGCTCCACGCCGTTCGGTGCGAAAAGGCCGCACAGAAGTAAAAACCGAACCTGATCGATCTAGGAGGAGACGTTCGATGAAGCAAGCAAACAGGGACCGCGGTTGCGTCATCTGGTTCACGGGGCTCTCAGGCTCCGGGAAGACCACGATCGCTCATGTCGTCGAGGAGAAATTGCTCGACGCTGGGGTTCCCGTCGAGATCCTTGACGGCGATGTCGTCCGCGAGAACCTCTCGAAGGGCCTTGGCTTCAGCAAAGAAGATCGAGACATCAATATCCGTCGCATCGCATTCGTCGCGCACCTGCTGCAGCGGAACGGCACCTTCGTGATCACCGCCGCGATCTCTCCTTACCGCGAGATCCGTGACGAAGCACGAGCGATGATCAAAGACTTCATCGAGGTGCACGCGGATGCGCCGCTCGAGGTCTGTGAGGAGCGCGACGTCAAAGGTCTCTACGCGAAGGCCCGGGCCGGCGAGATCAAAGGTTTCACGGGGATCGACGACCCGTACGAGGCTCCGGAGAACCCCGAGATCGTGCTCAAGACCGGTGAGCACTCCGTCGAGGAATCCGCACAGCAAGTCATCGACAAGCTCGTCGAGCTCAAGTACCTCGAGGTGTAGCGCTTTTCTTCTGCAATCGCACGCCTGAAAACGCGGCTATGTGCTCACAAAACAGTTGATCGATCTACACACGCATACAACGGTTAGTGACGGGGGCGACTCGCCTACCGAGTTGGTTCGGAAGGCTGCCGCGGCCGGGCTCTCGACGATCGCGGTTACCGATCATGACAACGACTCTGGGTGTGACGAGGCCGTGGCGGCCGGGGAGGAACTCGGAGTCGAGGTCATCCGCGGTGTGGAGATCTCGTGTGACGTCGACGACCTGAAGGAACGTGGTTTCGAGACGACCGCGCGGCCCACGATGCATCTGCTCGGTTACTTCATCCCCGATCACGACAATCCGCTGACCGCCGCGCTCGCGGAGCTACAGTACGCACGCGCCAACCGCAACGTCCTCATCGTCGAGCGACTGAACGAACTCGGCATCCCGGTGACGTTCGAGGAAGTGGAGAACGAAGCCGGCGGGCCCGGCGCCCAGATCGGACGTCCCCACTTCGCCGCGGTGCTCGTCCGGCACGGAGCGGTCCCCGACTACCAGACCGCCTTCGACGAGTACCTCGCCAAGGGGGCCAAGGCGTACCTGTCGCGCAAGCTCTACAAGCCACACGAAGCGATCGAGCTGATGATCTCGGCTGGTGTCGTCCCCGTCCTTGCCCATCCGTTCACGCTCAATCTCGCGTTCGGCGATCTCGAGCGCTTCGTCGACGCGCTGATCGAAGCGGGGCTGGTGGGCATCGAGGGGTACCACGGCGACATGCCCGACGCAGAACAAGAGCCCTACCGCGCGCTCGGACGTGCGAAGGGTCTCGTAGTCTCGGGCGGAAGCGATTTCCACGGCGACATGCGTCCCGACCGCGGACTACCGGGAGGGAAGCACAACGTCGCGGTGCCGGAGTCGGTGCTCGACGAACTGCGCTCGGCAGCGAGAGATCTGAAGGCAAGGAACTGAGATGTTCATCAGCGTGGAGGCTGCGTGATGTTCATCAGCGTGAAGGCTGCGTGATGTTCATCACGCGTGCGACGCGCCATGACGAGCCCGACCGACAGGCGTTCTTCGAGTCGCTCGACGACTGGAAGCCGTACAAAGGGAAAGCGGTCTCGTTCATCGCGCGCGACGGTGGCGTCGTGGGGAACGTCTCGTTGATCGAGATCGATCCGCAGACGCTCGTGGTGGAGGACGTGGTGGTGGCCGAGTCCCATCGCGGCAGGGGGACCGGGCGGCAACTGTTACAGGCTGCCATGAACAGCCGCGGCGGCAGGCTCTACCTCGTGTGCCACGACGACGCGCTGGAGTTCTACGCGAAGTTCGGGTTCTCGGAGCGCCCGTTCGAGGAACTCCCCGAGCCGGTCAAGCAGTTCTTCATCGAGGACGACGCCGCGCCCCACCAGGTCAAGGAGGGCCACGTCCACTACTTCCTGGTCGCGCGGTAGCGCGCAGACGGGCACGCGGTAGCGCGCAGACGGGCGCGCGGTAGCGCCCCGCCGGGACGCGGAGCGCGTCGCATTTCCCTGTTCCTGGAAGCGTTTTCGCTACCCAGTTCCATAAAAGCCCGAACCAGGTCCAAATCACCCATCCGGGCTATTCCGCAGTCACCCCGGGTGGCCTAGGTTGGCCGGTGGGCCCACCAAGGGGGGCGGGTCTGCGCGCGGCGCGCGCGCGAAACGAAAGGCCCACCAGATCAACCAAACTAGCTAGGTCCTCACCACTCCTTCGAACTATCGGATCTGCGAAAGGATTCGTAATGGCTTCAAAGACCACGAAGGCGAAGACGACCGCAAAGTCGACTGCTGCGAAGACCGGCGCGAAGTCCAGCACTGCGAAGGCGAGCGCGAAGACGGCCGGCACGAAAACGACGGCCGCGAGCAACGGCCGTCGCCGGCGCTCGAGTACGACCAACGGTCGGAGAACGCCGGCGAGGTCGAACGGTCGGAAGAGGACCATCAGCGTGACGGGGGGCAAGAGATCGACCTCCGACGGCGTGCCTCCAACTGCTAACGAGTTACAGGCGCTCGTAGCCGCGCTGCGCGCGGTGCGCGATGGGGACTTCAACGTCCGGCTCCAGGAGCGCCGCGGCACCGTCATGGGCGAGATCGCCGCGATGTTCAACGACGTCGTCGAGCTGAACGGTCATCGGGCGACCGAGCTCGAGCGAGTAGCTCGGGTCGTCGGTCGAGAGGGTCGGATGACGGTCCGGCTGAGCCACGGCCGCGGCGCCGGCCAGTGGGCGACGAGCATCGACTCCGTCAACGCTCTCATCGACGACCT
>JBOGWY010000379.1:0-3515 GCA_050694015.1 Actinomycetota bacterium | reverse complement strand
GTGCAGTACCGCTTCAACACCGGGCACTGCGGGCTTGAGTTCCTCATTGACTTCGACGGGAGCTTCTGGACCGTTCGCCACGAAGGGCTCGGTGTGGGCGACGAGCCCCCTGAGTTCTTCTCGAACGAGGATGAGGGAACGCTCGAGCTCGTGAGCGAAGACCGGACGATCTACCGTTCGTTCGACGGCGGCGACGCCGAGCTCGTACGTCTCGAGGGCCCGATCATGGGCGGAGCGGGGTGCGAATGACCGACCCGAGGCTCTCGCCCGCGATCCGGGCCGCGCTCAAGGGCTACCACCCGACCGACGAGCAGTGGCGCGCGATCAGCCATCCGTTAGAGCCGTTGTACCTGATCGCGGGGGCCGGCTCCGGCAAGACCGCGGTGATGGCGGCGCGCATCGCGTGGGCGCTCGAGACGCAGCCCTTCTCGCCGAGCCAGATCCTCGGGCTGACGTTCACGAACAAGGCCGCGCAGGAGCTGCAGGACCGCGTCCGCCTCGCGCTCGACGAGCTGCACGACGAATCCGGCGAGGACGTGAGCGTCTTCACCTACAACGCGTTCGCCGCCGGCATCGTGCGCGACCACGGTCTCCTCGTCGGTGTCGAGCCCGAGGCCGGGCTGCTCTCCGACGCGCAGCAGTGGCAGCTGATCCTCTCCACCCTCGACGACCTGCCGCCGTTCGACGCGCTCGAGATCCGCAGCTCGTGGGTGGTGCGCTCGACGCTCGGACTCGCGGGGTCGGTGTCGGACCACATGGTCAACATCTCCGACATCGAGGCAGCCGCCGATCGCATCGCCAGCTTGCGCGATGCCGACGAGAAGATGCTCGAGACCGCGGCCAAGCGCCGGGAGCTGTGCCGCGCGGTCCAGGCCTACGTCGAGGGCAAGGTCACCGCGCAACGGATCGACTTCGGCGACCAGGTGACCAAGGCGGTCGAGGTCCTCGAGGGTAACGACGAGGTCCGCGACGGCTACCGCGAGCGGTTCCCGTTCGTGCTCCTCGACGAGTACCAGGACACCAACGTCGCGCAGCGCCGGATGCTGCAAGCGTTGATCGGGCCGGGGGGCGCGGTCACCGCGGTCGGAGACGCACGCCAGGCGATCTTCGCGTGGCGCGGGGCGACGATGTTCAACCTGATCAACTTCCCCGAGGACTTCCCGCGCGCCGACGGCCAGCGCTACGAGCCGGTGTCGCTATCGGAGAACTTCCGTTCCGGGCGCCGCATCCTCGAGGTCGCCAACACCGTCGTCTCGTCGATAGACGAGTCGCGCCGCCCCGGCGACCCGCTACGCGCCGTGGCCGCGAACGGCGAGGGCCAGGTGCGCGCGGGGCTGTTCTCCGACGAGCGCGCCGAGGCCGACTGGATCGCATCCCAGTGCGAGGCGTTGCACGGTGAACCGACCGACGCGGACCGGGAGCCGGTGCAGTGGAAGGACATCGCCATCCTCGTTAGGCGCAAGGCCGCGATGGACATGATCCTGCAGGCGCTCGAAGAGAAGGAGATCCCGGTCGAGGTCGTCGGGCTCGGCGGGCTGTTGAAGACGCCCGAGGTGACCGAGATCGTGGCGTGGCTGCGAGCGCTCGAGACCAAGCCGGGTGCGAACCGGTGGCTGGCGCGCATCCTGCTCGGCCCTCGCTGGCGTATCCACTACCGGGACCTGTCGTTGCTGGCGCGGTGGGCGACCTCGCAGACCTGGGATCTGCGCGTGCGTCTTGCCGGCGGTGACGAGTCCGCGGCGCGCGACATGGAGCCGGGCGACGTCGGCTACTCGCTCGCCGAAGCGCTGGGACACGTCGACGAGATCGAGTCTCTGGGTGCGGAAGCGAAGCGTCGTCTCAAGGCGTTCTCGAAGCAGCTCTCACGCATCCGCAAGAAGAGCAACGCCCCGCTGCTCGAGCTCGTGCAGGAGATCATTCGCGCCGCCGGCATCATCGACGCGCTCGACTCGTCCAACGCACGCACCGCGGGGGCCGCGAAGCAGAACATCAGCAATTTCCTCGACCAGGTCGCATCGTTCGCGCCGGTCGAGGGCGAGGCGTCGCTGCGCTCGTTTATCGCCTATCTCGATGCAGCCGAGGACGCGGAGGAGACGCTCGAGGCAACCCAGCCCGCCGACCAGGACTCGGTGAAGCTGATGACGGTGCACTCGGCCAAGGGCCTCGAGTTCGAGGTTGTGTTCGTGCCTTCGGTCGCGAGCGCGATCAGCAAGAGCTCCGGCGATCCGGTCTATTCGATCTTCCCGAATACGCGGGCGTCGAACCCACTCACGTCGTATGCCGAGCTGCCCTACGAGGTCCGTGAGGACCGTGACCACCTGCCGAAGTTCAAGGGCAAGTTGAAGGACTTCCAGAAGGCCGTGAAGGAACGGGTGATCGAGGACGAGCGGCGGTTGTTCTACGTCGCGTTGACGCGAGCCAAGCAGCGGCTGCACGTGAGTGCGTCGTGGTGGTACGGGCGCGACCAACAGGAGAAGGGGCCGAGCCCGTTCTGGTCCGAGATCGCCGCGCTTGCGGATTCGGGTCTGGTCGAGGTCGTGTCGGAGGCCGAGTGCCCGGAAGAGAACCCGATGTTCGATGCGATGGAGGATCGGCGGGTGTGGCCGCCGGCAGCGCGGATCGGCGTGGAGGACGAGCTGTTTCCAGACGGATGGGGGAGCACGGCCGATGACGTCGTCAGCGGCGCGTTGTCTATTGAGTCACTCATCCAAACCCTGGCAGAAGACGTTTTCGCGGAAACGCTTATCGAGGCCCATACTCACGATCTCGAGCTGATCGCCGCCGCGATGTCAGACAACGGCGACGCCACCGAGCCGCAGGTGCCCGACATCATCTCGGCGACCGCGTACGTGGCGCTGGAGAACGGCGACCTGTCGGCATGGAACATGGTGCGTCCACTGCCGTCCCGCCCGACCTTCGCGCGCCGGCTCGGCACCGAGGTGCACCGGATCATCGAGGAGCGCCAGCGTGGGATAGCGCCGTTCCCGGACGAGTCCGAGATGGACGAGCCGTCCGAAGTGACCGAGCCGGGCAAAGTCGCCCAGATGCTCGCCCGCTGGGAAGACCTCGGCTACACCGAGCGGACGGTAGCGAAACTCCCGAGCGGCGAACCGATGATCGAGCTGCCCTTCGTGATGAAGACCGAGTCCGGCCAGATCATCCGAGGCCGCATAGACGCGGTCTACGAAACCGAACACGGGGGCCTCGAAGTAGTCGACTGGAAGACGGGCGCTGAATTCGTTCCTAAGTCCAGTGACCAACTCCGGCTCTACAGTGCTGCACTGACCTCCGCCGGTTTTTCAGGGCTAGATTCGCCTCGAATCAATTACTCATTCCTTGGGTTGCCAGAGCGGGAATCGAATCAGTGACACCTACAGAAAAGTAGCGTTCGTGCGTCACCTACTGATTGATGCGAACATCTATCTGTCGTTCTTCAAATTGGCTAGCGACGACCTCGATGAGTTAAAGAAACTCGTCGCGATGCTCGAACAGTCGGAGCTTGAGCTCTATACGAC
>JBOGWY010000378.1:0-7624 GCA_050694015.1 Actinomycetota bacterium | reverse complement strand
CGTCGCAACCAGCAACCCCGCGGCGACGATGAGACCACCGGCGGCTCCGGCGAGCACCTCTTTCGGCTGCCGCCGGAAGACGATCGCCGCCGCGATCGCGCCGGCGATGACGACGCCGAGCGCGATCTGCGCAGCCCCGCGCACCACCAGACCGCTCATGTCGTCGGAGACCTGCTCCTGCAGTCGGTCCCGCCCTGCTGCCGAGGTCGCCAGCGGAGCGAGAGTCTCGATGTCGACCTCGCGCAGGGAAACGTCGAGCGAGATCGGCGCGTCCTGCGTCGAGGCGGAGACGGTGCCGAGCGGAGGGACGTGGACGACGGTGTCCCCGGTGCCGGGGAAAGCGCGCATCGACAATGTGGCGGGACCGACCTCGGCTTGAGCGGCGGGGATCAGGCCGAGCGCGAAGAACCCGGCGATGCTGCCCACGACGATCGCGATCGCGAGTGCCCTGGCGGGATGAGCGCGGACCTCTTCTTCCGTTATCACGGCGCGGAGAGCCAGCTAGCTACCCACGGAACGGTTGATCAGGGACAGTACGGCCGCACCGTAGCGCTCGATCTTCGTCGGGCCGATGCCGGGGACCTCCATCAGCTCGTCCAACGACGACGGCTCGCGGGCCGCGATCTCTGCGAGGGTCGCGTCGTGGAAGATCACGTACGCGGGTTTGCCTTCGCTGCGCGCTTCCTCGAGACGCCACGCCTTGAGAGCGTCGACGAGGGGGCCGCCCTCCAGCGGCTTCTTCGTCTCTTTCTCTGAGGTCGGGGCAGGCTCGCCGCCGCGCAGCTCGGTGACGAACATCGACGCCTTGTGTTTGCCGCTCATCGCCCACGTCACGTACAGGTACCGCTTCGCGCGCGTCAGCCCCACGTAGAACAGGCGGCGCTCCTCGTCGATGTCCGAGCGCTTCCACGGCAGCTCGCCGGCCACTACCGAGGGGATGAATACGGCGTCGAACTCGAGGCCCTTGGCGCGGTGCAGCGTGGAGAGGTTCACGCCGGTGGCGACGTCGCCGTGGAACCGGTACTGCAGCTCCGTGACGAAATCCGCCGGCGTGCGCGCGCCGTCTTCGAACTCGTCGGCGAGCCGGATCAAACGCTGGAAATCCTTCTGTCGTGTGATCTCGTTGCGCGCGGCCCCCTCGGGGATCTCGTCACCGGTGTAGCCGAGTTTGCGCGCTAACCCTTCGGCGAGACCGGCGATGTTCTTCCCGGCCTGGCGCGAGAGGCGGGGCAGGAGCTGGCGCGCCGCAGCGCGCTCGAGGAAGGCGTCATCGCGGACCTGGTACGGGATACCGGCATCGGCGAACAGTTCCTCGTAATCCTCCGAGCGCGCGTTGATCCGGTAGAGCACGACCATCGCTTCGTACGGGACACCGTCGGCCTCGTGGAGGCGACGGACCTCGTCGGCGATGAAGGCGGGCTCGGCGTCGGGATCCATGAAGCCGCGGAGCTGAACCTCCGGCCCCGCCTGTCTCGTGGGGCGCAACACCTTCTCGGAACCGCCAAGCTTTCCGACGAGATGGTTCGCCATCTCGAGGACCTGCGGCGTCGACCGGTAGTTGTCTTCGAGACGGAACACCTTCGTGCCGACGTAACGTTGCGGCATCGTCAGCAGATGCTCGGGCGATGCTCCCGTGAACGAGTAGATCGCCTGATAGTCGTCGCCGACCACGCACAGGTCGTCGCGGCCCCCGAGCCATCGTTCGAGCAAAGTCTGCTGCAACAGGTTGACGTCCTGGTACTCGTCGACGGTGAACGCCAGGTACTTGTTCCGGAACGTCTCGGCGATCGCTTCGTCCTCGTCGAACATCGCGATCGCGCGTTCGAGCATGTCTTCGAAGTCGAGCGTCCCGTTACGGCGTTTGCGGTCCTCGTAGCGCGCGTAGAGCGTCTGCATCACGTCCGCCTCGACGGGCGGCTCGTGGCCGTGCAACCGCTGCACGTACTCGTCGGGCGTTATCCGCTGGTTCTTGGCCCACTCGATCTCGGACGCGAAGTCGGCGAGCGGCATGAACCGGTACTTGTAGCCGAGCCCGCGCACCATCGGGGCGAGGATCTTCGCTTTGCTCGCCAGGATCTGTCCGATCTCGCCGGGACGGAAGTAGCGCAGCTGCTGCAGCGCGGCGGCGTGGAACGTGCGCGTCCTCATTCCCTTGACGTTGAGTCGCTCGAGCCGGGTCTTCATCTCCCGGGCGGCCTTGTCGGTGAACGTCACCGCCAGCAACGCTCCGGGCTCGAAGGTCTGTGACGCCACCTGGTGGGCGAGGCGACGGGTGATGGTGGTCGTCTTGCCGGACCCAGCCCCGGCCAGGATGCACACAGGCCCCCGGACCGCTTCCACCGCCGCCCGCTGCCCCGCGTTCAGTCCTTCGAAGATCTCGCTCACACCAAGTTTCTACAGGGTCGGAGTGACAACTCGATGCTTTCGCCGACTAGGGCACGATCGCTTCGCTAACTAGAGCATGTGGTTCACGCGCTAAACCCCCCGTTCGGGCCAGTTTCGGAGCGCCCCATGTTGGTACAGGTCCGTAGAAGGCGACCGACAGATCGCGGGGCAGCATGGCGGACCAACCTGTGGGGGTTACGGAAGATCTCGCCCTCGGCCTGATACGGGGCGAGGTGTGGGATGACTTCGTCGCGCTCCCGCGCGAGCTCCAGGCCGAGTTCGTCGCGTGGGTCGACGCCGCCGAGGGCGACGAGAACCGGGCGCGCCGGACCCGCACCCTGATCGGGCTGCTCCGCAGTCAGGCGGGGTTGCCGCCGCTAAGAGACGTTACGGAGTGATCTCCAGGGTCCCCTGCATCTCGTCGGGGTGGTACTCGCAGAAGAAGTCGTAGCTGCCCTCTTCCAAGGAACTGAGATCGACCGTGACCGAGCCGGGCTCCTCGAGTTCCTCCTCCACGTCGGTGTCCGTGACGGTGAACGAGTGCTCGAAGTCGTCCTCGTTCACGAACTCGACGCTGCCGCCGGCGGCGACGCTGAGTTCCTCGGGATCGAACATCGTGTTCGACGCGGTCACGGTCGCCGCGGCCTCGTTGCCGCCACCGGCATCAGTCGCAGCATCGTCGCCCCCGCACGCGGCGATCATCAACGTCAGCGTCAGGATCCCGGCCACCAGCATCAGCTTCTTCATGCCCGCACCTTTCTCTCGTTCCACTCGTTTTCTTTGCACAGCACTCGCCGACGGTTCTCACTGGGGGTACGGACCCAACCACACCGAGGGATTGCTCGTGTCACCGGGATCGGGCCCGAACGCTCGCTTCGCTTAACCGCACGCTGTCGTCACGACGCGCTCCGTCGCGAGGGGTCCGCAACCTCGCATTCGGATCCGTTTTCTTCTGCAGTTGCACGCCTGAAAGCGCGGGTATGTGCTCACAAAACGGTTAAGGGTTGAAGCGCAGGATGTCGAGGCCGCGGGAGTAGTCGATCGCGTAGACCAGTTCGTCGGTGACCCAGTAGGGGGACGAGGTGACGCCGGCGTAGGGCAGGAACCAACCAACCTCCTTTATCCGGCCGCTCTCCGTCACCTTCAAGAAGCGCGTCCCGTTGTCGTAGTAGGCGAGGGTGACAAGTCCGCCGTCGCGGAAGCCGGGATGCACGTCGAACCAGTGTGTGCTGCACGTCGATAACGGATAGCGGCCGTCGCTCGGAGACCCGTTGCCGACGACGAACTCGTCCCTGAGCACGAGCGCGCCGTCGCTCTCCCAGCGCGACGCGTCGAAGGTCCAGAAGTTACGGGTGCCGTCGTTGCACTGGGCCTGCGCGATGTTCGAACCTCCCTGCGCCATCAACCAGCGGTCGTTGCCGTCATGTGGCCAGCGAGTGGCGTGCACGCCGGCCCCGGCTTTGGCCGCTTCGGGCTCGATCTTCGGAGGCGCCGCGCTCACCACGAGACGCGGGTGAACCGGATCGCGCACGTCGAGGAGTTGGATCGGGCCTTCGTAGGCGGACGTCACGAGATAGCCGGGCCGGAACTCGTCGACGTCGTGGACCTTGAAGGGGATGCCGAGCTTCTTCTTCCAGTCGCCCACGAGCTTCGCCTTCGCCGGGTTGCGAAGATCCACGATCGCTCCGTCCGAACCGTAGGAGTACCGGCACTCGTATACGCACGTCGCGGTGTGGTTCCCGGCCCCCTCGATGGTCGCGACCTCGACCGGGTTCGACTTGTCCTCGATGTCCCACACGTGGAGGACGGACCGCGGAGCTTCCTCGGAGAACAGCATGATCTCGCCGTTCGTCGCTACGTCCTCGTTCTCGAACGCGAACCCGAACGGCGTCGTCGAGAGGAGTTGTGGACTCGCCGGCTCCGAGATGTCGTAGATCGACCACGTCTTCCAGCCGGTGACGACCATGTACTTACCGAACAACGACGCGCCGGTGGCGGTGCCGACCTCGAACGGGACGAAACCCACGTACTCGACGTTGTCGGAGGCCCATCCGCCGGCGGTGGGACCACCGTGTGCGCTCCCCCCGGCGGCGGCGAGCATCGTTACAAGCGATAGAGCGATCGAAAGCCTACGCATGTCTGTGCCTCCCAGAAAGATCCCCTTCTTCGTCTCCCTACCCAAGCCGGCTTGCGTCATACCTGTGCGAATCTGCACCGATGGATCTCGCCTACTTCCGTGGCCGTCTCGACCAGATGGTGGCGGATCTCGGGACGCTGGTGGGGGCGGAGTCGCCGTCGTCCGATCTGGCGGCGACGGCTCACTGCGCCGACATCGTCGACGAGCTTGCCGTCGAGCACGTGGGTTCCCCGGCGGAGCGCGTCGTCGTCGAGGGCCGCACTCACCTCTGGTGGAGGTCGCCGGGGCCCACGCGCGTCGTCTTGATCGGGCACTTCGACACCGTGTGGCCTCTCGGCACGGTGCAGCGGTGGCCGTTCGCGCGCTCCGGGGAGCGCGCCACGGGGCCGGGCTCGTTCGACATGAAGGCCGGCATCGTGCAGCTCTTCCACGCGATCGCCGCGCGCGGCGATCGCGACGGCATCGCCATCGTCCTCACCAGTGACGAGGAGATCGGGTCGCCCACTTCTCGCCCGCTGATCGAAGAGGCGGTCGCGGGCGCGGGGGCCGCGCTCGTGCTCGAGCCGAGCGCGGAAGGCGCGCTCAAGACCGAACGCAAGGGTGTGTCGGACTACCGGCTCGACGTGACCGGACGGGCGGCTCACGCAGGACTCGATCCGGAGAAGGGCATCAACGCGACCGTCGAGCTCGCGCACCAGGTGATCGCCATCGCCGCGCTCGGCGACGCCTCGGCGGGCACCACGGTGACCCCGACGATGGCCGCGGCCGGTAGTTCGAGCAACTCCGTGCCGGCTAGCGCTAGCGTGCACATCGACGTGCGCGTCCCCGACCTCGCCGAGGAGGCACGGGTCGACACCGCTCTGCGCGCGCTTGCGCCGGTGCTGGACGACGTCGCTCTCGAGCTCGAGCGCATGGGTCACGTTCCGCCGATGTCGCGGCAGATCTCGGCCGCTCTCTACGCGACCGCACAAGGGCTCGCCGCCGAGCTGGGGCTGCCGCCGCTGTCGGAAGCGTCGGTAGGCGGTGGGTCGGACGGGAACTTCACCGCCAGCCTCGGCATCCCGACGCTCGACGGCCTCGGTGCCGTCGGCGGGAACGCACATGCCGAAGGCGAGTACGTCGTCGTGGACGCGATGCCGGAACGGGCCGCGCTGGTCGCCGCGCTCGTGGAGCATCTCTTGAGTCAGTAACCGACTTCAACGCCGTCGGAACGCGGGTCCGCGGCGGCCTCGAGACGTGGGGGCGATACCCGTATCGCGTGCGCGTGTCCCGCGACATCGCGCTCGTCGACACGTTCGAGCGGGATATCGTCGACACGCCTGATCGGGACATCGGAGACGTCCTCCAACGACGGCAAGCCGTCCTCCACGAACAACACGCCGTCCCGCAAGATCCAGCGCGGGGCGGCGATCGCCTCCTCGAGCGGCTCCCCGGCGATCGCGACGCGGGCGAGGAGCTGGAGATGGATCTGTATCTGACCTTCGCCGCCCATCGTGCCGAAGACGAGATGCGGCGTCCCGTCGCGCAGCGCCATCGCCGGGGCGAGCGTGTGCGTCGGCACCGCCCCCGGCACGTACGCCTCGCCACTGAAGTACGCGGCGCGGTTGTGCAACAGAACCCCCGTCCCGGGGACGACGATCCCGCAGCCGAAGGCCATGTACAGGCTCTGGTTGAGACTCACGGCCATCCCGGTCGCGTCCACGACGCACACGTAGACGGTGTCGCCGTCGCGCCGCGCGGCGTCGAGCGCGCGGATAAGGCGCGCATGCCACGCGGGATCCTCGGGCGTGAGGCCGTCCAACGGTTCGAGCCTCCGCAGGGCTTCGAGCGCCAGATGACCGCGACTGTTCGGCGGCATCTCGTGCACGGTGAGCCCGGCGAAAGGTTCCGAGAGCGGGTCCACCCACGTCGGTACGTGACGCGCGAGATCGGACGGTGCGAACGGCGCCGGCACACGGTGCGCGACCTCGCCCTCGTAGAACTCCTCGAGGTTCTCGAGAGTGACGGCCAGCTCCTCCTGCTCGAGCCGGTCGGCGAGGAATATCCGGTGGGCGTCGGGGTCCCGACGCAGCAACCATCGGTACAGACGCGTGTAGCCGGCGAGCCCGGGGGAGCGGTCCATTCCGTTACGTGCGAGCTCGCACGCCGGCGCCGCGAGATCGCGCAGCGGGATCGTCCCGAACCGGCCCGCCAGCGCGGTCCACCCCGCGGGCGCTCCGGGGACGGTCGCGGCTCCGATGCCGCGCTCGGGCACGCCGTCGGGCGGCAGGCGTGCCGCCGCGGGGAGCGCCCCGGACGAGTTGAGTCCGATCAGCTCTCCGTCGGCGAAGACCATCGCGAAGAGGTCGCCGCCGACGCCGCACATGTGGGGGTACGCAACCGCCAGCGCGAGGTTGCACGCGATCGCTGCATCGACCGCGTTGCCCCCGTCGCGCAGGAATCGCAGTCCTATCTCGGACGCGAGCGTCAGCGGAGAACAGATCGCCGCGTTGTCGAAGCGCACGTACTAGGGAGCGACCATCACTTTCACGGTGCGACGCTCGTCCATCGCGGCGTAGCCGTCGGGGACGCCGTCGAGATCGACGGTCAGGTCGAGCACAGGGCTCGGGTCGAGTGTCCCCGCGACGGCGTCGGCGAGCAGCTCGGGCAGGTACGCGCGCACCGGCGCGACGCCGCCGTTGAGCGCGATGTTGTTCTGGAAGAGCCGCATGGCGTCGACGGTGTCGACCTCGGCGGGAACGCCGACGAACGAGACCGTCCCGCTCGGGCGCGCGATCGCGACCGCGGTTTCCATCGCGCCTTGGTTCCCGACGCATTCGAGGACGCACTCCGCGCCGCCGTCGGTGGACTCGTGGACCGACTCGATCAGCTCGTCACCGGACGACGTCAGCACCTCGGTCGCGCCGAAGGACGTGGCGATCTGGAGGCGCTCGTCGTGATGGCCCAGCGCGAGGATCCGCTCGGCCCCCAGCCGCGCCGCGCCGAGCACCGCGCACAAGCCCACGGCGCCGTCACCGACGACCGCAACGGTGGCGCCGGGCCGGACGCGTCCCAGGACGTTCGCGTGATGGCCGGTGCCCATCACGTCGGTGAGCGGGAGGA
>JBOGWY010000377.1:0-3326 GCA_050694015.1 Actinomycetota bacterium | reverse complement strand
AGCCCCGGAAGATGAATCGCCTCTAGCGATCGTCCGCGACCACGAGGAGGTCGGTCACCATCTCCGCGGCCTCACGCGGGTCGCACTTCCGTCCCACGGCGGGGCCCGTGCGCGGCAGCGTGGGCGGCACCTTGTCCTTCTTCCTCTTCGGTGTCGTCTTCTCGCGCGATGCAGGCTTCGAGCGCATGGCTCCGGCCTCGCGCTCCGCGGTATGGAGCCACTCGATCAGGGCGCCCATCGGGTTGAGCGCGACGCCGCCGGAGTAGAAGCCGAAGTGCACGTGCGGTGGCGAGCCCACCGCGTTGCCGGTATTGCCGCAGTAGCCGATCACGTCTCCTGGGGAAACGGCCTCGCCGGCCGAGACACTGTTGCTGAAGGAGGAGAGATGCGCGTAGTACCAGTAGCTGCCGTCGCTACGGTGCACGCGCGCGACGAGTCCTCCCGTCGCGTCGGATCCGTACGACACGCGCCCGTGCTCGCTCGCGAGTACAGGTGCGCCGTAGTCGCAGAAGACGTCCTGACCGAGATGGGGCCGCCACCCCGAATCGCTCGCGTGACGGATCCCCCCGAAGGTGTCCGACCACTCGGCACGCCCGGCGATGATGAACGGTGCGTAGACCTGATCGATCTCGCGGGCGGTCGCGCCTTGCTCACGCAGTCTCGCGGCATGAGCGGACAGCGATGCGGTCGAGTAGCCACCCGAGTAGCTGGGACGCTGGCTCCACCAGATCGTCGCGGGCGTGCCGGTTGCGGGAGCGGGGGTGCTGCCTCCGCTCGAGCGACCTCCTCCGTGGGACCCACTGCCTCCCGCCGAACCGCCTCCCGATCCGTCCCCACCCGCCCCATTCGGCGGAGCAGGCTGGGGCGCCGGAGCAGACCCGCCGTTCCCGGGAGTCTCCTCGACCGGAGCGGGAGCTTCGGGTAGCTCGGGCTCGGGAGCCGGGGCCGGTCCGGGGTCGGGCGGCGTCGCCGTTGGTGTCGGACTCGGGGTCTGGGCCCACGCCGAACCGGGCTCGACCCCCGGTAGTGGAGGCGAGACGAGGATCGTCGCTAGCGCGATCACGGCCGCGTAGGCAGGGAGCCCGGACCTCTTCATGTGTGGCCATGAATCGGCATCCGGTGACTAGTTCTTTAGGACTAGTCACTCAGGCCCGGTGAGCCCTTCTTGTCAGACTTTTCGGCGTATTCCGCCGAAAAACGAGAACAGAAGGGCCTCTACGTGAGGTCGGCTCCCGTTATCTCTTCGTCCATGCCCAGCTCCAGGTGAGAGGGCGCGGGGGCCGAGTGAAGGCCGCGCTCGATCATCCGGGCCGCGGCCGCCGCGGTGCGTCCGTCTCCCTTCGCTGCGGCCCATACCCCCTGCGCGCAGAGCCGAGCGGCCGCGTATGTGTTCGCGATGCTTAGCGCGATCGAGCGCGCGTTGGCTTGAGCGGTCTCGCCGTCGGTCATGACGGCACCCACCATCTGCTGGATCGCGTCGGCGGCCGTGGACAGCAACAAGGGCGTTTCACCGAGAGCGGAGCTCCCTTGCAGCGGTCCGACCGTGGCGCGGATGTCGTCCAGGACCGCCTCGAGCGCTCCCGAGCGTTGTGATGCACGCAGGAAGTCGAGGGCCAGAACGTTCGTCGTTCCTTCCCAGATAGGTAGTACGTGGGTGTTTCGAACGAGGGCCGGGATACCGGAGTCCTCGCAGTAACCGACGCCCCCGATCGCTTCCATCACCTCGGTCGCACCTGCGACCGCCCACCTGGCGGTCGTCGCCTTCGTCAACGGCGTGAGTCCGCGCAGCAGTTCGGTTTCGTCCGCGGTTGCAGAACCGTGCTCGACCTTGCCCATCAGCTCGCAACACCGAAGCGTGAGCGCGAGCGATGCCGCGTAGTCCACGGCCAGGTCGGTCAGCGTCGCGCGGTGTGCGGGCAGCGAATGCAACGGGTGTCCGAACGCCTCACGCACGCGCGCGTAGGCGCGGGCCCATGCGAGTCCCCGCGCCAGAGCCGCGGAAGCGCCGAGGGAGTTGTGAATGCGGGTGATGTTCAGCATCGTCGCGATCCGTCTCACGCCGCCACCGTCGAGCGGGTCACCGACGGGATGAGCGACCGCGCCCTCGAGCTCGAGCTCGGCCGTTGGGAGCGCCCGCGTCCCCAGCTTGTCCTTCAGCCGACGGACCACGATCGCGTTCCGGGTCCCGTCCTCGAGCTTGCGATGGATCCGGAACAGGGCCAGGCCGCGGGAACCCTCGGGGGCCCCTTCCGGCCGCGCGAGCGTCAGCGCCATCTCCGAGGTCGTCGCGCTCGTGAACCACTCCGTCCCGTAGAGCCGCCACGTGCCGTTCTCATCGCGTCGCGCGACGGTGCCGGTGCGGCCGACGTCCGAACCCCCGGCGGTCTCGGTCATCCATTGACCGCTCGTCCATGCGGTCGACGTGTCGCGCGTCGTTAGATGGCCCACGACCGCGATGTCGTCGAGATCGCCGTGCAGCAGCAGCGTGCGTGCGGCCCCGTCGGTCATCGCGACCGGACAGCTGTAAAGCGCCGACGACGGGCCCCACAACGCAAGCAGACCGCCCCATACGACGCGTGCCCGATCCCCGAACTCGGTGTCCTCGTACGGCAGCGCGGTGACGCCGGCTTCGACGCCGATCCTGCCTAGTTCGGTGTACGCCGACGACACGCGTATGTCATCGATGCGCTCGCCCCACGGCGCATACGGGACGAGCTCGGGAGGCTCGCGCTCGGCCCTGTAGGCCATTGCGAGGATGTCCTTCGACGTCGCGAGGCTCCCCATCGACGCCAGCCGGCCCTCGGCGCGCAGGAACGGCTCGTCGCCGAGATGGAATGCGATCGCCTCCCGCAGCGTGCGGTCGGATGCCCACGCGTCGCCCACGACGGGTGGTTCCTGCAAGAAGCCGCTCATATCCCAGAGCTTATTCTCGCTCGGTGACTTCGCTCGCGATCGAGGTGAAAGACCTCCGGAAGAACTACGGCAGCGTGGAGGCCGTACGCGGTGTCGATCTGCGGGTCGCCGAGGGCGAATGCTTCGCGTTGCTCGGCCCCAACGGCGCCGGCAAGACCACGACCGTCGAGATCCTCGAGGGGCATCGCAGCCGGTCCGGAGGCGACGTCGGCGTCCTCGGCCACGACCCTGCGAAGAAGGAAAGAGCCCTCAAAGAGCGGATCGGGATCGTCCTCCAGGAGACGGGCGTCGAGCGGTACCTCACCGTTGCCGAGGTGATCGAGCAGTTCCGCGGTTACTACCCGCACCCGCGGCCGCTCGACGAAGTGATCGAGGTGGTCGGACTACAGGACAAGAGGAACGAACGGGTGCGC
>JBOGWY010000376.1:0-28709 GCA_050694015.1 Actinomycetota bacterium | reverse complement strand
CCCGCGGTCCCCGCAGGTGCGGCGGAGGCCCCCGCCACGGTGGGCGCCTTCGCCGAGGGGGAGCGCGCACGAGTCCCCGTCGCGGCGCGTCTTTCGGCCACGGTCGCGGTGCCGGCCTTGCGCGTCGGGATCCCAGCTTTGCGCATAGCGATCGCGACCGCGCGGTCGATCTCGGCGCGCGAGCGGCCGTACCCGAGCGCCAGCAGGACCGCCGACAACCCGCTCGCCGCGATCGAGACCCACACCAGGTTCGGGTCGGCCGTGATCCAACCGAAGAACAGCGCGACCGCGGAGGCGATGATGAGTAACAGCGAGCCCCCGATGAGCGCGGTCATGGAGGCGCGGTCAGCCTTCTTCGGTCTGGACCTCTACGTCCCGATCGCGACGGAATAGACCTCGTTTGCGACGGCGGCCCCCTTCGCCGAACGCTTCCTCCTCGTCGTCGAAGGGGCCAAAGTCCTCGAGGTCCGGCTCTTCTTCGATCTCGACGACCTCGCCGTTCGGTGCGACGAACTCCTCCGCGGGGGGTGCGCTTTCCTCGGCCGCGTCGAACTCTCCGGCTGCCGGTTCGTCGACCACGATCTCCATCGGGGACTCCGGTTCCGAACGCTCTTGCAGCACCTCGAGACCGGTCGCTTGCTGCTCGAAGAACGCGCGGAGCTTGCGTTTCAGGTCTGTCTCGAACGCCTCCAGCCGGTCGACCGATTCCTGGATCGCGCGGCGCCGTTCTTCCTGCTCGCGTTCGATCTCTTCGGTACGCCGCCGCACCTCTGTCTCCGCGGTCTCGACGCGCATCCGGAGCTCGTCGCGTGCACGGGCGGCGCGTTCCTCTGCATCGGCGACGATCTGCTCGGCGCGTTGTTTCGCAGCTGCGATCGCTTCCTGCGCCGCGTTCTGCGCGCCGGCGAGGGTCTTCCGGAGCATGTCCTCGGAGCCCCGGCCGGCCTCTACCTTCTGGTCGAGCTCGAGGATGCGGTCGTGCAGCGACTGGTTCTCACGCTCGAGAGCGCCGATCGCGAGAGCGATCCGGTCGAGGAAATCGTCGACCTCATCTTGGTTGTAGCCACGCCAGGCGTCGTGGAACTTCTTCTCGTTGATCTCTTGAGCGGTTATCTCCATGCCTCGAAGTATCTCAGACCGCTCTGGAGGTTTTCCGATTTGTGGCTATCGAGGTGACTAGCAGAGGGCGCCCTGGATCGCGCGCAGGATGAAGAAGATGAACAGCGGTGACAGGTCGAGGCCCCCTATCGGCGGGATCACGCGGCGGAAGATGCGCATGACCGGCTCGGTCAGGTCGAAGATGACCTTGACGGCCGGGGATGCCCACGGAGGCGGCGACCAGAACATCGTGGTCCACGACAGGATGATCCTGATGATGAGGATGATGAAATACGCCGAGATGGCGGCGCAGAGGATCTGCACTTTTTAGCGGCTACGCCTGATTGAAGAAACCGCGTTCCTCGAGGAGTCGCCGGCGCTCCTCAGCCGAGACCTGCACCCCGGCGGGAGTCACGAGAAAGACGTTCTCGGCGACCGGCTGCATCGAGCCTCCGAGCCCGTAGGCGAGGCCGCTCGCGAAATCGACCAAGCGGCGACCCAGCTCGCGATCCGCAGAGGTCAGGTTCATGATCACCGAAAACCCCTCGCGGAACTTGTCGCCGACCTCTTGGGCGTCGTTGAAGCTCGACGGGTGGACGAGGTGGAAACGCGGCGAGACCGGCGCCTGCGGCATCGCCGTTACGACCGCCCCGCCGCCACCACCGCTTCGGCCACCACCACCCCCACCCTGTGCGGCCGTGGCGTAGCCATCAGGGGCGGGAGCCGGACGACGCTGGCGTCGCGCGGGAGGATGCTCCTCCGCCTCGAACTCGTCGTAGGCATAGTCGTCGTACTCGTCGTCCTCGACGAGTCCCAGATACACGAGGGTTTTCCTCCACACGCTGGCCATGGGCGACAGCTTATCCCGCAGGTCGGGGCTTGAACCTTCTTTAGTAGACGGGGGTGTGACGGGGGCCGAAGATCGCCTCCCCCACCCGGACGAGTGTCGCACCCTCCTCCACGGCGACCTCGAAGTCGGCCGTCATGCCCATCGAGAGCTCTTGCGCGCTCGATAGCGAGCTTGCGATCCGGTCCCGGACCCCGGCGAGCTCCTTGAAATAGACCCGTGTCGCCTCGGGCTCGGTGGCCGCGGGCGGGATCGCCATCACGCCGCGGACCGCGATGCCCTCGAGCCCGGCGAGTTCCTCGGCCAGCGCCGGAGCACGGGCGGGTTCCGCTCCGTGTTTGCTTGCCTCCCCGCCGATGTTCACCTCGATCAAGATGTCTTGTTCGATCCCGAGCGAGGTCGCGCGCCGGGCGATCGCCTCACCGAGCCCGAAACGGTCGACCGAGTGGATCAGCGACGCGATCCCGACAACGTTGCGGACCTTGTTCGTCTGCAAGTGCCCCACGAAGTGCCATCGCGGTCGGTCCCCGAGCACCGCGGCCTTCTCCTTGAGCTCCTGCGCGCGGTTCTCGCCGATATCCGCGATGCCCACGTCCAGCGCGGCCGCCACTACATCGACCGGGAAGGTCTTCGCGACCGCGACGACCGTGACGCCGGCGGGATCGCGGCCCACGCGTTCGGCCGCGGACGCGACGCTCTCTAAGACGGCACGGTAGTTGGCGGCGAGGTTCATGTCGTCAGCGTGACGAACCCGCCCTGGCGTCCGGTGACGCCGTCGCGGCGGAACGAGAAGTAACGCTGGTCGCAGGATGTGCAGTCATCGCTTACGACGACGTTCTCGATGCCCGCCCGGTGAAGGATCGCCGTCGCGGCGCGCGACGGGTCGACTCGGTCGGGCCCGGCCACGGGCAAGCCGCGAGCGCGGAACGCGTCCACCACCTCGGGACCGACCTCGTAGCAACACGCGTGTATCGACGGGCCGATCCACGCGTGGGTCGCGTCGGGCACCTCCTCGAGACCTCGCTCGACGGCCCCGGCCACCACGCCGCGCCACCCCGCGTGCACGACCGCGGCGCGCCGTCGTCCTACGAGGATCACCGGCGAGCAATCGGCCGTCATGATCCCGATCGTCGTTCCGGGGGCCGTGGTGACGAGCACGTCGGCTTCACCCAGCATGCCGGAGTCGGTCGCGGTTGCCTCGATGACGTCGGCACCGTGGACCTGTCTCGCGAGGGCGAGACGTTCCCCATCGAAACCTGCGGCCGCGGCGACGCGTGCACGGTTCTCGAGGACCCGAGCGCGGTCATCGCCGACCGTGATCGCGAGGTTGAGCGAGTCGTAGGGCGCGTCGCTGACGCCGCCGTTGCGATCGCTGAACGCGATCCGAGCGCCGGGGCCCGCGGCCGTGATCAGTCTGACGCCCGAGGTCGCGGTCTCGGAGAGTTGGGTAGGCATGGCTCCAATCGTCCACCACCGCCGGAGCAATAAAGAACGGGGCCGGTATCCGGCCCCGTTCCAGGGAAGTCGAACCCCTTATCGGTTATTGCCTCCTGCGCTGCCCTGCAGCGCAGGTTTCAACACGCGGGCCGAGCGGCGACGCCCGGACCGACTATTCGTTGCGCAGGAACGACGGGATGTCGAGATCGTCCTCGGCATCGAACACGAGGCGTTCGCCCGAGTCCCCGAGGAAGCCGGAGTCGCCGTTGCCCGAGGCGGGCAGGGAGAAGATCTCCTCCTCCGGCTTGATCAGATCCTCGGCATCGCGCTGCCCCCAGCGGTCGAAGCCGGCCGCGATCACCGTCACGCGCACCTCGTCGCCGAGCGTGTCGTCCACGACTGCGCCGAAGATGATCTTTGCGTCCGGATGCGCAGCCTTCGTGATCACGCTGGCCGCTTCATTCACCTCACGCAGACCGAGATCCGAGCCCCCGGCGATGTTCAGGAGCACGCCACGCGCACCGTCGATCGACGCCTCCAGGAGAGGCGACGAGATCGCGGCAGCAGCAGCCTCTTGGGCACGGTTGTCGCCGCGCGCCTGGCCGATACCCATGAGCGATGAACCCGCATCGGTCATGACGGCTTTCACATCGGCGAAGTCGAGGTTGATCAGACCGGGCGTCGTGATGAGGTCGGTGATGCCCTGCACGCCCTGCAGGAGAACCTCGTCGGCCATCCGGAACGCCTCGAGCAGAGACGTCGTCGCGTCGCCGACCTCGAGCAGACGGTCGTTCGGGATAACGATCAGCGTGTCGACCTTCTCCTTGAGGTTCATGATGCCCTGCTCGGCCTTCACCGCGCGCTGGCGCCCCTCGAACGAGAACGGGCGCGTGACGACGCCGATCGTCAGCGCGCCGAGCGACTTGGCGATCTCGGCGACGATCGGTGCTCCACCGGTGCCGGTTCCGCCACCCTTGCCGGCGGTGATGAACACCATGTCGGAGCCTTTCAGGACCTCTTCGATCTCGTCCCTGTGTTCCTCGGCGGCTTGGCGTCCGACCTCGGGGTCGGCACCTGCGCCGAGCCCTCTCGTGAGGTCACGGCCGACGTCCAGCTTCACGTCCGCGTCGGACATAAGGAGTGCCTGCGCGTCGGTGTTGACCGCGATGAACTCGACACCCTTCAGACCGACGTCGATCATGCGGTTGACCGCGTTCACGCCGCCGCCGCCGATGCCTACAACCTTGATCACCGCCAGGTAGTTCTGCGGTCCCGTCGCCATTGCGACCTCCTCTCCCACCTTGACCCTTGCTTGAGGGTTGTCCGTACGAGACTCCCCGTCGTGCATCTGCCCTGGTCAGAGGCTTGTTTTCGACCCGTCACTCTCAAGTTGAGGCTTATAGTTATGTCAACCTGAAGTATCGGTTGAGCAATATACACCTTCGCGCTCTTGAGTCAACGGGTGCGCGCGACCCGCTACGCAGAGCGGTACTAGGGAGTGGGGGCGGGGGTGACGCCCGGGGTGGGCAGCGTCGCCACGACGGGGGGGCCGAGGGCCGGGTTGGTGGGGACGCGGACGTCGACGTAGGCGACGCGGCGCCCCTCTCTCGCGAGCGTGCGAAGCAGGGAGATGAGAACGGCGTTCTTGCCTCGGATGCTTTCGGGTCGTCCGTAGCGGACGATCGTCTGGTCGTCGAGCGCGAACGAGATGCGTTCGAGGGTCGGTGCGAAGATCGCCGCGACGCGTCCCCGGATGCGGCGCGGGAGCTCGCGCCACACCTTGAGCGCGCCGAGGAGCGATTCCGTCTCGATGCGGTCCCCGGGCACGGCGGAGTCGTACTCGGTTCCTGTGAGCGTGGGCAATCCCTTGCCCGCCGCTCCCTCATCGAGGACGCGTCCGCGCGCGTCGATCGTCCAGGTGCCGGCAGTGGACGTGAGCACCATCGCCGGCCTCCGCTCGACGATCTTGATGCGCACCGTCCCGGGGAGTCGCCTGTCGACGCGTGCCTTCCGCACCCACGGCAGAGCGCGCACGCGTGCCGCAACATCGGAGGTGGACACCAGCAGAAGGTTGTCATCGCCGTCGATGGCAGCGGCAGCGCGGACGTCGCCCGCCGAGGTTCTCCTGTCCCCCACCACATCGATGCGTCGCACGTTCAACACAGGCGACCAGAACGCGATCCACACGAGCACCGCAAGGCCGATGAGGAACGCCGTGCTCCCGATCGCACGCCGGCGTCGCGTTCGGGCCACCGCTTTACGACGGCGGCTGATGCGAGGGTCGGTGCGGACGCGTTCTTTGACCTCGGCGCGAACCGAGGGGGCGGTGCGGCTCACCACGGCCCCCGGGACCGCTCCGGAGCCTCGAACATGCCGACGAAGCGGATCTCGGGCTCCAGATCGACGCCGAACAGCTCCTGCACACGGGCGCGGACGAGATACACGAGGTCGTAGACGTCTTGCGCACGGCCCCCGTCCTCCGCCACGAAGAAGTTGGCGTGAAGCTCGGACACGGCGACCGTTCCGACCCTGAATCCCTTCAGCCCGGCCGCCTCGACGAGGCGCCCCGCCCAGTCACCCTCGGGGTTCTTGAAGACGCTCCCGGCGTTCTGAAGCGCACCCGGCTGGGTCTCGACGCGGTGGCGCCGATACGTCTCCATGCTGTCCCTGATGTCGGCCTCATCACCCGGTGTTAGGTCGAAAGTCGCATCGAGCACGACCTGGTCCGAGGTGAGGTTCGACCGGCGGTAGCTGAGGCCGAGGTCCCCGGCGCCGAGGGTGGCGATCCGGTGCTCGACGAGATCGAACAGCTGCACCGACTCCAGCGTGTCGGAGATCTCGGTCCCGTGCGCCCCCGCGTTCATGCGCACACCACCACCGACGCTCCCCGGTATCGCGACCGCGAACTCCATCCCGGTAAGTGAACGCCGGGCGGCCCAGTTGGCGAGCAGCGGCAGCGAGGTCGACGCTCCGGCGATCATCCCGGTCGCCGCCGCACCGTCTCCCGCCTTAGCGCGGATCCAGGCGAACTTCATGCCGAGCCTGATGACGATGCCGTCGAAGCCTTGATCGGAGATGACCATGTTCGAACCACGACCCATAGGAAGGAGGGGAACGTGCTCGCCTGCATCGTGAAGGACGTCGGCGAGCGCCGCGACGTCGTCTGCATCCTCGGGTTCGAGATAGAGCGCGGCCGGCCCGCCCAGCCGATACGTCGTCAGTCCGGCCAGCGGGTGATCGAGCGCGACCCGACCCCGGACGCGTCCGGCCCACTCGTTGGCGATCGCCTTCAGATTCATGTGGCCAATCTCGTGAGGAGTTCTTCACCGACGGAGTTCACGTCGCCGGCCCCCAGAGTAAGGAGTGCATCGCCCGGTCGCGAGGATTTCGCCAGATAAGCGACGAGGTCGGCGCGGTGCGGCATGTACACGACCGGTCGTCCCGGCAACCTCTCGCACACCGCGTCCGCTATCAGCTTCCCCGATACTCCGGGCACGGGTTCTTCTCCGGCGCCGTACACGTCGGTGATGACGATGCGGTCGGCATCGGCGAACGAGTCGCCGAACTCCTCATAGAAGGCAGCGGTGCGTGTGTAGCGGTGCGGTTGGAACACGGCCACGACGCGCTCCCACGGTCCGGGGCGAGCCGCGGCGAGCGTCGCTTTCACCTCCGTGGGGTGGTGCGCGTAGTCGTCGATCACCGTCACCCCACCGGAGTGACCGCGGATCTGGAACCTCCGCTCGACACCGCGGAAGCCGGCGAGGCCGCGCGCGATCGCGACGGCGTCCAGACCGACCGCGGCGCACGCAGCCGCGGCGGCGAGCGCGTTGGAGACGTTGTGCAGACCGGGGACCGTCAAAGCCGCGTCCACACTCTGCCCCGTGACGGTCAGCGTGAAGCGGGTCGCCGCGGGTTCGACCACGACATCCGTCGCCGCGACGTCGCCATCCGTGCCGAACGTGATCACGCGCCGTCCCGTCGCCCCCATCTCCGTAACGAGATCGATCTCGTCCACCGGTAGCACCACGGCGCCGTCGGTACGCGTCGCGTTCAGAAACGTCTTGAACGCGTCCCGCAACTTCTCGACGGTCTCCCAATAGTCGACGTGGTCGACCTCGATGTTGGTGACGATCCCGACGTACGGTTCGAGACGAAGGAACGACCCATCGCTCTCGTCCGATTCCGCGACCGCGATGTCGTCCCGCCCGGAACGCGCGTTCGTGCCGACGTCATTGAGACCGGCTCCTATGAGATATGTGGGATCGAGGCCCGCCGACAACAGCACCGAGACCACCATCGATGTGGTCGTCGTTTTGCCGTGGGTCCCTGCCACGACGATCGAGCGACTGTCGGATATGAGGTCGGCAAGCGCATCCCCGCGCGCGATCACCGGCACGGCCAGCTCGCGCGCTCGGACGAGCTCCACGTTCGACTGCGGGATCGCGCTCGAGATCACTACGACGTCGGCACCGTCGATGTGGTCGGCGCGGTGGCCGATATCCACGGTCGCTCCCATCGCTTCGAGCATCGACGCCGCGCGCGAGCGTTTGAGATCGGAACCCGACACGGTGACGCCGCGCTCCAGCAGGACCTTCGCGATCGCGGACATCCCGGCCCCGCCGACGCCGACGAAATGGACGCGTGCGGCCTCGTGCAGCTTCACGCGGCCACTTCCTCGATCACCGCAGCGAGTCGCTCGGCGGCATCGGGACGGCCCAGGTTCTTGGATGCGATCGTCATGGCCGTCAGTCTGCCCTCGTCGGACCACACTCGTTCTATCTCGGCGGCGAGGCGGTCCGCCGTCGTCTCCCGGTCGGGTAGAACGGTTCCCGCGCCGGCTCGCTCGAGCACGCGACCCTGTAGCTCCTGCTGGCGATCGCGGTGGTAGGGGTACGGAACGATGATCGCCGGCAGTCCGACGACGGTTATCTCCGCGAGCGTCGTCGCGCCGCCGCGACACACCGCTAGATCCGCCACCGCATATGCCTCGATCATCCTCTCCACGTAGGTGGTCTGACGGTAGATCAGTGCGCCGCCGGAGTCGTGCTCGCGCGGCGCCTGTTTGCGTCCGACGATGTGCACGATCTGCACGTCGGAGCGATCGCGCCACGCCGATGCAAGCGCAGCCGCGGCTTCGTTCACGCGCTGCGCACCCTGACTGCCCCCGAACACGAGGAGCGTCTTGCGGTCCTCTTCGAGCTCGAACCGTTCGAGCCCGCGTCGTCGCTCGGCATCGCGACCGAACGAAACGATTTCGGGCGACACAGGATTGCCCACGTAGACGCCCTTGCGGCCCGCGAGCTCCAGCGTTTCTTCGAACGAAACCGCGACACGGCGTGCGAGCCGACGGCAGACACGGTTGGCAAGACCGAAAACGATGTTCTGCTCGTGCAGCACGATGGGGATCCGCAAGGTGCGCGCGGCGACGCACGCGGGCAGGCTCACGTATCCGCCCATGCCGAGGACCGCCTCGGGCCGGAGCACGCGCAGCAAACGTCGCGCGTCGGAGATCGCGCCGAGAGCCCGAGCGCCCGTCCCCGGCAAGCTGAACGGTCGCGAGCGGTCGAAGCCACGAACCTCGATCGTCTCCAGCCGGAATCCTGCCGCGGGAACGAGAGCGGCCTCGGCTCCGGCAGCCGTACCCAGGTAAATGAGTTCGTGCCCGGACATCGCCCGCCCCAACGAGATGGCGGGGTTTACGTGCCCCGCGGTACCGCCCCCTGCAACGACAAGCTTCAACGCGATCTGCTACGAGAGAACTTCGACTGGCGCGCGATGTTGACGAGGATCCCCATCGCTACGAGCGAGATGACGAGGGACGTGCCGCCGAACGAAACGAGCGGGAGCGGCACGCCGGTGATCGGTAGCGCCGCCGTGACCGCGCCGATGTTCACAAGTGCCTGCGCCGTTATCCAGATCGTGATGCCGGTGGCGATCAGCATCCCGAAACGATCGGGGGCGGCCTTGGCGACGCGCACGCCGAGGTACGCGAGGAATCCGAACATCGACAGCACGACGAGCGTTCCCGCCAGGCCGAGCTCCTCGCCGAGGATCGCGTAGATGAAGTCCGTGTGCGCGTTCGGCACGTACAGCCACTTCTGACGGCTGGCTCCTAGGCCGACACCGAAGAACCCGCCGGAGCCGAGTGCGATCAGCGATTGGATCGTCTGGTAACCGGTGTTCAGGGGATCCGCCCACGGATCGAGGAACGCCAGCACGCGTGCGCGCCGGTATGGCTCGGCGAGAGCGCCCGCCGCAGCGACGACCGCACCGAGGCCGGCGATGGGCACGAAGTAACGCATCGGCGCTCCGGCGACGAAGAGCATGCCAAGCCCGATGAACCCCAGCAGCGATGTAGTACCCATGTCGGGTTGGGCCATCACGAGCACGGCGAGCAGACCCAAGACCGGCATCATCGGCAACAGCGTGTGAGGTAGGTCGCGAAAGGTCTTCTCATCTTTACGCGAGAACACGTCCGCCGCGAACAGGATCAGCGCGAGCTTGGCGAGCTCCGACGGCTGGATCTGGAACGCTCCGAAGCGCAACCAGCGCGAGCTCCCCCCGACCGTCGTGCCGAGGCCCGGGATCAACACCGTGAACAGTAGGACGACGACGACCATCAGCATGACGTAACCCCACCCGCGCAGCCGTCGGTAGTCGAGTCGGGCGAAGAACACGAATGCACCGACGCCGATGACTGCCCATAATGCCTGTCTCTTGAAGAAGGTGAACGCGTTGCTGATGTCGGTCGAGCCCTGACTGTGCATCGAAGAAACGAAGCTGGCCGACAGGATCATGATCAATCCCAAGCACAGCAACGCGCCGATCGTCGCCATAAGCAGAGCGGCGGGATGGCCCTTCTCGAGCGCACGTGACTTCGAACGCGAGCGGGCCGGTCTCCCGATAGCCCGGCTCTCAGTCGCCATCGTTTCCCCCTTCGGCTCGCGTCCGGATCAGCTCCTTCACCGAGCGCGCGAAGTCCTCGCCGCGCACGACGTAGCTCTCGTACATGTCCAGGCTCGCACAGCCGGGCGACAGCAAGACGGATCCTCCGCGTACGGATCTGGCGGCGGCGCGATCAACCGCCTCGCTCATCGAGTTCACCGAGTCGACCGGCACGAGACCGTCGAACACTTCTTCCACCTCGGTGCGTGCCTCGCCGAGCGCGACCACGGCTATGACGGGCGGCACGGTGGTCGCGAGCGCCGATAGATCGATGCCCTTGCTGCGACCGCCGGCTATCAACACGACATCTTTGAGACCCTTTACCGCGGCCTGAGTGGCGTGCGGGTTCGTGGCCTTCGAATCGTCGATGTAGGTCACGCCGTCGTACTCGGCGACCACTTCGAGTCGGTGCGCGAGGGGCCGGAACCCCATGACCGCGCGCACGACGGGCTTCGGGTCGATGCCGTACTCGAGGGCCGCGCCGGTGGCGGCCGCAACATCTTCGAGGCCGGCGATGCCCGGCAGAGGGACATCCGAGACGGAGATGATCGGGTCGCCTCGCCACAGCACAGAGCCAGTCTCCACGCCAACGCCTTCGGAGATCGACCGAGCCGCGGAGAACGGAACGACTCGCGCCGCCGTCCGCGCCGCGACGGCCATCGCCTCATCGTCATCCGCGTTCGGCAGGAAGATGTCGTCGCCGGTCTGGTTGGAAACGATGCGCGCCTTCGCGTCGGCGTAGTCGCGGAACGATCCATGCCAGTCGGTGTGGTCCTCGGCCACGTTCAGGAGGACCGCGACCTTCGGGCGGAAACGCTCGATAGCGGCGAGTTGGAAGCTCGATACCTCGAGCGCGATCGCGCCGCCCGAGGGAACGCCGGCGATCGCATCGATCAGCGGGAAGCCGATGTTCCCTGCGGCGGCGGTTGGAACGCCCGCCTCCTCGAGGATCGCGGCGAGCAGACTGGTCGTGGTCGTCTTGCCGTTCGTGCCGGTCACAGCCAGGAAGTCACACTGCCCGAGCCGGTAGGCAAGCTCGACCTCACTGAATGCCTCGATGCCGGCGTCGCGGAGCGCAAGCACCACGGGGGCGGTGGGAGGGACGCCGGGACTCAGGATCGCGAGGTCGGCATCGAGTAACGCGAGGTCGTGGCCACCGATCTCCACCTCGACCCCCAGAGCCGTCAACGCGTCGGCGCGTTGCTGCACCGCGGGCCCCGAGTTCGATTCAGTCACGCGTACCTTTGCGTCCAGCTTTAGCAACGCGCGCGCGGCGCTGAACCCGCTCACCCCCAGGCCCACGACGAGGATGCGCCGTCCCACGAACTCGCTCACTGCGCGCCGCCCTTCGATAAGAAATCGGCATAGAACAGACCCACCCCGAACGCGACCGATAGGCCCGACAGGACCCAGAAACGAACGATCACTGTGTATTCGGCCCACCCGGCGAGCTCGAAGTGATGGTGGATCGGCGCCATGAGGAAGACGCGTCTGCCGGTCCGCTTGAAGACGGCCACCTGGATCAGCACCGAGAGCGTCTCGACGACGTACAAGCCCCCGAGCAACACGAGGAGCAGCTGCGTGTTGAGCAGGATCGCGAGGACCGCCATCGCGCCGCCGATCATCAGCGAGCCGGTGTCGCCCATGAAGATCTTGGCGGGGGCCGTGTTCCACCACAGGAAACCGGCGCACGACCCGAACAACGCCGCGGCCACGAGCGCGAGGTCGAAGGGGTCCGTTCCCGTCGCGGATAGGTCGTAAAACACCGGGTGGCGGAATTGCCAGAACGCGATCACGACGAAGCCCGCGATGACCTGTGCCGCCGAACCGACTGCGAGCCCGTCGAGACCGTCGGTCAGGTTCACGCCGTTCGAAGACGCGGCGATCATCAAGAAGACCCATACATAGAAGAGGATGCCGAGGTTCAGCGCGGTCGAGCGGAACAGCGACACGTCGGTCCCGATATCGACGATGTGGACGGCCACCAGTCCGAACGCGAGAGAGATGACGAGCTGGCCCAGGAACTTCGCGCGGCTCTGCAGACCGAGCGAGCGCGCCATCCGGATCTTGATGAAGTCGTCGATGAAACCGAGGATCCCGAACGCGACGATCGTGACGATCGCAAGCACGCCGGAGTCACGCGGGACATCGAAACCGTCCGGCCGCGCGTGCGCCAGCGTGTAGCCCAGCACCGTTCCCAGCAGGATCACCAGGCCGCCCATCGTCGGCGTCCCACGTTTCTCGTAGTGGGCTTGCGGCCCCTCCTCCCGGATCAGCTGCCCCCATCCACGCCGGCGGAACATCTTCACCGCGACCGGAGTCCCCAACAACGAGATCGTGAGTCCCACGACCCCGGCGACCAGGATGTAGATCACGCGGCACCGCCCCAGCCCGCGTCCCGGAGGGCGGCACGAGCCTCGTCGCGATCGTCGAAGGGGATCATTCTGTCGGCGAACTCCTGCCCCGACTCGTGGCCCTTGCCCGCTATCACGACGACGTCTCCCGGTAGCGCCGCCGCGATCGCATGACGGATGGCCTCGCGCCGGTCCGGGAGGACCGCGTCGGGACCGGTGGGCGATTCCGCGATAACGCCCTCGAGGATCTCGTCGATGATCGCCATCGGGTCCTCGCTCCGGGGGTTATCCGACGTGACGATCGCGACGTCCGCCAGGCGCGCCACGACCGAGCCCATCAGCGGGCGCTTCAATCGATCTCTATCGCCTCCGCAGCCGAACGCGCACAGGACGCGGCCCTCGCCCTCCCCGGCCACCGACAGGCGTCGAGCCGCACGCAGCACGTTGTCGAGCGAATCGGGCGTGTGCGCGTAGTCGACTATCACGGCGAACGGCTGGCCCATCGAGATCGCCTCGAAGCGTCCCGGCACCGCCTCGAGCGTCGCGATCCCTCGTTCGACCGCGTCGAGCTCGATCCCTGCCTCCACAGCGGTGGCCGCGGCGGCCAGGCAGTTGTAGACGTTGAACGCGCCGATCAGTGTCGTGACGATCTTGACCTCGGCACCCGACGCATGAAGCACGAACTCGCTGCCGTCGGCGCGCAGACCGACATCGGAGGCCCGCACATCCGCGTCCTCGGCAACGCCGTACGCGACAGCGGGTACGTCTTCGATCTGTTCGAGCAGACGTCGTCCCCACGGGTCGTCGGAGTTGATCGCGGCGCGCTCGGTCCGACCGGCCACGAACAACCCGCGCTTCGCCGCGAAGTAATCGTCCATGTCGGCATGGAAATCGAGGTGATCCTGAGAGAGGTTCGTGAACGCCGCGGCGGCGTAGCGAACTCCCTCGACACGATGCATCGCGAGCGCGTGCGACGTGACTTCCATCGCGACCGCGCCGACGCTCCGATCTCGCATCTCGGCGAAGAGAGCTTGGAGATCGCGTGACTCCGGTGTCGTGCGAACGCCGGGACGGACCTCACCCGCGACGCGCGTCTCGATCGTCCCGATGAGCCCTGTCGTGTGACCCGCGGCGGCGAGGATCGAGTCCAGAAGGTACACGGTCGTCGTCTTGCCATTCGTTCCGGTGACGCCGAGCACGAGCATGTCGGCCGACGGGTTCCCGTAGAACGCAGCCGAAATACGTGCCATAGCGCGCCGCGCATCGCTCACTTCGATCTCGATTATCCCGGCCCCCGTAGGCCGCTCGACACACAGAGCCACGGCTCCCGCGTTCGCCGCCGCGGCCGCGAACTCGTGTCCGTCGGTCGTCGCGCCGGGCACACAGAAGAACAGGTCGCCCGGCCGCACCGCGCGCGAGTCGTACGCGACGCCGGTCACCTCGATCGCCGCGTCGCCGCGGATCTCTTTCGTCAGATCGCCGGTCGCGGTCGCGAGGGCGCTGACGGTACGGGGCCCATCGGTGGTCATCGACTGGATGCTAGTGGCCACGTGCGGGCATCAGTCGTACGTGGCCGTGTCTTGCGCCTGCTCGTCCCGGATCTCCTCTGCCGACCGTTGAGCGTTAGACGTGGGAGATACCCCGAGGTGGCGCAACGTGAACTCCATGATCGTCTTGAAGGTCGGCGCCGCCGTCGACCCACCCCAGATCGGGCTCGGGTTATCGAGGACGACGAGGACGACGACCGCCGGGCGCGTCACCGGGGCGAAACCCGCGAAGGAAGCGACGTATGAGTTCCCGTAACCTCCAGTCTCGAGCGGCTTCTGGGCGGTACCGGTCTTCCCGGCGACCGCGTAGCCCGGGATCTGGGCCTCGATACCGGTACCGACCTCGGCCACTCCTTTGAGGATCCTCGACACCTTTGCCGCGGTGGCTCCGGACACCACACGCCGCGTCGCGGGCGGCGTCGAGGGTCGGACGCGGCCCGATCCGGTCATGGACCCGGACAGGAGTTTGGGCTCGACCCATACCCCGCCGTTCGCGATCGTGGAGTACGCCGCCGCCATCTGCAGCGGCGTGACGGCGATCCCCTGGCCGATCGGCACGGTCGCGACCGTCGGCCCCGTCCAGTCCTTGCGAGCCAACACGATGCCCGGCGACTCGCCGGGGAAGTCGAGACCGGTCTCGGAACCGAAGCCGAACTTGCGCACGTATCGGTCGAGACGCGCCTCGCCGAGTTTCAGACCGATCTGGATCGTGCCTACGTTCGACGACTGCTCGATGATCTCCGTGACCGTCATCCGCATCGGTGCGTGCGGGTGCGAATCGTGGAACACGCGATCGGAGTACGCGAACGAGTCCGGCACCCCGAAGCTCGTGTGCGGCGTGACCACGCCTTCTTCGAGCGCCCCCGACAGCGCGACGACCTTGTAGGCGGAGCCGGGCTCGTAGACGTCGGTGACCGCGCGGTTGCGACGTTCGAGCGTCTCGAACTCGCCGGCCTTGTTCGGGTCGAAGTCGGGAACGTTCGCCATCGCGAGGATCTCGCCGGTATGCGGGCGCATCACGATCGCAGTCCCCGATTCCGCGTGGAAACGACGCGCCGCGTCGGCGAGCGTCAGCTGGGTGAAGTACTGGATCTCCTTGTCGATCGTGAGGAAGAGTGAGCGGCCCGGCTCGGCGGGCTCCTCGCTGAGCTCCTTTACCAACTCGCCCGTGGGGTCCTGCTCGACGACCAGGTAGCCGGGCTTGCCCTCGAGGATGTCGTCGTACTGGGCTTCGATGCCCTCGAGGCCCTTCCCGTCGACATCCACGAAGCCGAGCACGTGGGACGCGAGCCGCCCTCCGGGGTAGAAGCGCTTGGGCTCCTCCTGCATGTAGATGCCGGGGAGCTCGAGGGCCTCGATCTTGCGGGCGAGCTTCGGCTCGACCTGTCGGGCGAGGTACTCGAAGCGGTCGTCCGGGGTGGAGCCGATGAGCTTCGCCTGTATCTCGCGGACCGGCATGTCGAGCAGGGGCGCGATCTCCCGCGCCTCGGCGACCGGATCCTCGACGAATGCGGGATCGACGAACACGGTTTGAAGATCGACCGAGATCGCGAGTGGCTCGCCGCTGCGATCGAAGATCCCGCCGCGACGTGCCGCGAACGTGACCTGCTTCTGTTGTTGTTCCGCAGCGAGCTTCGCGTAGGCCGGACCCTCGAAGATCTGCAGAACGACGAGCCGCGCCGCCATCAGGCCGAACAGCAACACGAAGCACAGGAACAGCGCGACGAGACGTTTGGGCGAAATCGAAGAAGAGGTCGACCTTTTCCGGGTCGACCCCTGTCGTGTCCGATTCGGCGAACGTCGTCTTGGAGGCGGCATCTAAGGAGTGGTCTCCTCTGTCGACAGCGTGAACGGTGAGCCCGCCGCCACCCCGGGATCGTTGGATGCGGCGACCGTCGGCACGCGCTGGATCCCGCCGCGCCGACCCACGTCGGCAACGATGTAATGGATCGCCGCCGGGTCGGGCGCGATCATCCCCAAGCTCTCGCGTGCGTATCGCTCGATCCGACCGGCGCTGTCGAGACGTGCAGCTTCGAGCACGAGCTCTTCGTGACGCGCCTGTTCCTGTTGGATCTCCTGGCGTAGATCGGAGACGTGGAACGCGCTCTGCGCGAGCACGACTTGCATCAGCAGCACCATCGCGATGATGGCGGCGACGCCGATCGCCGCGATGATCGCGATGGGCGCGATCCTCGTCGCCGCGGTGCGCTTGATAAGCCGGCGCGACTTGCGGCGCACCACCCGGAGCTCCGCCTTGCGTGGCGCGCTGCGAGCGTGGAGAGCGGTCGCTCGTGCGCTCATGCCGACTCCACCTCGGGGCTCCGCTCCAGCTTCTCGATCGCGCGCAGCTTCGCCGCCGAGGAACGCGGGTTCGCGTCGATCTCCTGGGGGGCGGGACGGACGGGCTTCCGCGTGAGCACGCGTACCCGCGCTTCTGCCCCGCACTGGCAGACGGGGAAGTCCGGCGGGCACACGCACCCACGCGCGGCTTCGTTGAACGTGGTCTTGACGATGCGGTCTTCGAGCGAGTGGTACGAGAGCACCACCGCCCGACCGTGATACTCGAGCGCGTCGAGCGTCACACGCAGGGCCTCATCGAGTGCCTTCAGTTCGCCGTTCACTTCGATCCGCACCGCCTGAAAAGTGCGGCGCGCGGGGTGTCCACCCGTGCGGCGCGTCGCGGCAGGCACCGCTTCCTTGATCGTCTCTGCAAGTTCGACGGTGTCCCGTAGCGGTCGTTTCCGAACGATGGCTTTCGCGATACGCCGCGCGAAGCGTTCTTCTCCAAAGCGCGAGATGACGCGCGCGAGATCCGTCTCCGAGTATTCATTCACCACGACCTCTGCCGAGAGACCTGCGGTGGGATCCATCCGCATGTCCAGGGGGCCGGGTTCGCGGAAGCTGAACCCTCGAGCGGGATCATCGAGCTGGGGTGAGGAAACGCCAAGGTCGAGTAGGACTCCGCGAACCGACGCAACCCCGAATCGTTCCAGTACGGCCTCGAGGTTTTCGAAGTTGTCACCAACGAGCCGAATACGGTCTGCGTGAGCGGAGAGGTTGGCCCGCGACGCTTCCAGCGCGACGGGGTCGCGATCGACCCCGATGAGCTCCGCGGCCGGAGCGGCCTCGAGGATGCGGCGTGCGTGCCCTCCACGACCGAGCGTGGCGTCGACGACGACTCCCCCATGCTCCAGTGCAGGGACGAGGAACGCGGCGACCTGATCTGCGAGTACCGGTTCGTGATCCACGCCGGTTCCGCCTCCCACCCGAGCCCCGCGTCCGTGCTCTCCATCTAGCGCCCCAGCGCCCGGGTCGCCAGCGCGACCATGCCGAGGAAGCCGCCGACCGAGGTGCCGCTGAGCGCGAGCAGCACGACGCCCTGGCTCACTTCGCGTGCGATCTTGCTCTTACCGTCGAGTCCTACCGTGACGATCGACATCGCTTCTCTCCCCGTGTAGGTGCTAGAAGTCCAGTCCCTCGGCCAGCTCCTCGAGCTGTCCTTCATCGACCTGCTCGTTGCGCTGCTCGTAACGGACGGGGTCCCAGATCTCCCCGTGCGTGAGGGAGCCGACGATGACCGCCTCACGCGTGATCCCGGCCTCATCCCGTAGCGTCTGAGGGATGTTGACCCGGCCCTGCTTGTCGACCTCTTCCGCATGTGCACTCCCGGCTACCTTGCGGACGATCTGCCTCGCTCCCCTGCCCGACTGCCCGATGCTGCGGAGCCGGGTCTCGATCTCGTTCCACCCCGTCTCCGACCAGATCGCGATGCAGTCCTCGAACCACCACGAGAGGACGACCTTGTCCCCCGCGATCTCGTCCCTCATGCGGGAGGGAACGATCAGGCGCCCCTTGGCGTCGATCGTGTGGCGGAACCTCCCCATGAACGACAACTGCTGTGACTCCCCCGGCCGGTTCATCCCTGGAGTGGGAGCGGAGGGGTGGTGACCGCCGGGGTGGGGCCGGGAGTCACCATTTCCCTCCACTTCACTCCACTTGCCGCCAAACAATGACCCCGTAGCCCCACGAAGTCAATGACTAGGCCCCGAATTACAATCCTGTAATTAGTTGCTCGTGTTGTTCCTGTTAAAGCCTGTGTTTGCTTGTGGTCGTGTAAAGAGGGCGGAAACGGGCGTTTCCGGGCGCGCCGAAGAAAACTCGGGCGCCGAGTGGCATCTGAGTCGCGTGAGACGCGACTCAGATGCCGGTCGACGTGGGGCGGGCGGTGAGGGGCGCGTTAGGCGGGGGCGACGCGGACTTTGGCGCGGCCCAGGTACGGCTCCCACTGCGGGTCGACGCGGTCGACCGCGACCACGATCCACACCGAATCGTGGGGCTGAGTGGGGGGCCTGCGGAGCCGGAGCCCGACGGCTTGCGGGGTCCGGTTCTCCTTACGGGCATTGCAGGGGCGGCACGCGGCCACGACGTTGTCCCACGTGTGGCCCCCTCCTCTGCTCTTCGGGATGATGTGATCGACGTTCTCGGCCTTCCCCCCGCAGTACTGGCACTCGAAGTTGTCGCGCACGAAGACCGCCCGCCGCGACAGCGACGCCCGGGCCCGGTACGGAACCTTCACGAAGTAATTGAGGCGCACGACGCTGGGAGCGATGATCTCGAGGCTCTCGGAGCGGAACACCTGGCCGTTGGTATGGACGACCTCGGCTTTGCCCTTCAGGGCGAGTACCAGCGCCCGCCGCACTGGAACCACACACAGCGGTTGGTACGAAGCATTCAGGACCAATGCTCTTCCCAATGTGGCGCGAGTTTATAGCGGAGCTGGCAACTTCTAGGCGCGTTACGTCTGGTCTTCCCGCAAGCCCTCGACGTAGCGGTGGAAGGCGAGGTGGTCCGACGTGCACTCGGTCGTCTCGCCGTCCTTGGTGAGCGTGACCGTGTCGGCCGGACCGCCGGCCGCGTTCGGGTCCTCGGTGATCTCGGTGACCTTCCAGCCCTCATCGATCAACGAGCGGAGTCGCTCGAGCTCGGGATCGTCGCCCCATCCGGCCATCTCGGAACCCCCTTGCGCATTCGACAGTCATAGATGCGTAGTGAAGGGGCAGCCTATAGGTGGCACCACGTCGATAAATAATCCCCCGCTGCTAGGCTGGGCGCCACTTTCCTGGGGGGCATAGCTAGGAGACTCGATGGCCAACGACACCAGTAGTAGCGGGGCGGGAACCCCCGACTTCTCGCAGTTCCAACTCCTCTTCGAGCGCATCGCCGGCAACGTCGAGCGCACGATCCAGGGCAAGGACGAGGTGATCAGGCTCGCGCTGATCGCGCTCGTGGCGGAGGGTCACGTACTCCTCGAGGACGTCCCCGGGGTCGGCAAGACGATGCTGGCGAAATCCCTCGCGAAGACGCTCGGGTGCACGTGGCAGCGGATCCAGTTCACTCCCGACCTGCTCCCCACCGACGTCATGGGCGTGAGCATCTGGGACAGCAACGCGCAGGCGTTCCGTTTCAAGAAAGGTGCCGTCTTCGCGAACATCTGTCTCGGTGACGAGATCAACCGCGCGTCGCCGAAGACGCAGTCGGCTCTGCTCGAGGCGATGGAGGAACGGCAGGTCACCGTCGACGGCCGCACCTACAAGCTCGAAGAGCCGTTCATGGTGATCGCGACCCAGAACCCGATCGAGCACGAGGGCACCTATCCCCTGCCCGAGTCGCAGCTCGACCGGTTCATGATGCGACTCTCGATGGGATATCCGGGCCGCGAGTCGGAACTCGAGATCCTCGACAAGCACGGCCAGCAGGAGCCTCTCGATGAGCTCGAATCCGTTTCGAACGCGGAGCAGGTCGGGACCCTCGTGCAGCTCGCGCGCCGCGTGCACGTCGCTCCGTCGCTCAAGAACTACATCGTGGAGCTGACCGAGACGACGCGCGATCATCCCGACGTCTATCTCGGTGCGAGCCCGCGGGCTTCGCTGTACCTGCTCAAGTCGTCGCGAGCGATCGCCGCCAGCCGGGGCCGGGACTACGTCGTCCCCGACGACATCAAGGACCTCGTCATCCCGGTGCTCGCTCACCGCATCCTGTTGTCGCCGGAGGCACACATGCGCGGCTCGACCGCGGAAGACGTGCTCGAAGGGCTGATGGGCAGGGTGCCGATCCCGGTGCGCGAACAGGCGTAATGAGCAAGAAGTAGAGAGGAAGCAGTGCCGAGTCTCCGCGGCTGGTCGATCGGACTGACCGGCGTCGCCATCTACGTTGTCGGACGCGTCTTCGGCACGCGCGCGCTCGAGCAGCTCGGCTTCGCGCTCGCTGCTCTCGTGGTGATCGCGATCGTCGTCGTGCGTGCCGGGCGGCACGATCTCGACATCAGGCGCCGCATCACGCCCGAGCGCGCTCGCATGCATCAACCGGTCGAGATCTCGCTCGTGTTGAAGAACCGGGGCCGCGGCAGTGCTCCCCTGCTGCTACTCGAGGACCGCATCCCCGCAGGGCTCTCGGGCCGCGCTCGCTTCGCGATCAACGGTATCGAATCGACGGGTCAACGCGAGACGACGTTCACCGTCAAGCCCGACGCCCGCGGTCGTTACGAGATCGGCCCGCTCGACATCGTGGTCGGCGATCCCTTCAGCCTCGCCCGCATCCGTAGCGTCGGGGCGCAAAAGACCTCTTTCCTCGTCTATCCGGCGATCGAGAAGTTGAGCCTGCCGCGCGATTTCGGCGAGCGCCGCTCGGCGGCAACCTCGGCCCTGCGTCAGCCGACCGGTCCGAGCGGCGAGGATTTCTACACGCTCCGCGAGTTCGAAGAGGGCGATGAGCTGCGCAAGATCCATTGGCCCTCGACCGCCAAGCGCGGCAAAGTCATGATCCGGCAGGAGGAGACACCGTGGCACACGCGCGCAACCGTCTTGCTCGACGACCGCCGTCTGCCGCACGAGGGTGTCGGGCCGGGCTCATCGTTCGAGCGCGCGGTCGAAGCCGCAGCATCGATGATCGATCTTTACTACCGGTCCGGATACGGCTACCGGCTCCTCGCGGCGCACGACGGCGGCACCGGTTCGAACAAGGGCTCCGAGCACTACCACCACTGCCTCGACCTGCTCGCGATGATCGAGCCGCACGGCCCCCGCACCAGCGACGACCCGGCGCTGCTAGCGCGCCTCGCAGAGATCGAGACGCGCGGGACGGTCGAGGAAACCCTCGCACTCCTGACCGGAACCGTCACACCCGACACTGCCGGCGCGCTGGCGCGCTGTCGCCGTCTCTACAAGCAGGTGATCGTGGTGTCGTGGCCGGCGCACCGTTTCGGGAGTGCGCCGACGAAGTCGCGCTGGGAAGGCGAAGCACAGTCGGTCGAGGTCGCGACCACGCTCGCTCGCTCCGGAGTGCGTTCGATCATCCTCGGCCCCGGTGAGCGACTCGCTCCCGCATGGTCGTCGGGGTCGGGACGGATGCGAGGAGGTGAACGCGCATGGGGTCAGAAGCCCGAGCTCGTCTAGGCCTCGCCGCTCTCCTCCTCATCGTCCTTTATTCGTTCAGCCAGGTGTTCGAGCACGCGTCGTACGCGGGTCCCGCGATCCTCGGTGCGATCGCCGCCACGGTGCTGGCGATGGTCTGCCGGCGTCTCGGCGTATCTGTCTTCGTGACGTTCCTGCTGTCGATCGCCGCGATGACCTGGTACCTGATGGTGATCTTCCAGGCGAAGAAGACGCTCTTCGGCCTGCCGACCTTGGGGGCTGCCGGTGGGCTGATCAAAGCTGCGGAACGCGCTTACGCGCACAGTCAGGTGGACTTCGCGCCGGTGCAGGCGCGCCCGGGTTACGTCATCCTCGTGGTCCTCGCGGTGTGGATGCTCGCGACGATCGGCGAGATCGCAACGTTCAGATGGCGCCGCCCGCTGATGGCGGTTCTCGGCCCCCTCGCGATGTTCTCGTTCGTCCTCATCGTCGGCACCAACGCCGGTTCGGCGATCCTCGTGCCGCTGTTCCTGATCGGTCTCCTCACCTACCTCGGCCTCGAATCGGCGCACCGGCTCCGCTCCTGGGGGCGCTGGGTGGCGACGTGGCGCGGACGCAAGGCCACGGAACCGCAGGCGGTCACCGGAGGCCTCGCGCGTCGCATGGGGGCCGCGTGCGTTCTCGTGACGCTCGCCGCTCCGCTCTTCCTGCCGTCCCTCGGCGATGGGCTCCTGGCATGGCGGAACGCGGTCGGCAACGGCACCTTCGGCAACGGGAGCGGCAGCGGCATCGGGAGCTCGGGAGAGATCGATCCGCTCGTGTCGATCGTTCCGGAGTTCCTCGATCAATCCGATGTCGAGCTGTTCCGGGTTCGTTCCTCCGAGCCGGCCTACTGGAAGCTCGTGACGCTGACCGAGTTCGACGGCGAGCAGTGGACGCCCGGGTCCGAGCCGGAGACCCCCGCCCCGAACGGAGCGATCGTGTCGTCGTCTCTTCCGGTCCCCGACCCGGGCCGCCTCGTCGAGCAGAGCTTCGACATCACCGACCTCGAGAGCCGCTCCCTCCCCGCGGCATCCATCCCCGCCGCGGTCGATATCACGCAGACGGACCTCAAGAGCGAGCTCGAGTTCAACGCCGAGACCGGAGACCTCGAGTTACAGACGCCCGTCGACAACGACTTCACTTACGAGGTGGACTCGACCGTCCCGGACGTGTCGTTCCGCGAGATGCAGGGCGCGGTCGTCGGCGACCTCGACGGCCGTTACGAACAGGTTCCCGCGCACGATCCCGAGATCGACGACCTCGCGGATCAGTGGACGCGCGGTGCCGACACAGACTTCGAGCAGTTGCTCGCGATACAGAACCATCTTCGCAACGATTTCGAGTATTCGACCCAGGTCGACCGCGAGGCGTCGAGCGACTACCTGCACCGGTTCCTGACCGAGACGAGGGCCGGTTACTGCCAGCAGTTCGCGACCGCGTTCGCGATCCTCGCTCGTCTGCAGGGATTCCCCACGCGTGTAGGGGTCGGCTTCCTACCGGGATCGGCGTCGCTCGAAGATCCGAACGAATACATCGTGAGCGGCACCGACGCGCACGCGTGGCCCGAGGTCTACTTCGAGGGCCTCGGGTGGGTCATCTTCGAGCCGACGCCGCGCGGTTCGGCGATCCCCCCCGGCTACACGATCGAAGGTGGCGGCGTGACCGGCGTCGGCGGAAGCCTGCGAGGGCCCGAGAACCGGTTCCTGCTGCCACGCGGTGGGCGCGGACCCGCCGATCTCCAGGGCGCGCGCGACCCGAACGCCGGCGCGGTCGGCGACGCCGGGCCCACGGCCGAGGAACGTCGTCGTCAGGAGTGGGAGCGGCGCTTCGCGACACTCACGCGCGTGCTGGTGCTCGCGCTCGTTCTGTTCCTGCTGGCAGTGCCGGCGTCGAAAGCGTGGCGCATCCGCCGAGGGTACGCGCAGGCTCGCGACGCGCGTCAACGCGCCACCGCAGCATTCGTAGAGTTCGAGCGGGAAGCGTCCGAATTAGCGTTCCCGCGTGAACGTTCGGAATCGGCCGTCGCCTACGCGCGCCGTGTCGCGCGCGGGCGGCGCGTCCAGCGAGGCAGCGCGGTTCGTCTCGCCACGATATTCGAGGCCGCTCAGTACGCGCTCGCCTCGATCCCCGCCGAGGAATCCGACGAGGCACGGATACTCGCCCGCGATCTGAAGCGGAGTCTGTGGAACGGCGCTACGTGGTGGGACCGCGCGCTGCGGTTGTTCTCCCCGCTCGGCCTGACGGGTCGTTTATAGTGGCGGCCGGGTCCGGAGCGGTAGCGACTATCTAGCGGCTTGAAGTCGCCGGCGGGCCGGCTCGGGCAGCTCCTGCTCCAGGTGGGACTCCACCCGACGCAGGGCCCCGATGAATTCCTCGCGGTCGTAGAGGTATTCGGCGACCCGGCCGTCGATGCCCTTGGCGATGTCGTCGATAGCGAGGAAGAACGCCATCTGGCCCTCCTTGAGGGCGTCGAGGAGCTCACCGTCGTTGCGGGCGACCTTGAAGATGCTCTTGCCGTCGGTGACGAGCTTGACCTGCGAGAGGTGCTCTTCGAGCTGAGCCTTCTTGCGGAGGTAGTCGTACGCACGACGAACGCGCTGGAGGCTCATGCCGCCCTCCTGCAACGAGCGGATCACCTTCAACGCGACCAGATCGCGGAACGAATAGAGACGCCGTACTCCGGGACGACCACCGGTGGCTTGTACCGACGGTTTCACGAGCCCGATGCGATCCCAGTAACGCAGTTGGTGTGCGGTGCAGCCGGTGAAACGCGTGGCCTGCTCAGCGGTGAATCCATCCATTGGAGCGCGCGAACCTCCCCCGACGAAACGTTGCGTCATAAGTCGTTTGCCGCCATGTCGGACCGAGCGTGGATGGAGTTCGCTCCAATCCGACGTACCCGCCCAAGCGACGTGGCGAATCTAACGCGAAGAACCTTCGAGCGGCAACCCGAAAACCCGAGAGTGGGAAAACTTCGCGAAAGTCCTGGTTAACGCTTCTTGTATCGCTGGCGCAAACGCTCCTCGAAGTCGCCGAACGCGCGCGAAGCGCGACCGGGCCCGCCGTCCTCGGGATCGGTGAATATCTTTCTCAGCGACGATCCGAGGATCACGATGCCTGTGACCATCGCCGCGAACGCGAGCACCCCCACGATGATCAACGTGGAGCTGAAGAAGAAGATCAGTGCGACCAGACCGGCGACGAACACCGCGATGCCGATCTTGATCCCTCGCTGCACCGACCCGGTCTCCGGTTCGGGAACGCGCCCCGCGAGTTCGGGATCCTCTTCGTAGAGGTTCTTCTCCATCTCGGCGAGGATCTGTTGCTCACGATCCGAAAGTGGCATCTGAGTTCCGATTATCTCAGGGGTCGTCGAGCAAAGTCGCTGGAGCCACCGCCTGGGAACCGAAGCGATCGCGGATCGAATCCACGGCTCGGGCGACCTCTTCCCATCGCTCGGCCGCCGGCCTCCCGCCCGTGGCTGCCGTCAGGAGGTCCAATTGCCGGTTCGGGCGGCCGTCGGCGAGTCCCGAGATGCTCACGCCTATCAGACGGATCCGGGGTCGGTCGGGATCGATCTTGAGATAGAGATCCTTCGCGATGTCGTAGATCTCGGCAGTGGTGCCGATCTCTGCCGCCAGCGTCCGGGCCCGGGTGATCGTCTTGAAGTTCGAGAAGCGGACCTTGATATTCACGGTGCGCCCGCACATCCCTTTGGCGCGGAGGCGGCCGGCGGTCCGGTCCGAGAGGCGCAGCAGCTCCCGCAGGACCTCCTGGGTGTCGTCCAGGTCTCGAGCGAAGGTCTCTTCACTCCCGATCGACTTGGCGGCCTCGTACGGGACGACGGCCCGGTCGTCGCGGCCGTTCGCCAGCTCGTAGAGGTGCGCGCCGAGGGCGTCACCGACGGCACGCTCGAGGGTCCGTTTCGACACCGCAGCGACGTCGCCGACGGTCCTTAGCCCCAGCTTGCGGAGCGCCTCCCCGGTCTGCTCGCCCACGCCCCACAACGCGGTGAGCGGCAGAGGGTGCAGGAAGTTCTCGATCTCCTCCGGCCGGATCACAAGGAAACCGTCCGGCTTCGCCCACGCCGATGCGATCTTGGCCAGGAACTTGTTCGGCGCGATGCCGACGGTGCACGGCAGCCCAATGTCGGCGATCCTCTGCTTGACGAGCCGTCCGATCGCCTCGGGGTCCCCGAAGAGCTTCACCGAACCCGAGACGTCGAGGAACGCCTCGTCGAGCGACAGCGGCTCGACGAGCGGCGTGATGGACATGAACACCTCGCCGATCAGCCCCGAGTAGTGCGTGTAGGACGAGAAATCGTTGCTCACGAAGATGCCGTGGGGGCAGAGCCTTCTGGCACGCACCATCGGCATCGCGGAGGTGACGCCGAACTCGCGGGCCTCATAGGACGCCGAGGTGACGACGCCGCGGCCCCCCTGACCCCCGACGATCACCGGCTTGCCCTTGAGCGAGGGGTCGTTGAGCACGGCGACCGACGCGTAGAACGCGTCCATGTCGACGTGGAGGATGGGCGTAGCAACGGGCAGGCTCACTGCTTCAACCTAGACCTCATAGGCTGCTATCGGACGTAGGGAATCGGAGGTCACTCGTGGAATATCGCTTGCTCGGTCGGACGGGCGTGAAGGTCAGCACCCACTGCCTGGGGGCCATGATGTTCGGCCACTGGGGAAACCGGGATCACGACGACTCGATCCGCATCATCCATGCCGCTCTTGACGGTGGCATCAACTTCATCGACACCGCCGACGTGTACTCGCACGGCGAGTCCGAGGAGGTCGTCGGCAAGGCGATCGCCGGGCGCCGCGACGAGGTGTTCCTCGCGACGAAGGTGCACGGCAGCATGGGCGAAGGCATCAACGAAGAGGGCAACTCGCGTTACTGGATCATGCGTGAGGTCGAGAACAGTCTCCGCCGTCTCGGCACCGACCACATCGACCTGTATCAGATCCATCGGCCTCGGCCCGAGATCGAGATCGAGGAGACGCTCGGCGCGCTGACGAACCTCGTGCGTCAGGGGAAGGTGCGATACATCGGCTCGTCGACGTTCCCCGCGCACATGATGGTCGAGGCGCAGTGGGCGGCCGAGCGTCGCTCGCTCGAGCGGTTCGTCTGCGAGCAGCCGCCGTACTCGATCTTCGTGCGCCACATCGAGCTCGACGTCCTGCCCGTAGCGCAGCGCTACGGGATGGGCACGATCGTGTGGAGCCCTCTCGCCGGCGGATGGTTGACCGGGAAGTACCGGCGTGACGTCGATCTTCCCGAGGACTCGCGCGCGAGCCGGTGGAAGGGTGCGGGCGGAGCGGTCGCGGCTCGCTTCGACATGTCGCGGCCGGCGAACCAGCGAAAGCTGGACCTCGTCGAAGACCTGTCGACGATCGCCGACAAGTCGGGACTTCCGATGACGCACATGGCGCATGCGTTCGTCCTCGCGCATCCCGCCGTGACCTCCGCGATCATCGGGCCGCGCACGATGAAGCAACTGGAAGACGCACTCGCGGGAGCGGACGTGACGCTAGACGAAGCGACGCTCGATGCGATCGACGAAGTCGTGACGCCGGGTACGACGCTGGAGGAGGCGGATCGGGGCTGGGTCCCGCCGTGGATGGAGGCTCCCGCGCGCCGCCTCTAGCGGCCCGCGCTGCCACCGCTCGAGTGCCATAGTCGGCTCGCCGGTTTCAGATCGCCACTTTGTCCCCCGCCCACCCCGAGTCCGGCCAGTGTCTGTTTCTTGCGCTGACGGCCGATCGCGGCGGCGAGCGTGTGGCCGTTCTTGCGATCCAGCGCGATCTCGGCGAGGTCGAACACCTCCATCGCGACCACGGTGATCCCGACGTTCAGCGGATCCGTCTCGTAGATCAGCGACGCCCCTCCCCTCTTGCGGACGCGGCCCCGCACGAGTTGCAGCCACGAATGGAACACCGTGCGCGCACAGCGAGGTTGGACACGCTCGAAGACGGTGATGTCGATCGGACCGGTGACGTCATCGAGCGTCACGAAGATGATGCGCTGCCCGGAACGGATCGCCGGCGTCTGGCTGGCGACCTTGACCCCGGCTACCCACACGACTGAATCGTTGCGACAACGCGCCAGTTGACCCCCCGGCGTGCACTGCAACTCGACGAGCAGCGGGCGGTAGAGCTCCATGATGTGGCGGCGCGCGTCGATACCGGAGATGTCGAGCTCGGCTTCCGTCTCCTCCAGTGGTGAGTACGCGGGGAGGCCGGGCAGGGTCTCGGTGATCGACTCGTCGAGGCTCAGCGAGAGCTGTTTGCCTGCGATCGGTTTCGGCTCGGTCGTGAGCTCGACGACCTTCCAGAGGAGCTCGCGGCGCGTGCGCGTCTCGATCGAGTCGAGCGCGCCGACGTGGATCAGGTTCTCGAGCACCGGCCGCGACAGCTCCGTGCGGCGCCATAGGTCCTCGAGAGAAGTGAAGGGACCTCCTTCCTCCCGGACATCGAGGATCGAGTCGATCTCGGTCTCGGAGATGTCGCGCACCTCGGAGAACGCCATGCGGATCGCCTTCGGTTCGGCCCGGTAGACCTTGTCGGACGCGTTCACGTCGATCGGCAGGATGTCGATGTCGAAGTGGCGGGCGTCGCCGACGATCAGTCGGCGCGGGTACATGCCGGGATCATGCGTGAGGACGCCGGCGAGGAACTCGGCCGGGTGATGCGCCTTGAGGTAGGCCGAGATATAGGTCGGTAGCGCGAACGCGGCCGCGTGCGACTTGCAGAACCCGAACGACGCGAACGAGAAGACCTCTTTCCACAGATGCTCCGCCTCGCGCGGCGCGAAGCCGTTGTTGATCGCGCTCTGGATGAACCACTGCGCAACGTCTTCGTCGGGCGGGGTGACCTCGATCTTTCCGGCGACACCGTGGAAGTGGACGCGCTGGTCCTTCGTCCACTCCTCGCCGAGCAGCTTCGTGTTCCACGCGATGTCCTCGGGATCGCCGCGGAACTCACGGCCCATCCCGGGGTGCGACTTGCCCTTGGATGTGCCACCG
>JBOGWY010000375.1:0-2782 GCA_050694015.1 Actinomycetota bacterium | reverse complement strand
CGTCTACGCGGTCGACGGTGCAACGGGCTCGTACGTCGGTGGCGAACAAGCGGCGCCACCGAACGCCGCCAGCGCGCGCTACTTGTCGGACGACGGAACGTTCTTCACCGTGGTTCCGGCCGTCGAGGCGCTGTCTCCCGAGGGTGAAGAACTCGTGCACGACATCCGGGCGGTCGATGCTCCGTTCGACACGCAGTTGACCGGGGCATCGGCGGATCTCGTCGATTCGAAGGACTCCCTGTTCAGCCGTGTTCCGCTTGCGGGTCTCCTGATCGCGATCACCACCTTCGTGCTGTTGTTCCTGATGTTCGGCGGTGTGCTGGTCCCGCTCAAGGCGATCGTGCTGAACCTCCTGAGCCTCACGGCGACGTTCGGAGCGCTCGTGTGGGTGTTCCAGGAGGGACACCTCTCCGAGACGATGGGCTTCATCGTTACCGGCACGATCGACGTCACCAACCCGATCCTGATGTTCTGCATCGCGTTCGGTCTGTCGATGGACTACGAGGTCTTCATGCTGTCTCGGATCAAGGAGGAGTACGACCGCACCGGCGACAACCAGGCCGCAGTCGCGTGGGGGCTCGAGCACACCGGCCGCATCGTTACCGCGGCTGCGCTCATCCTGAGCATCGTGTTCGTCGCGTTCACGACGTCGGCGATCACTTTCATCAAGCTGATGGGCGTCGGGCTCACGCTCGCGGTCCTGATGGATGCCTCGCTCGTCCGTGCCACTCTCGTCCCCGCGTTCATGCGGCTCGCGGGTGACGCGAACTGGTGGGCCCCGAAGTGGATGCGCAAGCTGCACCAGCGCTTCGGGATCAGCGAGTCCGAGCCGGACGCCCCCAGCGTTCCCGGCGTTCCGGCGGAGGGGAGTGCCACGTGAAAACCGCGCAAGCGCGCCGCCCGCGCGCGAAAAGGGGTGAGGGCGACAAGCTGCGTGGCGACATCTTGGACGTCGCCGAGCGCATGCTGGTCGAAGCCGGCAACGAGGACGCGGTTTCGATACGCGCGATCGCGAAGGCGGTTGGATGCACGCCCCCGGCGATCTACCTCCACTTCGCGGACAAGGACCAACTCTTCTTCGAGGTCTGTGCACGGCGCTTCCAGGAGTTCGACCGCGCGGTTTTCGAAGAGGGCGACGCGGTCGATGACCCCCTCGAGTCGCTTCGGCTCAGCGGCAAGGCGTACATCCGCTTCGGACTAGAGCATCCCGAGCACTACAAGCTCCTGATGATGGTCCCCAAGACGAAGCTCGCCGAGGAGCTCGGTCCCGACGCGCCCGGCATGGCGGCGTTCCAGCACCTCGTCGACACGGTGCAGCGCTGCCTCGATGCAGGGGTGATCTCGGAGGATCACGGCGCGACGAACGTCGCGGTGGCGCTGTGGTCGGCGTGCCACGGGATCACTGCCCTGTTGATCACCTTCACGAACTTCGAGCACTTCGTCGAAGGCAACAACGTCGAGGGCCTGGTCGATCTGCTGCTCGACGTGCAGCTGGAAGGTCTGCTCGCGATCTAGCTCTTGTCTTCGGCGGTCGCGGCCGGCATCGTCTCCGTGGTGTCGTCGCCGTGACCGTTGCCGTTCGCCTTCGCCGCGCTCGAGTCGGGATGGAACTCGATCGATGCGAGGAGCAACTGCGCAACATCGCGCACCTTCATGCGTTCGTCCGCATTCCTCTCGGTAACTCCATCCGAGAGCATGATGTTGCAGAACGGACAACCGACCGCGACCGTGTCGGAGGAGGAGGCGAGCGCTTCGTCGGTGCGCTCCGTATTGACCTTCTTGCCCATCCGCTCTTCCATCCACATGCGCGCGCCGCCGGCTCCGCAGCAGAACGTGTTGTGGCCGTGCCGGTGTAGCTCGCCGTACTCCGTCCCCGGGATGGCTTCGATCACCTCGCGCGCTCCCTGCCAGACATCGTTGTGGCGCGCGTTGTAACAGGGGTCGTGGTATGTGATGCGCTCGGCCATATCGCCCTGCGGCTTGAGACGTCCTTCTTTAACGAGCTGCGCGAGGTACTCGGTGTGGTGGATGACGTCGAAGGTCCCTCCGAACTGCGGGTATTCGTTGAAGATCGTGTTGAAGCAATGCGGGCAGATCGTGACGATCTTCTTGACCTTGTTCTCTTTCAGCAGCTCGATGTTCTGTTCCGCGAGCATCTGGTAGATGTACTCGGCCCCCATGCGGCGCGCAGGGTCACCGTTGCACGTCTCGTCCGGCCCGAGCGTCGCGAACTTCACGCCCGCGATCTGCATCAGCTTCGCGAAGTCGTAGACGACCTTCTTGTTGCGATCGTCGTAAGCGCCCGCGCAGCCGACCCAGAAGAGGACCTCGGCGTCGGGAGCTTCGGAGATGTGCGGAACCTCGAGCGGCTCCTGCTTCGAGGTCCCCTGCGTCCACTCGGTGCGCGCCTGCGGCGGCTGCCCCCACGGATTGCCGCTGGTCTCCATGCTCTGGAGCGCACTCTGCATCTCGCGCGGGAAGCGGGACTCGCTCATGACGAGGTTGCGGCGCTGGTCGATGATGTGATCGATGTGCTCGATGTTCACCGGGCACGCTTGCACGCACGCGCCACAGGTCGTGCAGTCCCAGATCACCTCGTCCTCGACGACGTCGGGGTTCATCGGGGGCAGGGCCTCGATCGCGGCGGCGAGCGCTTCCTCGCCCTCCTTCTTCGCGGCGAGAAGGGCCGGCGCGTGCTCGAACAAAGCGTCGCGCTCGTCCATGATCAACAGCTTCGGAGAGAGCGGCTTGCCGGTGTTCCACGCGGGACAAACGCTCTGAC
>JBOGWY010000374.1:0-2019 GCA_050694015.1 Actinomycetota bacterium | reverse complement strand
GGTGCGGGTGACGACCACATCGAGAGCATGGCCGGCGACGACATCGTCACCGGAGGGGACGGCAACGACATCCTCGACGACCACGACGGACTCGATCGGATGTCGGGCGCCGCGGGCGACGACACGTTCCTGACGGGCATCGACGACGATCACTTCGACGGCGGCGACGGCTTCGACACGCTCGACTTCGTTTACTCGGACCGCGGCATGAAGGTCGACCTCGTTGAAGGCACGACGTCGACGAAAGGCGAGCAGGGCTCCGACACCGTGGCGAACATCGAAGGCCTCATCGGGACGCCGTTCGTCGACGGCTTCACGGGAGGCGACGAGAACAACTACTTCGTCGGTCGCGAAGAGATCGACCACTTCTTCGGAGGCGGGGGTGACGACATGATGATCCCCGGGCTCGGCTCCGACGCGGTCTTCGGGGGAGACGGCATCGACACCGTTTCGTTCGCAGGCGCACTCCAGCCCATGACGGTCGACCTTCGCAACGGCTTCGCGCAGGGCGAGGGCAACGACACGGTGTTGCAGTTCGAGAACGTCATCGGATCGCAGTGGACCGATCTGATCCGAGGCGACGCGAGCGCGAACAGGGTGATGGGCGGTGACGGCGGCGACTACATCGAAGGGTTCGAGGGCGACGACTACTTCGATGGAGAAGGTGGTTTCGACACCCTCGACGGGGGCGACGGAACAGACACCTGTCTCGCCGGAGAGAGCAGGTTCGCCTGCGAGGTGTGATCTCACTATGACGTCCGAAACCCGCCAGACAACGCCTGGGTAATGCCTTAGAACTACATGTATGGAACTCGAGCTCGAGCGGTGCTACCAGGCTCTCAAGGCGCGTGATGCGCGCTTCGACGGCCGCTTCTTCACCGGTGTCGTAACGACCGGTGTGTATTGCCGCCCGGTGTGCCCGGCCCCCACGCCGAAGGCGAAGAACGTGAGGTTCTTCCCTTCGGCGGCGGCGGCCGAGGCTGCCGGGCATCGTCCGTGCCGGAGGTGTCGTCCCGAGACCTCACCGGGAACCCCGGCGTGGGCGGGTACGTCGGCCACCGTGTCGCGCGCGTTGCGGGCGATCGCGGACGGGACCCTGGAAGACGAAGGCATCGAGGGGCTCTCGGCACGGTTGGGTGTCGGCACGCGCCAACTGCGACGGCTGTTCGCGGAGCACCTCGGTGCGTCTCCGCTCGCCGTAGCCAAGGCCCGGCGGGCACACTTCGCACGGAGCCTCCTCGACCAGACCACCATGTCCATCGCCGACGTCGCGTTCGCATCCGGTTTCGGCAGCGTCCGCCAGTTCAACGATTCGATCCGGGCGACGTTCCGCCGCACGCCGACCGAGCTGCGGAAGAGGGCGCGCCGTGCACGGGGCGGCGGCGACCCGGGCATGACGCTGAAACTTGCGTACCGGCCCCCGCTCGACGCGGACGCATTGCTCACGTTCCTGGCGGGCCGGGCGATCCCCGGTGTCGAAGCCGTCGACGATGCGTCTTACGCGCGCACGGTCGAGGTCGACGGCCGCCCCGGCGTCATCGAGCTACGGCCCGTCCCCGAGTCGAACCACGTACTCCTTCACCTCGAACTAGCCGCGCATGACGCCTTGATCGACATCGTCGAGAGGGCGCGGAGGATCTTCGATCTCGGTGCCGACCCGATCGCGATCGCGGCACAACTCTCGGGCGATCCCGTCGTCGGCGCGAGCATCGCGGCTCGCCCCGGTCTGCGTGTCCCGGGGTCGTGGGATCCGTTCGAGGTGACCGTGCGGGCGATCCTCGGGCAGCAGATAAGCGTCACTGCGGCGACGACGATCGCCGGTCGTCTCGTGGAAGCGTTCGGCAAGCCGATCGAGGGCTACGAGGACCGGGGGCTCACCCATCTCTTCCCGGGCGCGCAGACGCTGGCCGACGCAGATCTGTCGTCGCTCGGCATGACGACGGCGCAGGCGCGGGCGATCGGCGCGGTGGGACGCGCGGTCGCATCGGGAACGCTCGACCTGCAGTCGTTCACCGGCCT
>JBOGWY010000373.1:0-19743 GCA_050694015.1 Actinomycetota bacterium | reverse complement strand
GCCCTCGAGTTCGCCGCGTGCGCACGCCCGGGTGATCTCACCCAGGTCTCCATCGAGGCGTGGAAGCAGCGCTTGGGTCTCGGGGTCGCCGAAACGCGCGTTGAACTCGACGACCTTGGGTCCCTTGGAGGTTAGCGCGAGGCCCGCGTAGAGCGCGCCGATGAACGGAGCACCCATCTCCGCCGTCGTGGCGATCGCAGGCGCGATGACCTCGGCGGCTATCTGTTCTGCCAACTCCGGTGGACACGCGGGGACCGGGCTGTACGACCCCATCCCGCCGGTGTTGGGACCGGCATCGTCGTTGTCCACGCGCTTGTAGTCCTGGGCCGGCTCGCACAGCGCGATCGAACGCCCGTCGGAGAACGCGATGATCGACGCCTCTTGTCCGTCGAGGAACTCCTCGATCACGATCCGCTCGCCCGCGGCGCCGAACGCGCCGCGCACCAGACGCTCCTCGACGGCATCGATCGCCGCGGCGCGGTCCTCGGTGACGACGACCCCCTTGCCCGCGGCGAGACCGTCGGCCTTGATCACGTAGGGCGCGCCGAGCTCGTCGAGATAGGCGACCGCCTGCGTCGGGTCGGTGAAGGCCCGCCACGCCGCGGTCGGCACCCCCGCGCGCTCCATCAACTCCTTGGCGAACATCTTCGATCCTTCGACCCGTGCCGCGCCCGCGTCCGGACCGAATACGTCGATCCCCTCGGCCCGCAACGGGTCGGCCACACCGATCACCAGCGGAGCCTCCGGGCCCACGACGACGAGATCCACCCCGAGACGCCGGGCCTCGCGGACGACGGCGCCCGGGTCGGTGATGTCCAGCTCCACGAGTTCGGCGAAGTCGCCGATCCCGGGATTGCCCGGCGCGGCGACGAGCTCGGACACGGATCCGGAGCGATCGAGCGCCCACGCGAGAGCGCTCTCGCGGCCCCCGGAACCGAGGAGGAGAACCTTCAACCGACGTCCTGCAGGCGGACTATCTGGTCGCGTCCGGGTCCTACCGAGACCCACGATACGGGCGTGCGCATGAGCGTCTCGATCGCTTCCAGGTAGGCCCTCGCCTCCTTCGGCAGGTCGTCGATCGAGCGCGCGTCGCCGAGATCGTCGTCCCACCCCGGGAGTTCCTCGAATACCGGGCGGCACTTGTTGAAGATCGTCTGGTTCGGCGGGAAGTCCTCATAACGCTCGCCCTCGTAGTCGTACGCGACGCAGACCTTGATCGAGGGGAACCGCGACAGCACATCGAGCTTCGTAATGACTACTTCGGTCAACGTGTTGAGGCGCGCCGCGTAGCGGCCCGCGACCGCGTCGAACCATCCGCACCGGCGTTTGCGCCCCGTCGTCGTGCCGTATTCGGCTCCGGCCTCGACGAGGATCTCGGCGTCCGCAGGATCCGCTTCGGAAGGAAACGGACCGGAGCCGACGCGCGTGCAGTAGGCCTTGGAGATACCGATGATCCGGTCGATGTCACGCGGGCCCACACCCGCGCCGGCGCACGCGCCACCCGCGATCGGGTTCGACGACGTGACGAACGGATACGTGCCGTGGTCGAGGTCGAGCATGGTCGCCTGCGCGCCCTCGAACATCACTGTCTTGCCCTCGTCCAACGCGCGCTGCACCGCCGGACCGGTATCGGTGATGTGGGGGCCGAGTCGCTCCGCGTACGCGAGATATTCGATCTCGATCTGGTCGCGGTCGAGTGGGAGACGTCCGTACACGCGCGTCAGGAGCAGATTCTTCTCCTTCAGCGCGACCTCCAACTTCGCGCTGAAGATCTTCGGATCGAGAAGATCCTGAACGCGCAGCCCAACGCGCGTCGCCTTGTCTGCATACGCGGGACCGATGCCACGTTTCGTGGTCCCAAGTCGGTTCTTGCCGAGACGCCGTTCGGTGACTCGATCCAGCTCGAGGTGGTAAGGCATGATCAGGTGCGCGTTGCCCGAGAGCAACAGACGCGAAGTGTCGATACCGCGCGCGGCGAGAGCGTCCATCTCCTCGATGAGGACCTGCGGATTCACCACGACCCCCGGCCCGATCACCGGGATGCAGTGCGGATAGAGGATCCCGGTGGGGACGAGATGCAACGCGTATCGTTCGCCCTCGACGACGATCGTGTGGCCGGCATTGTTGCCGCCCTGGTAGCGGACGACCAGATCGGTGTGCTCGGCGAGGAGATCGGTGACCTTGCCTTTCCCCTCGTCGCCCCACTGGGTTCCGACGAGAGCGATACCCGTCACGCGCCCGGCCCCGCTCAGCGCTCGATGCGGAATCTGATCCGCACGTGGGTGAGGTACTCGCTGATCTCGCCGTCCGTGACGTTGCACGACGTATCGAGCACCTCCATGCCGGAGATTCCTCGGATCGTTTTCGACGCCTCGGCAAGTGCTTGCACTGCCGCGTCCCTCCACGATTCGGTGGACACGCCGACAAGATCGATCGTCTTGATGACAGCCACAGCGCACCTCTTTCTAGGGGTCTCTCAGCGGTAGTGGAACGATTCTATAAATGTGTTCTATCGGGTTTGCGCTGGTCACGCCGATATGAAAGTAAGAAGATGACCTGCGCATCGCTGCTTCACCAAGATGACCCGAAAGGACGCTGGAGCCGACATGAGTGAGAGCGTGATCCTGCTGATCGCAGGCGGACTTCTGGTGGTGCTGATCATCCTGCTCATCGTCATCGCGCGTCTTCTGGTCGGCGTGCGCCAGACGTTGGCCGCCGCCCGCTCGGCCGAAGCGGCGGCTGTCGCCGACGGGACGGCCGAAGGAACCGCGGCCCCCATCGAAACTGCAGCAGCGGCTGAGGTTTCGGAACAGGCCGCGGCCGTACCGATCGAGACCGGGCCGGTCGATGTGCTTCTGATGGAGCAGTCACAAGCGGCCGAGGCCACTCCGATCCAGGCTCCGGAACAGACCGAGGCCGTTCCGATCCAGGCTTCGGAACAGACCGAGGCCGTTCCGATCGAAGAGCCGCACGGGCTCGAGGCCCCTCCGGTCGAGCCCGCGGAGCCGGTCGAGCCCGCTCCGATAGAAGCCGCTCACGAGACGCCGGAGGTCGTGACCTCGGTCGGAGCCACGGAACCGGAGATGACCATCGAGCCCGAATCGGTCGAGGCCACACCCTCACGGGCCGATGTCTACACAACGACCGCCGCTACCGATCAAGGTGCGGACCCAGGTGCCGACCCGTTCGCAGACACTTCGTTCGCCGACGATGTCTCGGATCAGGTGCCGGAGCCCGCGGAGCCACAGCCCTACCAGCGTGACGGCCGGTGGTGGTTCGAGCGCGATGGCGAACTCCTCGTCTACGACGATGTGAAAGGCGAATGGATACCCGCAGGCGCCGAAGGCAGTGAGTCGCTGGAGCAGGCCGTTGAGACGCCCGATGAGACGGTCTCAGACGAGCCGCGTGAGACATCCGAGCCGGTCGCGGCGGCGACGTCCACATTCACCGAGTCACCAAGCGATGCCGCGGCAGCGCAGGAGCCGGGATCCGACGTGGACGCGGAGAACGTTCCCGAGCAAGCGACGACCTCGCCGTGGGCAGAGCCGCGACAAGCCGATCCCTTCACGCACCCACTGGACGAGCCGCGCCCGGAGTACGAACCGGCCGCGACCGCACCGGCCGAGGAAACTCCCGCGCCTACGGAAGAGCCGGTAGGCGCGGAGGTCGCGGCGCCGGTCGAGGAGACGCCAACGACCGAAGCCGCTCCGGTCGAGGAGGCGCCTCAACCGGCGTCCTACTGGAAGTGCCCGTCGTGCGGTGTCGTGAATGGTTCGACGGCGACGAGTTGCCGCATGTGCTTCACCGCGCGCCCGTAGCGACGTCCTCCTCGGCGGCCGCGACCGCCAGCCGGCGCAGCGCTCTCCACATCCCGGGGATCTTGGGATCGCGTCCGATCAGCGCCCCGACGAGGAACACGAGCCACACCAGCGTTCCGAGCGCGAAGACGACCTGCGTGATGACGGCGGATACGAACGAAGCTCCGTAGAGGAGGACGGGCCATGCGAAACCGATCGCTACGGCCTGCAAGCCGTGGAAACGAGTGCGGGCGTCCTTAGCGACGAAGTAGGCGATCACACCGGTAACGGGCAACAAGAGGTAAGCGGCTCCGGCCATCAAGCGCAGCCTATGGGAGGGATGCGATGCCCCGGAGCGGGGCATGATGTGGGTATGGCCAACCGCCTCGCACAAGAGACGAGCCCGTATCTCCTCCAGCACAAGGACAACCCCGTCGACTGGCACCCGTGGGGCCCCGAGGCGCTCGATCGTGCACGCCGGGAGGACAAGCCGATCCTGCTCTCGATCGGATACGCGGCGTGTCACTGGTGCCACGTGATGGAACACGAGAGCTTCGAGGACGAGGGCACCGCGGCCGTCATGAACGAGCACTTCATCTCCATCAAGGTCGACCGCGAGGAACGCCCAGACCTCGACGCGATCTACATGGATGCGGTCCAGGCTATGACGGGGCACGGCGGCTGGCCGATGACGGTGTTCCTCACGCCGGATGGGGCGCCGTTCTACGGCGGCACTTACTTCCCACCCGAGGACCGGCATGGGTTGCCGTCGTTCACGAAGCTTCTGCGCGCGATCGCGGAGACGTGGCGTGATCGCCGCGGCGAGGTCGAAGTGCAAGGCAAGAAGCTGATCGAAGCGATGGATCCGCTCAGCCGGCTGCAACCGTCCGACGACGCGGTCGACGAGCAGCTGCTGCGCGACGCGTACGAGGGGATGGCCGCGGCGTTCGACGGTCACTTCGGCGGGTTCGGAGGTGCGCCGAAGTTCCCACAACCGCTCGCGCTCGATCTCCTGATGCGGGTGGGGACGCACGGTTATTACGACACCGACGAGATGGTGACGCGAACGCTTACCGCGATGGCGACGGGTGGAATCTTCGATCAGATCGGTGGGGGCTTCCATCGATACACCGTCGACCGCGAATGGGTCGTCCCGCACTTCGAGAAGATGCTCTACGACAACGCCCAACTGTTGCGCACCTACGCCCGCGCGTGGCTCAAGTTCCGGACCCAGCGCGAGCGCGAGATCGTCGAGAGAACGGTCGAGTGGCTGTTCCGCGAGATGCGAGACGACGCCGGCGGGTTCTGGTCGTCGCTCGACGCGGACTCCGAGGGTGCCGAGGGCAAGTTCTACGTGTGGTCGCTCGAAGAGGTTCGCGAGGTGACCGGGGATGATGCCGAGGTCGCGGTGGAGACCTGGGGGATCACCGCCGAGGGGAATTTCGAGGGCCACAGTATCCCGGTCGTGGCACACGATCCTTCGGACCCCGCTGCGCTGGAACGAGCGCGAACCAGGTTGTTGGCCCGTCGAGAACAACGGGTGCGTCCCGCCTCGGACACGAAGGTGCTCACGGCATGGAACGCACTCACGGCATCCGCGCTGGCCGAAGCCGGAGCGCTGCTCGACCGCCCCGATTGGATCGCCGAGGCCGAGCGCGCGATGGAATTCGCCGTCGGCACTCTGCGCATCGATGGACGGTGGATGCGCTCCTTCCGGGACGGGACCGTCAAGCACCTCGGTTACGCAGAGGATTACGCGTTCGTGCTCGAAGCGTGTCTCGCGCTCTACGAAGCCACCGGGGCAAAGAGATGGTTGAGCGAAGCGGCCGGGACCGCCGACGACGCGATCGAGCTGTTCCTCGACACCGACGCTGGAGGTTTCTTCACGACCGGGGCCGATGCCGAGGAGCTCGTCACCCGATCGAAGGACCTGATCGACAACGCGGTGCCTTCGGCTAACTCCGTGTTCGCTCTCGAGCTCCAGCGCCTCTCGTTATTCACCGGCGAACAGGCCTACGAGGATCATGCCGTGGGGGTCATCCGACTGCTACGGGATGTCGTCGGAAGGTCACCGCTCGGTTTCGCGCACCTCTTGAGCGCGATCGACTTCTACACGGCGTCGCCGGCCGAGGTGGTCATCATCGGGGACCCCGCCGGGGACGATACGGCCGCGCTCGTCGGCACGAGCCGGGCCACGTTCCGGCCGAACAAGATCCTGATCGTGTCGGACGAACCCAGCGACGCGGACCAGGCCGCGATCCCACTGCTCCGCGGGAGGACGAAGGTCGACGGCCGCGCGACCGCCTACGTGTGTCATCGCGGCGCCTGCCGGATGCCGGTGACCGCACCTGAGGACCTCGCCGCCGAGCTCAGTGCCTAGTGCCCTGGACAGGGCACTAACGGCATGGCGGACGACCTGCGGGTCAACCGGTCGCTGACGATCCCCGGTGACGAGCTCGAACTGTCGTTCTCGCCGTCAGGGGGGCCGGGCGGACAACACGCGAACAAAGCATCGACGCGTGCGGTCGTCACCTGGAACGTCGATACCTCACGCGTGCTCGGAGAGCGACAGCGGCAACAGATACGCAGCCGCCTCAAACACCGGATCGATGCGTCTGGAACGATCCGGCTGGCCAGCGACCGCCACCGGTCGCAGCTCCGCAACCGCCGCGACGCTCTCGAACGTCTCGCGCTGCTCGTCGCAGAAGCTCTGCGGCCACCGAAGGCGCGCGTACCGACCACGGTTACCACCGCGGCCAAGGAACGGCGGCTGCAGGACAAGCGACGACGCGGTGAGCTGAAACGCGCGCGGCGCGCGCTACCAGACGACTAGTGCGCTAGTCGCGGCACTAGAAGGAGACCGGTAACTCCGCGAACGGCTGCTCGCGGCCGAACTCGAGATGGGCCGTCCCCAGCGCGGTCAGACTCCCGTGGTGACGCCATCCCGCTGCGTCGCGCCGATACACCTCGATGCCGAGGTCGGCGATCTCCGAGTTCGCGCAATAACGAGCCGCTCCGTCGGGGTCCGCGTACTCGATCTGAACAAGCCGCGATGCGGCCGCCCGGGCGGCCCCTGCGATCTTCCACCCTTCGTTGCGCGCGGTGAACGCCCACGTAGGCATCTCGTATCGACTCCGCGCCCGCAGGGCCCATCGCAGATCGTTGAACTCGAGGTCCTGATCCTCGTAGCGCAGGTACAGGAACGTGGTGGTCGGTCGGATCGGCCCGAACCCTGCCTTCGCCGCCACACCCTCGAAGATCGCGTCGGCACCGGTGAAATTCGAGCAGTGGGCCCAGCTCCACGAGATCGAGTGGCGACGTCCCCACCGGTGTGACTGACACCCGTGATCGGAGTCGAACTCGAGTACGTCACCCCGGACCTTCACGGTCCCGGTGAACGGAACCGAGAGGTTCGGCGAGCAGACCGTCGAGACGCGGTTCTCGATACGACCCCGGATCTGCGCGGGCAGGTGCTGGAAACAGCGGTCGGAGGGAGCGAAGTCGAGGGACCACGAGAGCGAGCCGTCGTTCGATTCGACCGCGCCTTCGAGATGCCTCTCGGACAACCACGCATCGCCGATCCTCACCAGGGCACCGTCATCCCGACCGTTGCTCGAACCGAGGTGATCGATCGAGAAGCGCTGTTTCGCGGCGAAGTTCACGTCGCCCGCCTGATCGAAGAGGAACCCCCACAGCTCGCAGTAGGGATCACCCTTGTCCGGCGCCGTGATCGTGTAACGCAACCACAACCCGCTACCGGTCGCCCGGTGCGTGATGGTCGAGTACCAGACCTCCATGAAGGACCGGGACGAACGGTCCCACCGCATCTTGTTCTCCAGCCCGGTCGAGGTGAAGGAGCTCATCGGTTGAGACTACCCAGGCCTTTGAGCGACGCCCCGCGCCAGATCCAGGAGGCGCTCACCGACCCGGTCCCAGGCCCACCGCTCGCGCGCGACCTCCACCGCACGGAGACCCATCAGGCGTCGCTCTTCGAACGGGATCCCCAGGACCCGCTCGATGGCGGCGCCGATCCCTCTTATCGGATCGGCGGCGTCGAAGGTCAGAAGACCCGGCTCCCCGATCGCCTCCTCCACGGCGCGCCCCGCCTCGGCGATACCGGAATGGTTCGGGACGATCGGGAGGACGCCGCAGGCCGCCGCCTCCGCCGCAACCATGCCGAACGCCTCGGGCACGACCGAAGGAACGACGAGGACGTCGACGGACGGAAGGAACTGCGCCAGCGGTTCGTGCTCGAGGCGACCCGTGAACGTCACAGGGACGTCCCGTAGTCGTCCCAGATAGCCCGGCTCGAGCGGCCCGGCGAGGAAGTCCTCCAGGTCTTCGAGCGGACGATGTTCGCCGCGTCGAGCGAGCGCGCGTGCGGTCTCGATGTCGCCCGAGGAAAGAGCCGCCGCCAAGCGATGCAGACCGTCTTCGAAACCCCCGTAGCCGACGATCGTCACCGTCATGGGGCGCGTGGTCAGACCGATCGCGGCCAGCAGGTTGTGGACTCCCTTTAACGCGATCAGTTTGCCGACGAACACCACTGATGCCGCGGGAGGCTCCTCCCGCCCACGTGGGTTGAAGAGCTCGACGTCGACACCGGGGTTCACCACCGCGGTCGCGGGGAGGTTTCCGACAACCGACGCGGCCTCGCGCAACATGTACTCGCTACCGCCGACGACGATCGACGCGCCGCCCAGGCCCTCGGCCGCGAACGCGCGATAGCGATCTTGCTCCTTTACCGCGAACTCCAATCCGCTCCCGTGCAGCTTGGCGAGATACGTAGACGAGGAGCGGCGGCACGCCTCGAGCGCGATCTTCGGACCCATCACCTCGTGGCCGGTGATGATCGCATCGGGACGATGCACATCGATCGCGGTTTCCATCGCGGTGATGTTGCGGCTCGTGTAGTCGTCGAGCTCCGCATCGGTAAGGTCGACGAAGCGCTTGACGGTGAAGCCGGCGTAGTCGTCGTACACGTAAACCGGCAGGAGACCACCGAGATCCGGCCGCGCGATCACGCAACGACCGGCGGGGACCGGATCCCGCAACGCGGCCGACTCGAGACGCGTACCGTCGGGTGAGAACGTCGCGATGCCGTCGACGAAAGGGAACGCCTCCACGTTGCGTTCCTGGCACAACACGAGCACGTCGTGACCCTGCGCTCGCCAGCTCCGCGCCACGTTCGCCGTATAGACGTTCGAGCCCGAGCCGGTCAGCAGGTATCCGTGCCAGAGAAGAACCTTCACGCGGGCGACCCTAACGGCGCACTTACACTCGGCCCATGCTCGACCGAGCGTTCCGCAACGCCTTCAGGAGTTTCTCGACCCTCTTCTTCGTGGTGGCGATCGTGACGCTTCCTCTCCATCTCGTCTACGGGCTGGTCTTCCAGGATGTGATCGCCACCCGCGACATCCATGAGCAGATAAGTGAGTTCCCTAAGTACCGCCAGGTGCGCAACGTCGGTCCGACGGACGTCACGACCGCGAGGTACTCGTACTGGGCCGTCTCCGTCCTCGAGCTGGCGCTCGTCCCGCTCGCCGTGCGGGCCACGAGACGGGTGATCGACGTCGAGCGAACGGGGGGCGTGGCGACCGCCCCCGCAGCATGGCGGAACGCCATCCGTCGGGGCAACGACGACCGGTCGTTCCACTCCCGCTCCCTTCCTCCCGTCGCGGTCGCGGCGATCGCGGCTTTTGTCCTGGGTTTCCTGCTCGAACGGATCGGGTTGCTGGTCGTCGACCTCATACCGGACGACGTCGCGTGGGTCGGGCTCGGGGTGGTTCAAGGCGTCGCCCGGGCCGTCGCGGCACCGTTTGCACTCTCCGCGTTCGTATCGGGCACAATCGCGGCTAAAGAAGCACCCCTTGTTACGCCGAAGCTCTATTGATAACGCAAGCAGCGAGGGGGGTTGGGGGTGGACGAAGTAAAGGCCACTCCGGCGGCGGATGTTCCGATGCGCCGGGATCCGTTCCAAACGATCGCGGACAGCCACAAGGCCGACGTTTCCCGCATCCGCGAACGCAACCGGCGGACTCGTCTGCGGTACCTGCTCTATCTGAACATCCTGATCTTCGCTTACCTGCTTCGGCGCGTGGTCGAGGGGCGTCCTCTCGAGTTCGGTCTCCCGACGATCGGTGCCGACGCGTGGATCTGGCTCTTCCCGGTGATCCTGATCCTGATGTTCGGGGGGATGATGGCGATCCCGCTGATCAGCGGACGGTCGCCCCACACTCGCTATAGCCCCGAGCAGATCGGGATCAAGTTCTCCGACGTCAAGGGGATCGACGTCGTTCTCGAAGAGGTCAAGCGAACGCTGCAGATCTTCCTGACGTACCAGACCTTCCGTGAAGAACTCGGCGGTAATCCTCGCCGCGGCATCCTGTTCGAAGGCGCTCCGGGAACGGGTAAGACCCATCTCGCCAAAGCGATGGCCGCCGAGGCGGGGGTCCCGTTCTTCTTCGTCTCGGCGCCCGCGTTCCAGAGCATGTGGCAGGGGATGACGGCGTGGAAGATCCGCTCGTTCTTCAAGAAGCTCAAGAAGGCCGCGCGTAAGGAAGGTGGTGCGATCGGTTTCATCGAGGAGATCGACGCCGTGGGTATGGCGCGCGGTGGTGTGGCGATGTCGCCGTCGACGAGCACGGATCCGTTCAGTGTCCACCGCTTCATCGGTAGCGGCGACGGTGGGATGGTCAACGAGTTGCTGATCCAACTCCAGTCGTTCGAGACACCGCTCGCGAGTAAAAGGGTCAAGTATTTCTTCCTCGACCTGATCAACCTCTTCCTCCCCGCCACTCACCAGCTCAAGAAGAAGCAGCAGCCGTACAACAACATCCTCGTGATCGGCGCGACCAATCGCGCCGACCATCTCGACCCGGCCCTCCTGCGGCCCGGGCGTTTCGACCGCGCGCTGTACTTCGACCTGCCGTCCCGTGCGGGCCGTCGCGAGCTCGTGGATTACTTCCTCGAAAGTCGTTCGCACGCGCCGGAGATGTACCGGGAGGACCTGCGTGCCGAGCTCGCCGGGATGACCCTGGGTTACACCCCCGCGATGCTCGAGCACATCATCGACGAAGCGCTGGTGTGGGCGTTGCGCGACGGACGCAGGGAACTGACATGGCGCGACATCCAACGCGCTCGGCTCTCGGAGGAGATCGGTCTGGCACAGCCGGTGGCGTACACCGAGCACGAGCGCGTCCTTATCGCCACGCACGAGGCGGGGCACGCGATCGCTGCACATCTGTGCGGCAACGAGCGCAAGCTCGAGGTCCTCTCGATCATCAAGCGCCGCAACGCTCTGGGCCTCCTGGCGCATTCCGATCTCGAAGAACGCTTCACGAAGACCAAGTCCGAGCTCGAGTCGAGACTGCGCATCATGCTCGGCGGCATGGCGTGCGAGGAGCTGTTCTTCGGCGAATCGGGAACAGGCCCGTCGTCGGACCTAAGCGCCGCGACCACCCTGGCCGCGCAGATGGTCGGTTCCTACGGTATGGGATCGCACCTGGTCAGTTACGAGGCGGTCAACAACGGCGCCCACTCACTCAACCTCGTGGCGAAGGTCTTGAGCCAGGATGAGGGGCGTCAAGAGGTGAACGATCTCCTGCGACGTATCAAGCTCGAGGTAGCGATCCTGTTGCGAGACAACCGAGATCTCGTCGAGGCGCTACGCGACGAGCTCCTCGCTCAGGAAGAGCTTCTCGGTGACGAGATCCTCGAGGTGATCCAGGCGGCGGAGGCGAAACGCGAGTTGGCAGAGGACCTCAAAGACCTCTAAAGAGGTCATCCTCCGGGAACTCGAAGTCGCGGTCGCCGGCGACGAACGTGTAGTCCTCCCACGGATAGACCCTCCGCTGGAGTTCGTCGGGGATCGCGAACCAGAAGCTGTCCGGATCGATCTGTGTCGCGTGAGCAAGCAGTGCCTTGCTCCGTAGCTCGACGTAGTCCGTCACGTCAACCTGTGTGGTGATCTCGGGCTCTTGGAAACCGATGTCATCCCAGCTCTCCAGCCATCCTGCGTACGGACTCTCGATGCCTTCGGAGATCGCGGCATCGTGCAGGATCTGCATGCGTTTGCGGGTGAAGGTCGCGAAGTAGTAGAGCTTGGACGGCGCGAAGGGCTCACCCGCCTCCGGATACTTACCGGCATCGCCGGCATCGTGGAAGGCTTGCGTTCCCCATTCGTAAACCTTGACGTGATCGGGGTGCTCGTAACCCTTCGACTCGTCGTAACCCAGGACGACGTCGGGCTTCTCGGTACGGATGATCTCGATGAGCTTGCCGACGGCTTCGTCCGGATCGGCGTTGCAGAAGGCGTCGGGATGTTTGTTCGGATCGGTGCCCGGCATGCCGGAGTCGCGGTAGCCGAGGTGATAGATCTTCGACACGCCGAGGATGTCGCACGCGGTTTCGAGTTCCGCTTTACGGAGCTCGACCATCCGGTCCTTGATCCCCGGCTTGTCCATACGGGGGTTCAGGATGTCTCCCGCGGCACCATCCGTGCAGCAGACGAGCACCACGCGCACATCTTCATTCGCATAGCGCGCCATCGTCCCGGCGCCCTTCGACGATTCGTCGTCGGGGTGCGCGTGGATGGCCAACAACACTCGGGGCTTCTCCGACACGCCTGTAGGCTACCGTCGCATGTCCGCCGCTCAAACGCCCGATTACTTCGATAAGGCGAGGTCGATCGCGGCCGCCGTCATGGTCGCTGCGGCTATGGCCGCGGTCATCGGCAGCCTGCTCGACTGGGTTTCGATCGAGCCGCCCGCGATCGTGCCGGTCGCCCAGGAGAACCAACTGGAGCCGTTCACCGGCATCGAGGTCAACGACGGATGGGTCACCGCGATCGCCGGCATCCTCGTGATGGCGTTCGCCGCGTTGCTCGTGACGCGTAGGCGCGCGTTGTGGGCGGCGCTGGCGTTCATCTGCTCGATGGTCATCGGTGCAGTAGCCGTCGCCGACTACCGAGGGATCCAGCAGATCGCGTACGACGAGATGAACCGGATCGGCGAGGTGCGGCCGGGCGTGGGCCTCACGCTCGTTGCTGCCGCGGGCTTCATCGGATTGATCGCGGCGGCGGCCGGAGTGGCCGCGACGCCGCGTCGCGACCGTGAGGAAGCCTCAGCCGATAGCGATCATCCGCTCGATCGGTAGCCGGGCCCGCTCGGCGATCTCGGGAGCGATGTCGATCTCGAACTCACCCGTCTTGAGCGTGCGAAGCAGCTTCGACGGCGTGATCATCGCCATATAGCCGCACTGCGCCTTCTCGTTGGCGGCCAGGTAGTTCGCCTTCGGGTTCTCCTTGCGGAGCCGGTGCAGCATGTGTGTCTCGGTGGCGACGATGAACTCCTTGGCGTCCGATTCTCTGGCGCGCCGCACCATGCCCCCTGTCCCCATCACGAACGTGCGATCCGCGGGCAGGTCGCCGGTCGAAAGCAGATACATGCACTGCGACGAGCAACCGCATTCGGGATGTACGTGCAGCTCGGCGTCGGGATGCGCCGACATCATGTTCGTGATGTCGGTGGGCTCGATCCCGGCGTGGACGTGACATTCGCCCATCCACACGTGCATCTTCCGACCCGTCACGCGCTCGACATGTGCCCCGAGGAACATGTCGGGCCCGAACAGGATCTCTTTGTCGGCCGGGATCGAGTTGACGACGTTGGGCGCGTTAGCCGACGTCACGCAGTAATCGGTCTCCGCCTTCGTCTCGATGTCCGAGTTGACGTACATCACAACCACAGCCCCGGGATGTTCGGCCTTCCACGCGCGCAGTTGATCCGCCGTTATCGACGCCGCGAGCGAGCACCCCGCCTTCAGGTCGGGGATCAGCACCTTCTTGTCGTATGCCAGCACCTTCGCGGTCTCGGCCATGAAGTGAACGCCGCAGAACACGATCGTTGACTCGTCCACCTCGGCGGCGATGCGAGAGAGCTCCAGCGAGTCACCGACGAAATCGGCGACATCCTGGATCGCGGGATGCTGATAGTTGTGGGACACGATCACCGCGTCCTGCTCGCGCGCCAGGCGCTTCACTTCTTTCGCCCAGTCTTCGTCGACTCCGGAACGAAGTGCTGCTTCAGTCAGAACCATTCTCGATCAGGCCTCCACCTCGAGCGAAAGATCGATCGCCTTCGCCGAATGCGTAAGGGCGCCGACCGAGATCAGGTCGACGCCGGTTTCTGCATACCCCTTGATGTTCTCCAGCTTGATGCCTCCCGAAGCCTCCAACAAGGCCTTTCCGCCGGCGTGCGCGACCGCCTCGCGGATCGTCTCAGGCGGCATGTTGTCCAGCAGGATCGCGTCGGCGCCGGCGGCGAGAGCTTCATCCAGCTCGTCGAGCGTTTGCACCTCGACCTCCACGCGCAGCCCGTGTGGTGCTGCGCGCTTCGCGCGCGAGACGGCGTCCGTTACCCCGCCTGCTGCGGCGATGTGGTTGTCCTTGATGAGGATCCCGTCGTCGAGCCCGGAACGATGGTTCGTACCGCCTCCGACGCGGACCGCGTACTTCTCGAGATCGCGGAGGCCGGGTGAGGTCTTGCGGGTGTCGACGACGCGGACCGAAGTGCCGATCACCTCGTCGACGAAGCGGCGCGTCATCGTGGCGGTGGCACTCAAGCGCTGGAGGAGGTTGAGGGCGGTGCGCTCGCCGGTGAGGATCGCGCGGAGAGGACCTTCGATGCGGACGAGGACGTCGCCGGGTTCGACGCGATCGCCATCGGAAACGACCGTGTCCCACGAGATCTCGCCGGGGGCAAGAATCTCGAAGCACGTGCGCGCCACGTCGAGGCCGGCGATCACCGCTGCCTCGCGCGCCTCGATACGGGCACGGCCGCGCGCGTCGGCGGCGACCGTTGCCTCCGTGGTGCGGTCGCCCCGACCGATGTCCTCGGCGAGGAACCCCCGTATCAGCGAGACGAGATCCAACCTCTCGATATGACTCACGTCAGGTCCAACACTGCCGTAGGCCCACGGCTTCCTTGTCAGACCCGCTCCAGGGGGTACCCGGCCGCGCTCAGTCGCTCGGTCAGTTCCTCGATGTGCTCGGGCCCCCTCGTCTCGACCTGCAGCGAAACCTCGACCTCACCCAGGTCCAACACCACCCCTTCACGACGGTGCTCGACGCCGACGAGGTTGGCGCCGCTCTCGGCGATCAAGCCGAGCAAGCGGTGGAGCTCGCCGGGGCGATCGGAGATGTGGGTCTGGAACGCGAAATAGCGACCGGATGCACTCAGGCCGAAACGGATCACACGAAGTAATAGGAGCGGATCGACGTTTCCGCCCGACAGCAGTACGACCACCGGAGGCGTGAGCTTGGCCGCATCCTCCAGGACCGCCGCGACCCCCGCCGCGCCCGATGGCTCCAAGACGAGCTTCATGCGCTCGGCGGTGAACACGAGGCCGCGCGCGATCGACTCGTCGCTCACGTCCACGACCTCATCGACGAAGCGCGACACGTGAGCGAGCGTCAGCTCACCCGGCGAGTTCGCAGCGATCCCGTCCGCGATCGTCGAGAGCCGCTCCAGCGCGATGGGCCGCCCTTCCTTCAGTGAGGGGATGAACGACGACGCGCCCTTCGCTTGCACGCCGACGATGCGCACGGAAGGTTTGAGCGCTTTCAACGCGGCGGCAACACCCGAGATCAGTCCGCCGCCGCCGACCGGCACGACCACGGTTTGCACGTCCTTCAGTTGTTCGTAGATCTCACACCCGACCGTTCCTTGCCCGGCGATGATGTCGGGATGGTCGTAGGGGTGCACGAACGTCGAGGAGTGTTCCTCCGCGTACGCGGTCGCGGCGAGGAACGCTTCGCCGAAATCCTTGCCGACGAGGTCCACCTCGGCTCCGTACCGTTTCGTGGCTTCTACCTTCGGTAGCGACGCCGCGGCAGGCATGAACACGCGCGACGGAGCACCGGCGATCGACGCGGCCAGCGCGACCCCTTGAGCGTGATTGCCTGCCGATGCCGCGACCACGCCGCATGATTTCTGGTCGTCGGCGAGACGGGCGATGCGGTTGTAGGCGCCGCGGATCTTGAAGGAGCCGGTCCGCTGGAGGTTCTCGCACTTGATGAAGACGGGGCCACCCACGTGGTCCGACAGCGCCCGAGACCGATCCAGGGGGGTCGTGACGGCAACGCCCTCCAGCCGTCGCCTCGCTTCTTCGATCTCGGCAAGGTCCACGAGGCCCTTGGTCTTCACTCGATCATGGTGCCACGAAGGCCCCAAAGACGCGACGATTGCACCATGCCGAGGTGGTCACCCACGTCATGGCACCAACGGCCCACGGACCAACAACCGGAGTGGCCGGATCCGGTCGCGCTCGACGAAGCGCTGGACGAGATCCGATCCCTCCCGCCGCTCGTGTTCGCCGGTGAGGCGCGCTCCCTGAAGAGTTCTCTCGCGAAGGTCGCCGACGGCGAGGCCTTCCTCCTGCAAGCCGGGGATTGCGCAGAAGCTTTCGGCGATTTCTCGGCCGACGCGATCCGGGACAAATTGAAAGTGATCCTGCAGATGGCCGTCGTCCTCACGTACAGCTCGGGGCTGCCCGTAGTGAAGGTCGGCCGCATCGCGGGACAGTTCGCCAAACCGCGGTCGTCGCCGAACGAGGCGCTCAACGGCCTCGAGCTTCCATCGTTCCGCGGCCACGCAGTGAACGACTTCGCGTTCGACGAGAACTCGCGCCGCGCCGACCCCAAACGCCTCGTGCGCGCGTACCACCAGGCTGCCGCGACCCTCAACCTGATCCGCGCCTTCACCAAGGGAGGCTTCGCCGACCTGCGACAGATCCACGTCTGGAACCAGGAGTTCGTCGCCGCGAGCACGCAGGGACAGCGGTACGAAGCGATCGCACGTCAGATCGATAGGGCGTTGCGGTTCATGGCCGCGTGCGGCATCGATCTGGGCACCGACTCGCATCTGCACGAGGTCGATTTCTTCACTTCGCACGAAGCTCTATTGCTCGGGTACGAGGAGGCGCTGACGCGCGAGGACAGCTTGAGCGGGGACTGGTACGACTGCTCCGCGCATCTGCTCTGGGTCGGCGACCGCACCCGTCAGATCGACGGTGGGCACGTCGAGTTCCTCTCGGGAGTGAAGAACCCCGTCGCGTGCAAGGTCGGTCCGACCGCGACGCCGCAGGAACTGGTCGAACTCTGCGCGCGGCTCGATCCCGACGGCGAGCCCGGTCGTCTCACCCTGATCGCACGGATGGGCTCGAACCTCGTCGAGGAGAAGCTCCCGCCGCTCATCCGCGCGCTCGATAAGGAAGATCGCCGCGTCGTGTGGGTGTGCGATCCGATGCACGGCAACACGTTCACGACCGGAGGGGGGTTCAAGACCCGGCGCTTCGACGACATCCTGACGGAGATCAAGTCGTTCTTCGTGGTGTGCCAGCAGGAGGGCGTGGCCCCGGGAGGCGTGCACCTGGAGCTCACCCACGAAGACGTGACCGAGTGTCTCGGCGGAGCCGAAGAGGTACTCGACCAGCACCTCGAAACGCGCTATCAGGCTCTCTGCGATCCGCGCCTCAATGCGCGACAGTCGTTGGACCTCGCGTTCCAGATCGGAGAGATGCTGCAGGGGACGTGAGCGCTGCTACGTGGGAATGACTTCTCGCGCCGACCGGAGGACCTCGTCGTACTCCGCGTGCCGCCCGGTTTCCTTCTTCGAATAGATGAGGTCGTCGCCCAACGTGACCTCGAAGACCCCGCCTCGCGACGGGATCAACGTCACCTCGTCGAGGTGATGTTCGAACTCTTCAAGAAGTCGCTCCGTCAGACCGACGGCTCTAGGCGCGTACCCTCATTGAGCGCAGTATTCGATCGAGACCTTCATCCCTCAATAGTAGGCGGGCGCGTTGCTTAGTCGGCGCACGTGCCGCACACTTGTTGGTAGAGACAACAAGGAAGGAGCCCCATGGACGCCATCGGCCTGATCGTCATCGCTGTGATCGTGGTGCTGGTCCTATTCATCGTCTTCGCGTACAACCGGCTGGTCCGGCTACGTAATCGGATCGAAGCCGCGTGGTCCCAGATCGATGTCCAGCTGAAACGCCGGTACGACCTGATCCCGAACCTTGTCGAGACCGTCAAGGGCTACGCCGCTCACGAGCGCGAGACGCTCGAAGCAGTGATCGCCGCTCGCCAGCAGGCCCAGGCCGCGGAAGGCGTGGCCCAGCAGGCGCAAGCCGAGAACGTGCTCACCGGCGCGTTACGACAGCTGTTCGCGGTAGCGGAGGCGTACCCGCAGCTGCGCGCAAACGAGAACTTCCTCGCGCTGCAAGAGGAGCTGACCGGGACGGAGTCGCGCATCGCGTTCGCGCGGCAGTTCTACAACGAGCAGGTCCTCGCCTACGACAACACGCGCGAGACGTTCCCGACCAACATCATCGCCGGGGCGTTCAACTTCAACGACAAGGAGTACTTCGAGATCGAGGAGGCGTCACGGGAGCCCGTGCGGGTCGACTTCGGACAAGGTGGAGGTACGGGCGCGCCGCCTGCTGCGCCGCCTCCGGCGGCTCCGCCTTCGTCACCCTCGGGGGCGCAGCCTCCCACCGCTTAAGCGCTGCTTCGAAGGGCCGGAGTCCTAGATGTACGACCGCGTAGCCTCGAACGTCCGCAAGACGTGGGGATTGATCTTCATCTTCGTCGTGCTCGTGGTGGGCGTCGGATGGTTATTCACGTTCTTCTATCCCGACTGGGGCTACGTCCCGGTGGTCATCGCGGTCGGTATCGCGCTCGCGATGACGTGGGGTAGCTACTTCGCGTCGGACTCGATCGCGCTGTCGATGAGCCGCGCCAAGCCCGCCGATCCGGCGCGCGACCGCCAGCTCATCAACATCGTCGAGAGCCTCTCCATCGCCGCCGGGATCCCGGCCCCCCGGGTATACACGATCGACGATTCCGCCCCGAACGCGTTCGCGACAGGACGCAACCCGGAGCACGCCGCGGTCGCGGTGACCCGCGGCCTGATGGCGAAGATGAGCCGCGATGAACTCGAAGGTGTCATCGCGCACGAGCTATCCCACGTGAAGAACCGCGACACGCTCGTGATGACGATCGCGGTCACGCTCGTGGGTGTCGTGGTCCTGCTCGCCGACTGGCTCCTCCGCGCGCTGTGGTGGGGTGGCGGTGGGCGCGATCGCGACCGGGGCGGCGGTTTGGGCTTGCCGATCGCCATCATCGGCATCGTGCTTCTGATCCTGGCACCGTTGTTCGCCCAGCTACTGCAGTTCGCGATCTCGCGCCGGCGAGAGTTCCTCGCCGACGCCGACGGCGTCCTGTTGACCCGCTACCCGCCCGGGCTCATCAACGCGCTGTCGAAGCTCAAGGAGGATCAGACCGTCGTGCGTACCGCGAGCCGAGCTACCGCGCATCTCTGGATCGAGGCGCCCATCGCGCGCAATGCGCAGGAAGGCGGGCGCAAACAAGGCGCATGGCTGAACCGGATGTTCAACACCCACCCACCCCTCGACGATCGGATCGCGGCGCTGCAGTCGAGCCTTTCCGGCAGCACGCCGGCCTAGGCGCCCACAGGCTCGGGTTCGGGCACGTCAGATTCAGCGATGAGGTTCGCTTGCTCCGGCACGTGCCGTTTCAACCGCCGCGAGAAGAGAACTCCGACTCCGGACGCAGCGATGAGCAGCGCGAAGAACTCCTCACCCATCTGAGCGCCGAGGAAGAGTCCGGCCATCGCCGGGCCCGCGACGCTGCCGAACGACCACGCCAGCGCGTGCAGCGCGTTATACCTGCCGCGCAGTTCGTTGGGAGCCAGGTCGTTGACCATCGCGGGGATGGTTGGTGACAGGATCGTCTCGGCGAGACCGAGCACACCTAACGCCACGATGAAGCCGAGGGCTGCTGCCAACCCCGCTAGTCCGGCAGACAGAAGCACGAACCCGTAACTCACCCCTGTTACTACGCACATCAATTGAAGTGCGC
>JBOGWY010000372.1:0-8196 GCA_050694015.1 Actinomycetota bacterium | reverse complement strand
GAGCAAGCTTGCGATGATCGCGAACTCGACGGCTGCGGCGCCGGTCTGATCCTTGAGAGAAGAAAACTTGGGAGAGAGTTTCATGGGAGTGAACGAAGCTCCGTTGGGTCTCACCGTTGCGTTGGCCCCCTTGCGGGGGCCAACGTTGCGGCATAGGCAGAGTGGCTTAACGTGCGCCAACAGCCGTGAGGACCTCGTTGAACGCCTCCTCGATTTCCGTGCCGAGGAAGCCCACGACGGCCACGATGACTGCAGCGATCAGCGCGACCATGAGGCCGTACTCGACCGCGGTCGCTCCGCGCTCGTTCTGCAGCTCGATCGTGCGAGCCAGCATCCACCTGTAGAGACCGTGAAGCATTGGTTCACCTCCTTTCGCCCGTCCCGTTGAAACCGTTGCGAGTTGACTGCGTGATGCCGATGAGTAGGTTTGGCCCGAGTGGCTCGGGGTAGGAAGTGCGGTTGTCCTAGTCATTACGGACTAGGTATCGGTCGCACATGACTAGTCCTTTAGCACTACGACCCAACTAGTCGCGCGATTTTTCTGTGGCGAGAAATGGACGAACCAACGCGCATCACGCGCCGCCCCTATTCGAAGAGGTGCTCGAGCACTCCTTCTTCGAAGACGTGAGGGCTGACGGTGACGTCGCCCGAGAACGGATGGTCGAGGGTGACGACCACGAAGAGGCTGAAGCCGACGGCGGCGCCCACCGCGGTGAACATCAGGGCCTGACCGCGTGCTTCCTCTGCGCCGAAGAAGAACATGAAACCGATCAGCACAACGGCCCCGCCCACGACCAACACCAGCAACTCGGTCGGGAGTGACTGCTCGGCGAACTCGAGCCGATCCCGGCGCGACGCCATCAAGTCGTTCAGCCGGCTCACGGCCTCTGCATAGAAGGTCTCCTGCGCGACCGTGTCCGGTTCGTAGCCCTGCAGGACGACGTAGAGCTCTTCGAGTTCCGCCTCGGCCTCGTGGCTCCCCTCTCCGCGTTCCATCAGCGGCCACTCTTCGGTCTCGAGGATCTCGACGTAGGCGACGATGTGGGCGTCGATCGCATCGCGAACGTCTTCCGGAAGACCTCTCGTGTCGAGGTACACCTGGGACAGTTCGTTGGCTTCGGCTTCGACCGTCTGTTGAGCCTCCTTGTATTCCTCGTACAGGGCGACGATCACGAACGCGAGCACTATCCCGTACATCCCGATCAGGATCACCATCAGCGCGTTGGCCAACTCGTGACTCGCGCCCCGTCGGAGATCGGGCCACAGCCTGTGAACGACGCGATGTCCGATGGCCGAGACGAGGGCGAAGCCGCCGACGACGATCGCGAACAGGAACCACGTCGGGAAGGTGTTAAGGAGCCAGCGGGTCACGGGGGGATGCTCCGTTACCGAGGCGACCCAGTCAATCGGGGGGGCGGGTGTGTGACGAAAGAGATCATGGGGCGGGCACATACTCCTCTCGGAACGAATCCGGAACCATTCGCGCGAACACGTACGCCTCGCCCAGCGTGCAACGGAACGTCAACGTAGCGAAGAAGGAGGGGTCCGCTGGGCGAGCATCGGGAGCCGTCGTGATGCGGAGCAGCTCGATCGCCAGATACTGGCGACAAGACACATCGATGGCCGTCGCGGCTCGCGCCGCCTCGCGCGCTCCTCCAACATCGCCGCTCTTCAGCAACGCGATCGAATAGGCGCCCCACAGATCCGCGTAGCGCCCATCCGACACCGACATCGCGGGTTCCAGCAGCGCGACGGCATCGCCGGGACGGCCCATATGGATCAAGGTTTCGGCCGCGCCGATCCGCGAATCCGTATCGGCGGGATCAAGGCGAAGCGCGTCTTCGAAGTGGGCTAGTGCATCGTCATCCACGTTCGGGTCGAAATAGCCCCAGTGGTGGTAAGCGATGCCGGCGACCCTATGTCCCGTTGCGTCTGGCAGCGTTCCCAGGTAGGCCGCCACGTCGTCCACCTGGTTGATGAAACGCTCGCCGTCATCGCGCGCCTCCAGAGCCGCGCCACCATAGGCGTCGATCAGGCGGACGCGGTACGCGGGATCGTCTCGCCGGTCGATCGCGTCCTGCGCCTGCCCGATCGCCTGCAGGGGCTCCCCCTCCCGTAGGGAGCGCGTGGCGCGCAGCATCGTGACGTCTGGTGTGAGGAACCACCGTACGGGCGCGACGAGAAGTGGGAGACCAACGGCGATGGCAACCAGGGCCAGAAGCCACCGCGAGCGCGTCGGCCTCTTGTCAGACGTCGCTCCCGCCGCTGCGACCCCACCGATGGCACTCCAAAGGCCCACCCTCAAGGTCGGCACATCGATCGTCACCAGGCATTGAACGAGATAGGCGACGACCACGCCGAGGAACGCGATCGCCGCGGGATCAACGGTTGCCACGCGGATGCCCCGACGGAATACCCATGTCAGCATCGCGACGAAGCCCAGGAGGCCGAGGGCCCCCGCGTTCCCCAACATGGCCAACGGTACGGAATGAGGATCATCCGAGCGTCCCGCCTCGATGGTGAGTCCCTCTTCGAGGGTCCGGTGACTGTCTCCTTCGAGCGCGTACGAATCGGGGCCGCGCCCAACGACCGGAGACTCTCCTGCCATGGCAAGCGCGGACTCCCAGATGACGGCACGCGTCCTCGCGGTAGCGCCTGCGTCGACGTCGAAGATGCCACTGAGAGCAACCGAACCGACGACCACGCTCGCGATAGCTCCAACCGCGATCCAAGTCGCGATCCGGCGGGTTCGCGCTCTGCCCGTGCCGGTTGCATAGGTACCGGCAACGATCGCCCCGGCAAGCGCGGCTGCCCATGCCCCCTGACTGAACGAGAGGATGATCCCTCCGACCTGTACCACGGTGGCACCGATCCACAGGAATCGTCGCGGGGTCGTCGCGGCCGACCACAACCAGATCGCCGCAGGAAGACACAACGCGATGAATCCACCCGAGAAGTTGAAATGGCCCACCGTCGACGGTGGATAACCCCCATCTCCGGGACGCCAATACACATCCAGCCCGAGCGCTTGCACTGTGAGGTACCCCGCCACCAGCGTGCCCGAGATTGCCAAGGCGACGACGATCTCCCGTGTCGCACCACGGAATGACATGCCGACGAGCACACCGAGAGCAGCTACGAGCACATATGGAAGAAGGCCGGCGAAACGCCCATGCGTGCCGAGGAGGCTCCACGATCGATAGTCGGACAGCGCCCAGCTCACTATCAAAGGAGCAACGAGAAGCGCGGCCGGCACCAATGCTCCTTGCCCCGTGACGACCTGCCGGGTGGTCGCCCACTCCACGGCTAACAGGCACAGACATACGCCGATACCCATGGCTAGCAGCGTGAGCTTCGGTACGTTGAACGCATCCAAGGTCACACCGGGAAGGAAGATGAGAGGGGTCCCTACGATGAGGGCAACAAGGAGGCGCCTCCGGAGCACCATCATCGGGGGGACTGTACAGCCCGACTAGGGATCGGAGACGTATCACGAAGATCGGCCAGGAGGAAACGGGACCCACGGCTCCGGCGACCGGCAGTGCGAGAGGTCGGCCGGCATCTCTGGCGCGCGCAGGAGCCCGTTTGCTGCCGGTCCGGGTAGGACTAGACGCGGTCGCGATCGTCGTCGCGACGGCGCTCGCCACGTTCCTGCGCTTCGGGCTTCGCGTCCTCGAGGTGACCGAGCTCTCGCCGATAACGGCGCAATCGCATTGGACGGCCGCGATCGTCTGGGTTGTAGGCCTCATGTTCGCTCTTTCGATGAACCGCCTGTATGACGAGGACACACTCTTCCCAGGCGGCGGAGAGCTCGCCCGCGTCTTACGCTCGACGCTCGAAGCCGCAGCCATCATCCCGATCTTCGTCTTCGTAACACAGAGCTTCTACGTGTCACGGTCGTGGTTCGCGATAGCTGTCATCCTCTCGCTCGTAGCGATCACGTTCGAACGTCTTCTCCTGCGGTCATCGCTTCAGCGGGCGCGCCGATCCGGTCGTTACCGCCGCCCCGCGATCCTCGTCGCTAGTGAAGACCCCGAGGAGGACTGGTTCGTCGATCCGACGGATGAGTTCGAGGTCGCCGCGACCGTCGACCCGGACGGCCTCGAAATGCTCATCCGCGATGGGGGCGTTCGGAGCCCCCATCGCTCGGATACGGTCGTCGTCCTCCGCGCGCGCGACTTCTCGCACGAGGACTTTTGGAGGATCCTCATCGCCGCGGGCGAGATGGGGTGGTCGACCTTCGTTCACTCCCCGGTACGGTCGGTGGGACGTGATCGTCTAACCCTCCGGGACATGGCCGGGCACACGGTGGTGCGAGTTGCTCCCCCGACGTTGGCCGGGTATCGCGCAGTCGCCAAGCGTGGCTTTGACATCGTGTTGTCGCTGTTCGCAGGCATCGTGCTCTTCCCCCTAGTGCTCGTGATCGCGATCACCGTTGTCATGTCCTCGGGCCGTCCGATGCTCTACCGGCAGGAACGCGTCGGATTGAAGGGCCGTACGTTCACGATGCTGAAGTTCAGGACGATGCGGAGCGACTCCGAGGCGGAGGGCCCACAGTGGACCACCGAGAACGATCCCCGTCGGACACGCGTGGGACGGTTCCTTCGACGCACGAGTCTCGATGAGATCCCTCAACTGTGGAACATACTCAGAGGACAGATGAGCCTCGTGGGCCCGCGACCCGAACGGCCTCCGTTCGCAATGGAATTCAGCGAGAAGTTCATGTGGTATCGCTTCCGTCATCGCATCAGACCCGGATTAACCGGCTGGGCCCAGAGTCATGGGCTGCGCGGTGACACCCCGCTCGACGCACGCGTCGACTTCGACAACTGGTACATCGAGAACTGGTCGATCTGGCTGGATCTCAAGATCATTCTCTTCACGGTCCGGCAGGTGATCCGGGGCGAGAACGCCTACTGATGCAGATCGCGTTGTGTCACGAGTGGCTCACGGTTTACGGGGGCTCAGATCAGGTCGCGGCCGCGATAGCCGAGGCGTTCGACATCGAAGATGTGTACACGTTCGCGCAAGACCCGGCCCTGTCCGCGGAGCTGTTCCCCGGGTCCAACGTTGAGACGGCCCATCGCGTCGGCGACACCGACTTCGCGCGTCGCCACTGGGGATGGTTGTTGCCCGTGATGCCCTACGCGTGGCGCCGCCTCGACCTCTCGGGTTACGACCTCGTCATAACGAGCTCGCACAGCTGCGTCAACGCGATCCGGGCCCCGCGCGACACGCCCGTCATCTCCTATTGCCACACACCGGTGCGTTACGGCTGGGAGTGGCGCGACGAGCTCGATCGCTTTCCGGCCCCCATACGACCGGTGTGGCCGGCAGCAGCCGCCGCTCTGCGTTCGGCGGACAAGCGCTGGTCGTCGCGCGTCACGACCTTCGTCGCCAACTCGCGCAACATCGCCGACCGTATAGACCGCTACTACGGCCGGCCTGCTCACGTCGTTCATCCGCCGATCGACATCGAGTACTGGACACCGGACCGCGACGTAGCGCGAGAGGACTTCTACCTCTACGCCGGTCGCCTGGTGTCGTACAAACGCCCCGATCTCGCGATCGGGGCGGCGAACGAGAGCAGGACACGTCTGGTAGTCGCGGGAGCCGGTCCCGAGGCGAGACACTTACGTGCGATGGCCGGGCCGACCGTCAGCTTCATCGAGGCTCCCCCACGCGACGAGCTCAGGAACCTGTACCGGCGAGCCCGCGCGCTCGTCTTCCCCGGCATCGAGGACTTCGGAATGACGTTGGTCGAAGCACAAGCATGTGGCGCCCCCGTGCTCGCGTTCCGCCGCGGAGGTGCCCTCGAGACCGTCGTGGACGGCGTGACGGGACGCCTCTATGCCCCCGGAACGGTGCAGGACCTGGCACGCGAGCTGCGAAGCTTCGGCCCTGATGAGTACTCGACGGAGGACATCCGCTCCAACGCGTTGCGTTTCGCACCCGAGATCTTCGCGGAACGAATGCGGGCGATCGTCTCGGCGACCTAGGGACGGCAGACGGCTACGAGTACGTGCGACTTGTCGACGTCGTGGTCTACGAACTGCCAGTCGTCCTCGCCGGGATAGAAGCTGTGTCCATGTATCGCTCGGGAGAGCCGGTCCTTGATCGCGAACGGCAGGCGATGCTGGACTCGCCAACTCAAGAACGCGAGCCGGGTTCGAATGTCCCTGGGCATGTCGCGACGCAGTTCGACGAAGGGAGTGAACCTGAACGAAGGCGGTACGCGCTGACCCATGATGTGCACCTCGGAGAAGCGCGCGGCCAACGATGCCCGGAGCTCATCGGGTTCGAACTCGTGCACGTGGAAAGGGTTCTTTGGCCTGCCATCAACCGGCTCCGTGAGCAGAGCATTCGGTGTCGACAGAATCAGTAGACCGTCGGGTACGAGAACGCGACGGATCTCGTCGAGGAACAGGCCGCTCCTCTCTACGTGTTCCAGAGTCTCGAACGAAGCGACGAGACCGATCGAGCCCGACCTGAAGGCGAGTCTCGTGCCGTCGATCACGCATACGCCGGCACGCATCGTGCCGTCCGCCACCCGGCGAGCTTCTCGGACGGCCTCCAGCGATACATCGGCGGCCACCACGAAACCTGCGCCCGCGTCAAGCAGAATGCGGCTCCCATAGCCCGGGCCGCAAGCGAGGTCGAGTACGGCCTGCCCCCGAGCCTGTTCGGCGGCGAACCGATACCTGCTTCGGTGCTCGCCCCACCAGTGAGAGGTCTTCTCGGGTAGGTATCGCTCCCCAGGCTCGCGTCGAGGTCTCGGCACCAGATGCATCCTGCGAGCCTACGGGTCACATCATCGGACCAATGGTCCCGTGCAGATCGGCTCCCGTGGCTAATCTTCGAGGGATGAGTCGGAATTCTCTGCTAAAGAAGCTGCTCGCCCCGTCCGTTCGCGTCGCGAGGCAACCCGTCGATCGGCTGATCGCCACGCTGTCGACACCCCGCCGTCTTTGGGCGCGGCGGCGGGCTACGGAGGTGGCGTTCTGGAAGCGATGGGTACAGACACGTGGCGACCGATGGGAGTCCGATTGGATCGACCGTCTGAGGCCAGACTCCGAACTCCAGCCCCCGATCGCCGACCTTGTTTCTCGAGTCCCAAGCTCAGAGGTTTCGATCCTCGATGTCGGAGCCGGACCTCTAACGATCCTTGGAAAATGCCACCCCACGAAGCGCCTATCAATCACCGCGATCGATCCTCTGGCTGCCGAGTACGACCGCATCCTGTCGGATGCCGGTATCGCCCCTCCGGTACGCACGGTTTACGGGATGGGAGAAATCCTTACCGAACAGTTCGGCCCGGACACCTTCGATATCGCATACGCGCAAAATGCACTCGATCACTCTTTCGACCCCGTGGAAGCGATCCGCGGGATGACTATCGTTGCGCGACATTTCGTCGTGCTCTGCCACGAAAGGAATGAAGCAGAGAACGAGCGCTACCGCGGCATGCATAACTGGAACCTTGACATCCAAGACGGACGCTTCGTCATCTGGAACCTGCGAGAGCGCCACGATGTCGAGGCTCGCGTTGGGCGTCGCCCCGACATCAGGGAAGACGTTCGCGGGTGGATCACCGTGACCTTCGACCTTCGTGACGATGCGCAGTAGCTCCTGCGTCGTCATCCAAGATCCGGATTATGTCCACATCGATTTCCATCGAACGTCCGGCGGCACGCGCAAGGTCCTCGACGCGCGCGAGGGGTGGATAGTCCCCATGTCCGAAGAGCCTGGCATCGTCGATCAGCACGACGCGCGCGGACGGATGCGACAGGAGCAGTGATAGCTCGTCTTCGATCGGGGTCTCCTTCTCCCCTCGCGCCGTGCCGCCTTCTGAGAAATGGGCGTCCAACCAAAAGACGGCGGGCCCTGTCAAACTTTCAATCACCTTAGGCAGGATCGTGGCGCTGTCTCCCTCATGAACGTGGATCCCCCGTGACCATCGGAACCTCCTACGTGCCATCTCGGCGAAAACGGGTTCCAACTCGATCGTGTGGATCTCCTTGAACCACCAGCGCGCTGCGGCCACCATCTCGCCCCTAAAGGTGCCGGTCTCGACGAGGGTACGGGTCCCGGTATCGCGCCCATAACTCTTCACGACCATCTGCTTGATGGGTGGAGGTGCGGGAGGCGTTCCGTCCCATCGTCTCGCGGCGAGCTTCCCAGCCAACCACCACCAGG
>JBOGWY010000371.1:0-10501 GCA_050694015.1 Actinomycetota bacterium | reverse complement strand
CATCAGAAATGATGCCCGCGCCCGGACCTCCTAAACCTCTTCCTCGTGCGCGATCACCTCGACGGTGATGAGCGCGTTGACCTCGGGATGGAGGTGCACTTCGACCTGATGCGTGCCGAGTGAGCGGATCGGATCGTCGAGGCGGATCTGGTGACGATCGATGTCCTGCTCGAGCTGATCGAGGATCGCGCGGGCAACATCTTGTTTGGCCACCGAACCGAAGAGTCGGCCCTCCTCGCCCGCGCGCGCCGAGATGTACACGGGTGAGCTCGCGAGCGTCGCGACACGGCCCGCGGCCTCCTGCTTGTCACGTTCCTCCTTCTCGGCCCTCGCCCGCTGCATGACCTCTGCCTGCCTGAGCGCGCCCTTCGTCGCGAAGATCGCGAAGCCCTTCGGGATCAGAAAGTTGCGCGCGTAGCCGTCGGCAACGTTCACGACGTCGCCTTTCATGCCGAGCTTGTCGACGTCGTTAGCGAGGATGACTTTCATCGATCCCTTCCTATCTCGCCGTGTAGGGGAGGAGCGCCATCTCGCGCGCGTTCTTCACCGCGCTCGCCACGAGCCGCTGGTGCTGGGAGCAGTTGCCCGTCACGCGCCGCGCGCGGATCTTGCCGCGATCGCTCATGAACTTGCGAAGGAGCGCGATGTCCTTGTAGTCGATGAAATCCTGCTTGTCCGCACAGAACTGGCAGTACTTCTTCTTGCCCTTGCGGACGGTCTCCCGCCGCGGCGGGCGTCGATCTCTCGCCACTGGTTAGAAGCCTCCTTCGTCGGAGCCCGGCTGGGTGGGAGAACCGACGGGAGCAGGTGCGCTCCAGTCGCTGCCGCCTCCGGACTGCTGGCCGCCTCCGGACTGCTGGCCGCCGCCGCTGGAGGACTGGCCCCCCGTGCGCTGCGACTTCTGCACGGTCGCGGTCGCCCATCTGAGCGACGGACCGACCTCGTCGACCTGGATCTCGAACGCGCTGCGCTTGTTGCCGTCGTTGTCCTCCCACTGACGCTGCTGCAGGCGACCGGTGACGACGATGCGCGTGCCCTTGGTGAGGGATTCGGCCACGTTCTCGGCCATGTCCGCCCAGCAGTTGCAGCGGAAGAACCCATCGAGCCGGTCCTGCCACTGGCCGTCGTTGTCCTTGAAGCGCTTGTTGACCGCGACCGTGAAGTTCGCGACGGGGCGGCCGGTCGGGGTGAAACGAAGTTCGGGGTCGTCCGTGACGTTGCCGACGAGAGTGACGGTGTTATCTGCCATCAGTCTTCTCCTTGCTAGAGCTGGAAGCCGCCGGCTCCGGGAGCCGGACGATCTTTCCGCGGATGTACTCGTCGGAGATCTGCAACAAACGTTTCAGGCGGTCGATCGCCTCTTCGGGAGCCGTGAACGGCGCCACGAAGTAGTAGCCCTCGTTCTTGTGGTTGATCTCGTAGGCGAACCGCCGATTGCCCCACCGGTCGACATGGCCCGATTCGCCACCGACCTCGCCCACGGCCGCGACGAACTTGTCCACGGCTTTCTGGATGTCGCCCTCTTCGAGCTGGGCGTCGACGATCACCATCGCCTCGTAACTCCGCATATCTCCTCCTCCGGACTCGAGCCTGTCGGCACCGAGGCCCTCCCGCGACGAAGCCGCCGGGTCGGGCAGGGGAACTGCAGCGATCGTTCGCTGCGCTGCGGTCATGCTAGCACCTCCCTTCTTGTGCCCACGTGGAACGTTGCCTCCGACGACGTCGAGGCTAGGGAAGGGGTGCGACAGGAAGCTAGAGCCGGCGACGCAACGCGCGCCTACGTGTGATCGTCGCCACAGGGATCCAGACCGCGAGTACTCCCAGCACTATCGGTGCAGAACCGTCGCCGCCGTCCTCGCTGCCACCTTCATCGCCACCTCCATCCGAGACCCCGTCACCGCCGTCGCCGCCCGGCGTCTCGGTCGGAACGGGAGGTGGTTCGCTGGGCTCCTCGGTCGGAGGCGGCTCCTCGGTGGGTTCCGGTTCTTCGGTCGGTTCGGCGGTGGGTTCGGTCTCGGACGGTTCCGGTGCCGGCGCGGGAGGCGGTGCCGGCGGGGCCTCGTTGATGACCTCGGCGTCCTCGATCTCGGTGGGCTCGGGGAACGGCAGCGGTTCGATCTCCGCGGTCGCCTCGCGCATGTAGTTGGCCCAGATGACGGCGGGGCTCACGGGCGCGCCACCGCCGGTCACCTCGTAACCATGCACCGGCCGACACATCCGCGGGTCGGAGCAGTAGCTCATGATGGGGATCACGCTCTGCCGCCCCGACTTCGGGACGACGTAACTATTGGTTCCGTCGCTCAGGACGGTGCCGGGTTCGGCCTTCACGTACTGGAGTGGATACCCCTCCCACACCACAGTGGCGAGCTGCGGGATATAGCCGGCGAACCACGCGTCCTTGAAGTCCTGCGCGGTCCCGGTCTTGCCGGCGACGGGACGGCCGATGTTCGCGACCGTCGCGGTACCGCCGGTGACAACTCCTTCGAGCATGTCGGTTGCGGTGTCGGCCGTGTTCTGTGCGACGACTTGTTCGGCCCCCGGGGCGAATTCCTCCCGGCAGTTGCCCTTGCGGGGACGGTATTCGCGAACGCAATTGCCCTCGGAATCGGTGATGTAGAGGATCGGCGTTACCTCCGGGAGGCGGCCGCGTGCGGCGAGTGCCGCATAGGCCCGGGCCATCTCGACCACCGTGACGTCGTGGACACCAAGCGCGAGGGAGCAGTTCGCTGCGATCTGCTCGTCACCATGCTTGGGTGCGAACCCGAAATCCTCGATCAGATCCCGGACCTTTTCGGCTCCCACCTCCTCGATCAGCTGCGCGTAGATCGTGTTGACGGAGTTCTGAGTCGCGTCGTACAGATCCATCGAGCCGTACGAAGAGCCGCCGAAGTTCTCGGGCTCCCATGGATCAAGATCGCCGTCGTTGTCCTCGTCGCCCATACATTCGGGATCGTCGATCGACGCGGGGCTCGATCCGGAGAACGTTGACTGCGGCGAGATGCCCTCCTCTAGCGCGGTCAGCAGAGTGAACGGTTTGAACGCCGATCCTGCCGACCGTCCCGGCGGGTCGGATGCGTAGTTGAACCCCCGCGCCTTCGCGACGTTGTCGAAGTCGCGCGCGGCCCCCACGAACGCGCGCACCTCGCCTAGTGGAGTCATCGAAACCAGCGCCGCCTGGGGATCGTTCGGCTGGTTGAGGATCGCCGCGATCGCGTCCTCGGCTTGGTTCTGCATCTCGAGATCGAGGGTCGTGTAGATCTTGAAGCCGCCCGTGTAAAGCCTTTCTTTGAAGTCTTTGTAGAGGTAGTTCTTGCGGATCCACTCCATGAAGTGCGCCGCGTTCTGGTGCGTCGGGGTGTTGTCCTCGCCGACGATCTTCACGCGGCCCCGGCTCGCGCGCGCCGCGCGCTTCGAGTTGATGGAACCCTGCTCCTCCATCAAGCGCAGGACGCGGTTGCGCCGCTCCTGGGCGCCGATCTGGTTGTCGTCGGGCTGGTAGCGCTCGGGGGCCGGGATGATTCCGGCGAGGTACGCGGCCTCCTTGAGCGTTAGCTCCTCCGCGTGCTTATCGAAGTAGGTGCGGGCGGCCGCCTCGAAGCCGTACGCGCCGCGTCCCAGGTAGATCGTGTTCAGGTAGAAACCGAGGATCTCGCGCTTCGAGTGCCGTCGCTCGAGCTTGATCGAGAGGATCGCTTCCTTGGCCTTGCGCGTGATCGTGCGCGACGGGTCCTGGAGGACGGCGATCTTCACGTACTGCTGCGTGATGGTGGAGCCGCCTTGCTGGATCTCGCCTCCGGTGAGGTTCGCCCACGCGGCCCGGATGATGCCCCTGAACGACACTCCGTCGTGCTTGTAGAAGTCCCGGTCCTCGGCCGCGATCACGGCCCGGCCCACGTACTTCGGGAGGTCGTCGGTGTCGATCAGAAAGCGCGTGATCTCGTCCGAGTAGGTCCCGATCAGCCTGCCGTGAACGTCGTAGACCTCGGCCGACGAGGTCAGCTCGACGTCCTGGGGCAGCGGGATCGAGGCGAACGCGTAGGTGAGGACGAGGATCCCGGAGCCCACCAGCAGGGCGCCGATCGGCAGCAACCACCCAAACCGGAGCAGGATCCGCTGCAGCCTCGTACGAGGACGGACCTTCACGCGTTTCCGCTTCTTAGGCGACGAACGGCTCATTTAAAAAAGTGTAGGGGCGCGCATCTCTACATCTTGGACTTACCGCACGGGTGAAAAGTTGCTCCGCCCACCGGTACGGCTATCGACGGTCATACCCACGCGCTTTACTAGAGGAAACCGACCTTCAGGCCTTGGTAGGTGATCACCAGCGTGGCAAGCGCCGCTGCGGCCCCCAGAACGACCGCGACGCGCAGCGCGAGGCCGTCCTCACGCCTCCCGAGAGACCACGGATCGAACATCACATCGTGTTGAGGCGGGCCCTCCGGTACCACGATGGTCTCGGGTGCCACGGTCTCGCGCATCCGTGAGACTCGGGCGGCGCCCACGCCGCTCACGACCGCGACGACGTAGAGCCACACACCCGCTCCACCGCCATCTTCGGGGACGACGCCCCACGCCACCGCGGCTGCGAAAAGCGCCCACGTCGCCAGCACCCCGGGGACCGTGTAGGCCTCATGCTCGGCGTGTCGGCCGAGGCGAGCTCCCAGAGCCACCCCCGCCGCGAGGGCCACCGGCAACAATGCCGAGAATGCGGCCCACGGCGCCGCCGCGACCACGTCGTCCGTCGCGGTGGCCTGCTCGAACGCCACCGACGCCGCTCCGGCGATCGCGTTGTAGCCCGCGGTGATCGCAACGAACGCGACCACGATGCCTCGCTCGATCTGGGCGCGCCCGAGACTCAACGGCCACAGAACTAGCGTCGTGATCCCGACCACCGCGGCGAACCCGGCGCGCGCGGCCACGTCGCCGCCGGGGTCGAGCAGCGCAAGCGAGAGCATCAAGGCGACGACCCACGCTCCCAGGAACCGGATGTCGACGGCCTTGCGCGCGATCGTCACGACCGCGCAGGCCAACGACAACAACAACACCAGCACGGCTACGACCGGCGCATCGGAACGTTGCGACGCGAGCAGTAGGAACGACGCGCCCGTGAGCAGGGGTAGGACCGCGGCCGACGACCGCGAGCCGAACAGACCCCAGCCCCCCGTTCCGGGGATCGCGCCCGACATAAGCACCGCCGCCGCGATCACCAGCCACTGCGCCCATCCCGACGGCTCGCGCGGCCACGCCCACGCGTCGGCATCCAGCGCGTGGACGACGATGCCCGCTACGAGCGCCGCGCTGCCCAGCGCGAGGCCCAGTCGCGTCGCGCCTGGACGTCGGGCGCGCGACGCGAGCACGGCCAGCGCGAGCACGGCGACACCCCAGAAGAGCAGCGCCGGCACGGACCACCGATTCATCCCGAAGAGCGCCAGCGCGCTCGACGCGACCCCGATCGATACCGCCGCATCCCAGGCCCCCTCGCCGCCGATCCGTTCGAGCACGAGAAGTACCAGCCACGCGCACGCGACCGCGGCGCCGACGAGATGGGCGCGATCCGGTTCGAGCAGCGTCGTCCGCCACGTATCCCCGGCCCCCGGCGCGAAGAACAGCACCACAGCGAGCGCGATCCCGGTTCCCGACAACACCTGGAGGATCTGGGTGCGCGTCTCGTCGCGCGCCTCCCGCCCCAATAATGCGACCACGGCCAGGAACGCGTGGCCCAGGAAGAGGACGGGCACTACACCACCGTCGCGATCGTTCCCGCCGCCGCGGTCACCGCGACCCCCGAGACGAGGAGCGCGACCCATCGCACTCGGTCACGACCACGAAGCAGCACCGACAGCACGAGGGTGACGACCACCGCAACCACGAGCCCGGCCAGCCACAATCCCCACGCGGCAGCATCACGACCGACCGCCGAGAGGAAACCGCCGAGGCCGGTGCCTCCCCCGGCGGACGGCACCGCGAAGACGCTGGCCAACGTCGCGACCATCAGGACCGACTCAACCGCGAACCAGATCCACGATCCTCTCGATGCCGCGCGCGGTTCGGTGAGCCAGACCCCGATCGCGACGAGAGCCGCCACCGTCGCGATGACCGCGGAGACGGCTGCCGGGGTGGGTCCGACCGACACGGTGGGACCGATCACGGACTGCGCGCCGATCAAACCCTCGAGCTCGAGCGTTCCCCACCTCAACGCGCCCACCCCCAGGGCCCCCGCGGTCACCGCCAGGGCCGCCGCGACCCCGGCCCCCGAGACGCGGTCGAGTAGTAGCGCTCTACCGAAGGTGATCAGGGCGAGGCCGCCGACGACCGAGACCACGGCTCCGGGCACCAGACCGGTGAGATAGCCCGCGACGATCACCGCGCCCGCGGCTCTCGTCCCGACCGAGAAGGCCGGGGCCGTTCGGTTCAACTACGTTCTCTGCGCTCCGACAGGGCCGAGCCGTTGCCGTTGGAGTTCGCGTAGCGGCGTCCGGCGACGTAGGCCTTCACGAGATGGTTCCACGCACAGTCGATGCAAACCTCGACGACGTAGCAGGTGAACTGGTCGTAGTTGCTGACGAGCTCGGTGAGCCACTCGGTCGGATACACGACCCGTCCGTTGTTGCGTTTCAGCTCGTCGCCGTAGACGTAGCGGACGAAGCGGAGCGAGTCGTGCGAACAAACCGGGCAGGGGGCCCCGGCGTCCTCGCCGATGTGCTTGCCGGCACGCATCAGTTCGGGGTGGGCATCGCAGATGTCGCCGGTGTCGAGGGATCCCTGCCGCAGGGAGGCGAGGGCGGAACGGCGCGCCAAGCGGTAGTCCACCACCGGGCCACGGGGCACCGGGGGGGTCCGGGTGGGATCGAAGGACCTGCCTGAGAACGCCATCGAACGTGGATGCTAAACCCGCTCCCGTCCTAGGGGACTGCTCGGAGTGGCGCGCGGAGGTATCGAAGTGATATATCGTTTCGATATATCGTGCCGATACTTGGACCCACGCCGATAACGACAAGGGAGCAGGTCACTCACCGATGAAGCAACCCGGGATGCTCGAACTGCCCGTTCTCGGCCTCCTCAAGGAGCGCTCGATGCACGGCTACGAGCTGCGCAAGCAGCTCGGGGCGATGCTGGGCCCCTTCTGGCAGGTCTCGTGGGGGTCCCTCTACCCGACGCTACGCCGCCTCGCCAAATCCGGCGCGGTCGAGAAGCTCGACCCCAAGCCGGACAAGGCGACGCGCACCCGGGCCAAAGGAGCGCGGGCGCTGGCCGGCAAAGCCAAGGCCGCCACGACGACCCGCGCCGCGCGCAACACGACGACCCTTCCGTCGGGGCGCCGCAAGAACGTCTACCGCGTCACCCCGCTCGGCGAAGAGATGTTCACCGCTATGCTCGAGGAGACCGCCGCGGCCGTCGACGCCGAGCACTTCACCCTCAAGCTCGCGTTCTTCCGCTACCTCCCACCGGAGACGCGTCTCGCTCTCCTCGAGCGCCGGCGCGCCTACCTCCAGGACAAGCTCGCGCAGTTCAAAGCGAACATGCGCGATTACCGCGAGCGGATCGACAGGTACACGCTGTCGCTTCACAACCACGGCATGGCCGCAACGCAGAGCGACATCGAATGGATCGACGAACTCATAAGTAACGAGAGAGCGCTGGGCGCCGGACCCCTCGGCGGCGGCGGGACCAGCTGATGAGTAGGGAGGAATCGATGGCGAAGATCCGAGTGGGCATCGTGGGGGTAGGCAACTGCGCCTCGTCCCTCGTGCAAGGCATCGAGTACTACGCGAAGGCGCGTTCCGACGAGCGCGTGCCCGGGCTGATGCACGTAGACGTCGGTCCGTACCACGTGTCCGACATCGAATTCGTCTGCGCGTTCGATGTCGACGCGAACAAGGTCGGCCTCGATATCGCCGACGCGATCGGGACGGAGCCGAACAACACGATCAAGTTCGCAGACGTGCCGACCACGGGCGTCAAGGTCTCGCGCGGTCACACCTACGACGGGCTCGGCCAGTTCTACAAGGATGTCGTGACCGAGTCCGAGCTCCCTCCGGTCGACGTCGCGCAGGTGCTGCGCGAGACGAAGACCGACGTCCTCATCAACTACCTCCCCGTCGGTTCGGAGCAGGCCGCGCGCTTCTACGCGGAGCAGGCGCTCGAGGCCGAGGTCGCTTTCATCAACTGCATGCCCGTCTTCATCGCTACGAACGAGGACTGGGCGCAGCGCTTCACGAAGCACAACCTCCCGATCATCGGGGACGACATCAAGAGCCAGCTCGGCGCCACGATCAGCCATCGCGTCCTGTCGAAGCTCTTCGAGAACCGCGGCGTCGTCATCGATCACACGTACCAGTTGAACTTCGGCGGCAACATGGACTTCATGAACATGCTCGAGCGTGAGCGCCTGAAGTCCAAGAAGATCTCGAAGACGCAGTCGGTGACCTCACAGATCACGGGTGGCATCGACAACGACGACATCCACATCGGGCCGTCGGATCACGTCCCGTGGCTCAAGGACCGCAAGTGGGCCTACATCCGGATCGAGGGCCGCGAGTTCGGCGACGTGCCGGTCTCGATGGAGCTCAAGCTCGAGGTCTGGGACTCCCCGAACTCGGCCGGTGTTGTCATCGACGCGGTGAGGTGCGCGAAGCTGGCACTGGATCGTGGCATCGGTGGCCCGTTGCTCGCTCCGAGTTCATACTTCATGAAATCTCCGCCGGTGCAGTACACCGACAGCGAGGCTCACGAACTGGTTGAGGCATTCATCGCCGGCGACGACAGCGAGGGCAAGACAAACGGCCAGATCCGACTCTCCTCGAACGGACACCGCGAACGACTCACCGGTTTCTCGGTCGACACCGAGCCGGCCGTCCCGCGACACCCGTAGCACCGCCGACGCAGTAGTCCCGCGGCGCCGCGTCCTAGGCGAACGCGACTTCAGGTTCCTGCTGTTCGGGCAGTTCACCGCGCAGGCCGCGGACGGGCTCGCGCAGGCAGCGTTCGCGGACGTTCTGATCCTGGAGCCGTTCAACCAGGGGACGCCGGAGAGGATCCTGGCGCTGTTCGCGCTGACCCTGTTGCCGTACTCGGTGATCGCGCCGTTCCTCGGCGTCTTCGTCGACCGTTGGTCGCGGCGGTCGCTGCTCGTGTGGACCAACCTGATCCGTGCCGCGATGCTGGTCACGCTCCCGCTATGGGCGCCGTTGTTCGAAGGCGACGTTCCGCTCTACGTCGCGACGCTGTCGTTGCTCGGGTTCGGCCGTCTCTTCCTCACCACCAAGGGTGCCGTCCTCCCCGTACTCCTCCACGAGCACCACCTGCTGCAGGGGAACTCGTTGTCGAGTGGCGGGGGGATGATCGCCGCGCTCGTCGGAGGCGTGATCGGGATCGGCGCCGTCGGAGCGTTCGTGTCGGCCGGCCCCGCGTTCGTGATCGCGGGTTTCCTCTACATCGTGGCGGCTCTGCTGACGCGGCGGATCTCGACCCCTCTCGCGCATCCGCACGCTAAGGTGAAGTCCTTGTTCGCTCACGTCCGCGAGATCGCCGTCGAACTCACGCAGGGCGTGACACAGATCTGGAAACGTCCCCAGGCGCGGGTTCCGTTGATCGGGATCTTCGTGCTCCGCACGATCGCGATGTTCGTCGCGATCACCGCGATCCTCTTCATCAAGCAGCAGTTCGACGTCGGCGAACGTGGAGGTCGCCTCGGGTCGGCCGCGCTCGCGCTGGGAGCCGCAGGCGTCGGGGCGTTCATCGGGGCCGTCACCGCACCGCTCCTCGGGAAACGGCTGCTCAACGCAGGCCTGATCGTCACCGGCTTCCTCGTATCGGCGGTGGGCATCGTGATCTTCGGCGGGATCGTCAGCGTCGTCGCGGTGATGGGCCTGACGTTCTTCGGCGGGTACGGCGCGTTCGTCACCAAAGTAGCCGTGGACGCCCAGGTCCAGCACGCGCTGCCCGACGAATACCGTGGTCGTGCCTTCGCGCTCTACGACATCCTCTACAACCTCGCCAGCGTGGCGGCCGGGGTCATCATGGTGGGCCTCTTCGGGATCCCCGACCGGGGCGATCTCGTGCTGGTCGGCATGGTCGCTCTCGCGATGACGGGCGCGATGGCGCTTGCGATGCGCGGCGTCGGCATGCCCTTCTTCGGAACGGGCGCGGATTAGCGAATCGGCTTCGAGGGCCTACGCGCGACGAGCATGAGTTCGGCGTGTTCGGTATCCGGCACCCGGCGTCCGTAGTCGCCGGGATCGACCGCCCACACTTCTTCGGGCATGAGCCCGACCCCGACGGCAAGGAGCCTCAGCTCCCGCGGTGTGTAGATGCTGGTCCACAGGTCGACCTCGCGCTCGCTCCCGTTGGGATCCGTCACCGTCGTCGTCTCGTGCATCACGCCCTTGTCCGCGTCGAGGGTCGCGTCGCGCTCGGTGCGCAGCTCGCAGTACGCGTTGATGGCCGTCAGCACGACGGGCGCTCCCGGCTTTGCAGCCTCCATCATGCGGCGGAGGACGAG
>JBOGWY010000370.1:0-3880 GCA_050694015.1 Actinomycetota bacterium | reverse complement strand
ACCGGAGAGTCGGCGGGCGGCGCCGCGTCGCGCGCGACCAACGAGAACGCGATGAAGCTGCCGGCGGCCACGAGTGCCAGGCACATTCCCAAGATCGTGGTCCAACGCGTCGCGCCCGCGCGCGGCTGCGGTTCGTAAGGCATGGGGGAGGGTTCGCCGAGGGGTTCGCTCCACCCTTCCCGATATGTTGAGATGACTACCATATGTAGTCGGTATACCCGACTTCCCGCCTCTAAATCGACATTTACCCAAGTTTTTCACTACGTTCCGTGGTCGTAGTGCTTGCAACTGTTATGCAAATAGGGTATAAAGCAAGCAGCAGGAGAGCACTGGAGGCGACGTTGGGGGCTCGCATTAAGCTGGAGGAACTGGGCTCATTCATCCGCGAACAGCGGCGCGGCGCGCGCCTGTCCCTGCGCAAGCTCTCCGATCTGGCCGGCATCTCGAACCCGTACCTGTCCCAGATAGAGCGCGGGCTACGGAAGCCGTCGGCGGAGATCCTCCAGGCGATCGCGAAGGCGCTGCGGATCTCGGCCGAGACGCTCTACGTGCGTGCGGGCATCCTCGACGAAGACCGCGACCACGATCTCGTGGCGGAGATCCTCAAGGACGCGGGCATCACCGAACGTCAGAAGCAGGCACTGATCGATCACTACCGCAGCTACGTCGAGGGCAATCTCGAACCGCACGAGAAAGCCGCGTCGGTGCAGGACGTGATCGACGAATGAGAAGCACAGGTTTGACGGGATCGCGGAGCGCTCTCCACCCCCACGGAGTTTCGCTTCCCGAGCTCATCGCGAGCTCGTCTCCCGCGGAGCTCATCCCCCGCCTCCAGCTGCGGCAGGCCCCGCGCCGTCGCGGTTGGTGCGCAGTTCCGCGTTCCCGTCATCTTTCGTCCCAAGTTCGACTGATCCCTTAAGAGGAGGTGAAACCCATGGCACGAGCTGAAGAGATCCTCTACGCGGTCGTCGGCGCCGGCGACTTCGCCGTCGAGAAACTGGCGGACATCCGCAAGGTCGCGGACCGCGATTCCACCGAGAAGGTCTACGACGACTTCATCAAGCGTGGCCGGACCCTTTCCAAGAAGATCCGGAACTCGGCTCCCACCAAGCAGGCGGTCGCACAGACCAAGACCGCACGCAGTCAGGTGAGGGCCGCCACCACGAGCCTCACGAAGGCCGTCCGGGCGAACGTGGACGCGTCGCGTTCGGCGGCGAAGAAGGCAACCAAGGCTTCCTGACTCCCTTCGAGATCCGCACAAGGGCCCGTCACTGGTAAGTGGCGGGCTCTTTTGTCGTCCGAGTGCTGATATGCACCCCCTGTGGGGTAGGGATTCTTTCGCGTCCGCCAACCGTTAGGAACTACTGTGACCGCGACGATGACCCTCCAGGTCGATCTGAGCTGCGACGAGCGGTGCTTCGAACTCCCCCACTGGCGGGAGTTGCTCGCGCGGGATCCCAATACCCACATCTTCGCCACCCCCGAGTGGAATCGTCTCTGGTGGGAGGAGTTCGGCGCCGGCAAGGATCTGTTCCTGCTCACGATGCGCAGAGACGAGGAGGTCGTCGGCATCGTCCCGCTCTACCGGAAGCACGAGGGGGAGACCAAGATCATGCGGTTCCTCGGCGGCATCGATCTGACCGACTACCTTGGCCCGGTCTGTGCGCTCGACGACCGTGGCGACGTCGCCGATGCGCTCGTCGCGTGGCTCAAGGAGACCCCGGTCGAGTGGGACACGTTCGACGCCCACAACATGCCCGTGCCGTTCGGCTTCGCGGATTTCCTCGTCGAGCGAACCGATCGCTATGGATTCGAGTTCGCGCTCGAGCAAGAGGAGACGTCGGCGATCCTCCTGTTGCCGTCCGATTTCGACACATACCTAGAAGGACTCGAGGCGAAGGAGCGTCGCGAACTCAAGCGGAAGCGGCGGCGTCTCACGCGCGAGGTACCCGACGCCGCATTCCGCAGCGCGACGGAAGGGACGCTCGAAGAGGATCTCAAGTACTTCGTCGAGATGCATCGCGGTGCAGAAGGACACAAAGGCCACTTCATGAAACCCGAGATAGCGACGTTCTTCGAGCGCGTGGCAAGGGCCCTCATGCCGCTCGGTTGGTTGCGCCTCGACTTCCTCGAGATCGGCGGCAGACCGGTCGCGTCAACTTTCGGGTTCGAGCTCGATGAGCGTTTCTATCTGTACAACTCTGCGTACGAGCCCGAGGTCGCTCGTCTGTCTCCCGGAGTAGTGCTGGTGTCGAGGTTGATCGAGCATGCGATGGAGAAAGGCCTCAAGACATTCGACTTCCTGCGCGGCCCCGAGCGTTACAAGTACCAGCTCGGTGCCCAAGCCGTCCCCTTGAATAACGTCACGTTCGCGCGCGAGGGCGTATCGCAGGCATGAGTCACACTTTGAAGCGCGTCGCGGTGATCTCGTATCACTCGTCACCCCTGCACGAGCCGGGCTCGGGTGACGCCGGGGGCATGACCGTCTACGTGCGTGAGCTCGCCGAGCAACTGGCCGCGGTCGGTCCCGTGACCGACATCTTCACGAGAGCAGATGGCGACGGGCGCCCGGTGGTCGAGCTGTTCCCAGGGGTGCGGGTGATCTCGATCCCCGCCGGACCACCGGAGCCCCTCGACAAGGAAGAGCTCACCGCACACATCGATGAGTTCGTCGCCGGGGTGCGCGCGTTTGCAGCCTCTCAGCGGATCCGCTACGACCTCGTCCATTCCCACTATTGGCAGTCCGGGCTGGTCGCGAAGCAACTGGCGCATGCGTGGTCGGTCCCCTTCGTTCACTCGAACCACACCCTCGGCAAGGTAAAGAACCGGATGCTGGCTCCCGGGGACGTCCCCGAGCCGCTGAGCCGGCTGAAGGGAGAGATGGACGTGATCGCCGCCAGCGACGTCCTGATCGCGTCGACCGACGAGGAGCTGGAGCATCTGGCCGGTCTCTACGGGGCCGACCGGGACCGCCTCAAGACGCTCCATCCGGGGGTCGACCACCGCCTCTTCACGCCCGGTGACCGCGGGGAGGCCCGCCGGCAGCTCGATCTGGGCAACGAGGCCGTCCTGCTCTACGTGGGGCGGATCCAGCGCCTCAAGGGGATCGATCTCGCGCTCCGGGCCGTCGAGCAACTCGTGCCGGCCTTGGATCGTCCCCTCAAGTTCCTCGTGGTCGGCGGAGCGAGCGGCCGCGGGGGCGATGCCGAACTCGCGAGACTGAAGTCGCTGGCCTCGGAGCTCGAGATCGACGAGCACGTGAGGTTCGTCGGCGCACAACCGCATCCGAAGCTGCCGGCGTTCTATCGTGCCGCCGACGCCGTCGTGGTGAGCTCCCATTCCGAGACCTTCGGTTTCGCCGCGCTCGAAGCACATGCGTGCGGGACGCCGGTGGTCGGCACCGCCGTCGGCGGGTTGTCACATGTTGTCGTCGACGGTGGGTCGGGCTTCCTGATCGACACCCGCGATCCTTCGATTCTCGCGGCCCGAACGAAGACGTTGCTCTCCGACGCCGATCTCGCGGACCATTTCTCGCGCGCCGCGGTGACGTCGGCGGGACGGTTCTCGTGGGAGCGCGCGGCCGAAGAGTTCCTCGAACTTTACGAATGCCTGGTGCGCGAAGACTCTCCCGAAGCCTGTACCTGCTGAGTCGCGCGCCGGATTTTTCTTCGCGTTTCGCTCGGAAATTTTGTGTGTCTCTACCAGCACATTTGTTGCCACTTCGTCGTTTCTTGGCCTTGACGCGTCGCGTCGCGCGTAGCTATGTTCTCGCAGTCCTCAGCACGTGATGCTCTGCAAGGATGCGCGAAGTTGAGGGACCGGTAGGCCTCAGAAGCCGCGGTGAAGGTGCCACGTCGTGTGTGGGGAAGTGCACGAGGTG
>JBOGWY010000369.1:0-16586 GCA_050694015.1 Actinomycetota bacterium | reverse complement strand
GGACTCGAGGTCCGCATGGCTAAGGAAGCGCTCGCCGACGCCGGGCTCACGATCGACGACGTCGACGGGGTGTTCGCAGCGGGCGACTACGGCGCGTCGATGGAGGTCGCGGAACATCTAGGGATCCAGCCTCGCTACACCGACTCCACCTCGATCGGCGGATCGAGCTACGAGGTCCACGTCGAACATGCCGCCGCCGCACTCGCTCTCGGTCTCTGCGACGTCGCTCTGATCGTTCACGGCCAGGCGCCACGCACCGCGCGCAAACGCGGTGAAGAACGTTTCCGGCCGCGCATGTCCCCGATCATGGAATGGGAGGTCCCTTACGGGCTGGCCATGCCGATCGGTGGATACGCGCTCGCGGCGAGTCGCCACATGGCGGAGTACGGAACCACCTCCGAGCAGCTCGCATCGATCGCGGTTTCGACGAGGAAGTGGGCCGCCATGAACCCGAACGCTCGCTACCGGAACCCGATCGGCATCCAGGATGTGCTCGACTCGCCCTTCGTTGCCGAGCCTCTGCACAAGCTCGACTGCTGTCTGGTGACCGACGGTGCCGGGGCCGTCGTCATGACGCGCGTCGATCGGGCGCGCGACCTCGCCACACCACCGGTCGTGGTTCTGGGTGCAGGAACGAGTCACTCGCACATGATGATCAGTCAGATGCCGGACCTCACCGTTACCGCCGGCGCGGTGTCCGGAGCGAAGGCGTTCGACATGGCCGGCGTCAAACCCGGCGACGTCGACGTCGTGGAAACGTACGACTCGTTCACGATCACCGTCCTTCTCGCGCTCGAAGACCTCGGCTTCTGTTCCAAGGGTGACGGCGGACACTTCGTCGAGGGCGATCGCCTCGCTCCGGGCGGCGAGTTGCCGCTCAACACGAACGGCGGGGGTCTTTGCTACACGCATCCTGGGATGTACGGGATCTTCCTTCTCGTCGAGGCGGCACGGCAGTTGCGAGTGGACGCGGGTGATCGTCAGGTGCCCGGCGCGTCGCTTGCGGTGGCGCACGGTAGCGGGGGTGTGCTGTCGTCGATGGCGACGGTCGTCCTCGGAACGGAAGAAACTTTATGAGCCCGCGCTTCGAGCCTCCCCCATCGCAGACCGGCGAGCCGTTCTGGGCCGCCACCAAGGACCACGAGTTCGTGATCCAACACTGCACGTCGTGCAACAGAGCGATCCACTATCCCCGCGACATCTGCCCCCACTGCCACTCGCTAGAACTCGAGTTTCGCCCGGCATCCGGCAACGGCGAGGTCTACGCGTTCAGCGTCATGCACCGCCCCGGCAATCCTTCGATGCAAGACCGGGTGCCGTACGTCGTCGCGCTCATCGACCTCGACGAGGGTGCTCGGATGATGTCCAACGTGGTCGGCTGCGAACCGGCCGAGGTGCGCGTGGGGATGCCCGTACAAGTCACCTGGGAAGACCTGTCCGACGGAAGAGCACTGCCGCTGTTCGAGCCAAGGGGGGAATCATGAGGATCGACCTGGGACCTGGGATCGAAGCGTTCCGTGGGGAAGTACGCGAGTGGATCGAAGCCAACCGATTCGACGGTCTCGAGGACGCCGACGACGAGTACAACCTCTACGCGTCTCCCAACCCGGTCATCAAGGAATGGGTGACGCGGCTCCGCGACGGACGCTGGCTGTGCGTCGCATGGCCGGAGGAGTACGGCGGTCGCGGACTCGGCCCCCTCGAGCTCGCGGTGCTCAACGAAGAGTTCACCAGGGCTGGCGTCCCGAGGATCACCATGGGGATGGGCGAATGGCTCGTCGGCCCCTCGATCATCGCCCACGGCACCGAGGAGCAGAAGCGTTACTTCCTTCCCCGGATCGTCTCGGGCGAGGATCGCTACTGCCAGGGCTTCTCGGAGCCGAACGCGGGGTCGGACCTCGCGAGCCTCAAGACCAAAGGCGTGATCGACGGCGACGACGTCATCGTCACGGGACAGAAGGTGTGGACGTCCGGCGCGTCGGTGTGCAACATCGTCTTCACGCTGTGCCGCACCGACCCCGACGCGCCCAAACATGCTGGCATCTCGTACGTGCTCGTGCCCATGGAGGACAACAACGTCACGTTCCGACCCATCAAGCAGATCACCGGTGAGTCGCACTTCTTCGAAGTCTTCTACGACGAAGCTCGCGCACCGACGTTCAACATCATCGGCGGCTTGAACAACGGATGGAAGGTCGCCATGACGACCTTGGGGAACGAGCGCGGAGCAACCGCGGCGACCCAGCACCTTCGTTTCCGCAGCGAGTTCTGGGACCTCGTCGAGATCGCCAAGAAGCTCGGCAAGACCGATGATCCGATCGTTCGTCAGCAGCTCGCATGGGCCTACACGAACGTCGAGTTGATGCGCATGCAGGGTTTGCGCGTGCTGGCCGGCATCGCGGCCGGCAAGGGGCTCGGCCCCGAGTCTTCGATCAACAAGCTCTTCTGGTCCGAGTACCACAAGAAGCTCGGCGAGCTCGCCCTCGACATCCTGGGTTCCAACGCTCTCGCGGCTAAGGACAACGAAGCCGTCGATGCAGACAAGTGGTGGCGGACGTTCCTCGGTGCTCGTGCCGAGACGATCTACGCGGGGACGAGCGAGATCCAGCGAAAGATCATCGCCGAAAGGGTCCTCGGCTTACCGCGCGAGAGTAAGAGCGCGCAGAGGGCGTAGCACGATGGCATCCCAGCAAGGCACCGTCCCCTCCGCCGATCAGCTCCTTATGGAGCGAATCGAAGCCGCCGGAAGTGGCATGGGGTTGTCGGTCACCGCGCGTTACTTCCCCGACCGTCCCGCCATCTACTCCCCGCATGGGGACCGCACGTTCGGCGAGGTGAACGCCCGCGCCAACCGGTACGGCCGCGCGCTGCGCGCACGTGGACTGAAGGAAGAGGACTCGCTCGGGATCATGTGCGCCAACCGCCCCGAGTTCGCCGACACCGTGTACGGAGGACAGCGCTCCGGCTTCAGGACCGTCCCGATCAACTGGCACCTGACAAGCGAGGAGGTCGCGTACGTCCTGCGCGACTCGGAAGCGAAGGCCTTCGTCGCCGATGCACGTTTCGCGGAGGGCGCGGCCGCAGCCGCTCGTTTGGTCCCGGAGGTGACGATCCGATTTGCGGTTGCAGGAGAGATCGATGGGTTCGAGTCCTACGAGTCCGCGCTCGCCGAGCAGGACTCGAACGACCTCGAGGATCCCGTGCTCGGTCGCCACATGCTCTACACGTCGGGAACCACCGGCCGGCCCAAAGGGGTCTTCAGACCCGGCGGCTTCCTGGGTGCGGCGCAGATGCTGCAGATGTACGGACCGATGCTCGAGCGCTACGCGTTCGATGCCGCCAGCGACACGAATCTAACGACGGGCCCCTTGTATCACTCGGCCCCGCTCGTCTTCTCGCTTCTGGTCCCGTTCATGGCCGGAGTCGGAACCGTGCTCATGGATGGATGGGACCCCGAGGAAACGCTGCGCGTCATCGAGCAGCACCGCGTGACCCATACGCACATGGTGCCGATCATGTTCCATCGGCTCCTTGCTCTCCCCGAGGAAACGCGCTCCCGCTACGACATCTCGTCGCTGAAGATCGTGCTGCACGGCGCGGCCCCCTGCCCGGTCCACACGAAGAAGGCGCTGATGGACTGGTTCGGGCCGATCGTGCACGAGTACTACGCCGCGACGGAAGGCTTGGGCACGTTCGTAACGCCGGAGGAATGGCTCGAACGGCCGGGAACCGTCGGCAAGCCCGAAGAAGACAAGGTCGAGATCCGCGACGAGGACGGCGAGCCGTTGCCCCCGGGCGAGATCGGGCTCGTCTACATCCGCAGCGACGAAGATCTGCGCTTCGAGTACTACAAGGACCCGGAGAAGACGAGTGCGACCTACAAGGGCAACTTCTTCACCTTGGGCGACATGGGCTACGTCGACGAGGAGGGCTACGTCTATCTCGCCGACCGCACGGCCGATCTCATCATCTCCGGCGGCGTGAATGTCTACCCCGCCGAGGTCGACGCGGTGTTACTCGAGCATCCCGCGGTCGCCGACGTCGCGACAGTCGGCATACCGAATGCCGAATGGGGCGAGGAGGTGCGTTCGGTCGTACTACTCAAGACCGATCGCGAGCCCTCCTCCGAGTTGGAGGAGGAACTGGTCGAACACACGCGCGCGAACCTCGCCGGCTTCAAGTGCCCGCGCGCGATCGACTTCGTCGACGACCTACCTCGTCACGACACCGGCAAGATCTACCGGCGTCTCGTGCGCGAGGGGTACTGGACCCAAGACACGAAGATCTAAGGAGGAGAAGACGTGGGCGATCTGTGCGAAAACCGAGTCGTGATCGTGACCGGCGCGGGACGCGGGATCGGGCGCGGCCACGCGCTCGAGTTCGCACGACAAGGCGCCAAGGTCGTCGTCAACGATCTCGGCGGAGATGTTTCGGGGACCGGTCGCAGCAGCGCGGTCGCGAACGAGGTAGTCGATGAGATCAAGGACTTCGGCGGTGACGCGATTGCCGACGGTGAAGACGTCGCCGACTACGAGGGGGCCGGCCGGTTGATCGAGCACGCGATCGAGCACTTCGGTCGCCTCGACGTGCTCGTCAACAACGCTGGAATCCTGCGCGACCGGATGGTCGTCAACATGACCCCGGAGGAATGGGACGCGGTGATCCACGTGCATCTGCGCGGGACATTCTGTTGCACGCAACAGGCGGCGGCCCACTGGCGAGCACGGTCGAAGGGCGGCGACGAGGTCGATGCGCGCATCATCAACACGACTTCGCCATCCGGCCTCTACGGCAATCCGGGCCAGTCCAACTACGGTGCGGCGAAAGCAGGTATCGCCGCATTCACGGTCATCGCCTCGCGCGAACTGGACCGATACGGGGTCACGGTGAATGCCGTCTCGCCCGGCGCACGCACGCGGATGACCGAGAACCTCGGCATCGGCGCGATCGAGATCAAAGAAGGTGAGTTCGACTACTTCGCTCCCGAGAACATCGCGCCGGTCGTGGTGTGGCTCGGCAGCCCCCAGAGCAAAGGCATCACCGGCCGCGTGTTCGAGGTGGCGGGCGGACGTATCGGTGTCGCCGAAGGGTGGCGGCGCGGCCCTTCGGTCTCCAAAGATCAACGGTGGGAGCCGGAGGCGGTCGGACCGGCGATCGAAGACTTACTCGCCCAAGCAGCACCCATTTCGAAGATGCGAGAGGAGTAAACAGCTGATGGGCTCGGCCATCGGCAGAAAGGAATAGCGATGCCCATAGACCCTGCCGTAGTCGGAACCGAATACGGCCCCTTCTCTCGTTCGTGGGAGTCCAAGGACGCCCTTCTGTATGCAGTGGGCGTCGGAGCCGGTACCGATGAGCTGCAGTTCACGACCGAGAACTCGGCCGACATCCACCAACAGGTCCTGCCCACGTTCGCCACGGTCGTCGGCGGTGGCGCCGGAGGCGGGGTGACCTCGCTCGGGTCCTTCAATCCCGCCATGCTCGTGCACGGCGAGCAAGCGATCGAGCTGCACGCGCCGATCCCCGTCGAAGGAACCGCGACCACGAGTGGACGCATCGCACATATCTGGGACAAGGGCTCGGGGGCCGTGGTGATCGCGGAATCGCTCACGATCGACGAGAAGACCGGAACGAAGCTGTTCTCGTCGCGCGCGTCGATCTTCATCCGGGGGGAAGGTGGCTTCGGAGGGGAACGGGGGCCGTCGGGGCCCCGTAACGTCCCGCCGGAGCGCGCGCCCGACCACGTCGTTTCCTACGAGACCCTCCCCCAACAGGCGTTGCTCTACCGGCTGTCGGGCGACCGCAACCCGCTCCATTCCGACCCGCAGTTCGCGGCGACGGGCGGCTTCGACCGACCGATCCTGCACGGGTTGTGCACCTACGGTTTCACCGGTCGCGCCCTGTTGCACACGTTGTGCGGTTCGGATCCGGCCCGCTTCCGCAGCATCGAGGGCCGGTTCGCGAAGCCGGTCTGGCCGGGCGACACGTTGACGGTAACGATGTGGGTCGACGGCAACGAGGCGATCTTCACGACCCAGACGCAACGGGATGAGGAAGCGATCCAGCAGGGCCTATTCACGTTCGACGGATGAGAGGGGGACAGATGGGAACATCGGCAGGGGTCTTCACGCAGGAACAGGAAGAGTTGCGCGACTCGGCCCGGCGCTTCTTAGCCGAGAAGTCTTCCTCGGAAGACGTTCGGCGGCTCATGGAGAATCCCGACGGGGTCGATCCCGATGTCTACCGGCAGATGGCGGAACTTGGGTGGCTCGGCATCGCGATCCCGGAGGAGTACGGGGGCCTCGGTTACTCGTTCGTCGAGCTGTTCGTGTTGCTCGAAGAGATGGGCCGCAAGTTGCTCGTATCTCCCTTCTTCTCGTCGGTCGTCCTTTCGGCCACGGTGATCCAGCTCGCAGGCAGTGACGCGCAGAAGAAGGAGTTTCTCCCGGGCATCGCCGACGGCTCGTTGCGCGCCGCGCTCGCCGTGACGGAACCACCGGGACGGTGGGATGCCGAGGGGATCGAATTGCGTGCGAGCGCCACGGAGGACGGCTACACGCTCGACGGCATCAAGACCTACGTGCTCGATGGTCACACCGCCGATGTGCTCGTAGTTGCCGGACGGACCGAAGGTCGAGGCACGGAGGGCATCACCCTCTTCATCGTCGATCCCGCCGCCGACGGCGTCCAGCGCACCCTCCTCGAGTCGACCGACCAGACTCGAAAGTTCGTGGAGATCACGTTCTCTTCGACACGCGCCCAGGTCCTCGGCGAGCCGAACCGGGGATGGGCGGTTCTGTCCAAGGCGCTCGATCGTGCCGCCGTCGCCCTCGCCGCGGAGGCGGTCGGAGGAGCGCAGGAATGTCTACACATGACGACCGAGTACGTGAAGGAGCGAACGCAGTTCGACCGGCCGATCGGTTCCTTCCAAGCGCTTCAGCACCGACTCGCCGACCTCTTCATGGAAGTAGAGATGGCGAGGTCCGGCGCCTATTACGCGGCGTGGGCGGTTGCGGAAGGTTCCGATGAGCTGCCGGTCGTGGGCCCTCTAGCCAAGGCGTATTGCACCGAGGCGTTCTTCCACGCCGCCGCCGAGACGATCCAGATCCACGGTGGCATCGGCTTCACGTGGGAGCACGACGCGCACCTCTACTTCAAGCGTGCGAAGATCTCCGAACTATTGCTGGGCGACACGGCGTACCACCGCGAGCTCCTGGCATCCAGGATCGGTATCTGACATAAGAGCGCGCGTCTGCGCGGAGAAGTTGCCGGGCTAGCCCTTGAACTTGTAGTCGGTGCCGACCTTAGTCGTGTCCATGTACGGCCCAGCGACACCCGTCGGATAGTCCCCCGTCCACACGAAGCTCTGGGCTTGCGGCGCCTTGAGCGTGGCTCCCTTACCGAACGCCTTAAGCGTCTTGCGCGGGATCGTCAACTGCGCGCCGAGGATCTTGACCTCGACGGGCTCCGTTCCCTCGCACACGTCGCGCACGTGAGCATGTACATCGGTCTGGATGTTGGTCGCGCCGGGCCAGAACGCTTCGATCAACACGCAATGTGTACCGCCGGGCCCGTCGGGGTTCACCCGCAGCCGGTAGCCGAGGCCCTGGGTCGCCGGAGGAACCCCTTGCGCCTCGAACAAGACGATGAGGTTCTTCGCGTCGTTCGACAGGCTGACCTTGACGAGATCGCTCACGTTGCCGACACCGGCTTGATTGAAATCGCCGAACGAGCCATCGCCGGTCCCCTGATCGTTGATGCCGTTCGAGTCGCCGAGAGGGTCCTCGATGATCGTCTTCATGGCTGCGGCGTTCGCCGGCAACGATGCCGATGCGAGTGCCGCGGCAACTAATCCAGTCGTGATGATTGCGGTGAGCTTGCGCATGATTATTCCTCCACGTACGGCGCGGTCGTGAAGGCACGTCCGCCTTAAGAGAAGGATTCGCCGTCAGCGAGCGAGAACCCTGCGCGCCCCTGCGATAGCTCCACAGGATAACCGCCCGGCTTTACGGCGTAAGGCGATCAAACGACTCACAACGAAGTGAGGGGCCCGAAGGCCCCTCACCTGATAGATCGAGAAACCGTACGCGCTAGCCGCAGTCTTCGATCGTGTTCCCCGATTGATCGGCGGTCGAGTCCTGATTGTTCTCGTCGCCACAGTGAACGCCGCCCTCATCGACGCGTGCGTACCCGTTCGACGGCGCGGGGTTGGAGTTGTCGCCGTCGATCGCGACGTAGCCCTCTTCGGCGTCGACCGACGCGCTACCGTCGACCGGTATCGACGAACCCTCGTCGCCACAGACCTCGGCTCCGTTCGTGCCGGCGTAGACGTATCCGAGCCCGCCGACGCTCGTCGACGTCGACTCGTTGCAGTCCATCTGGTTCTCGTTCGGGTCGTCCGCAGCATCACCGGCGGCGTCCTCGTTGACCATGCCATCACCGTCATCGTCTGGCACGTCTTCGTCGATCAGTCCATCGCCGTCGTCGTCGGGCAGTCCGTCACCGTTCGCGTCACCGACCGGGTCCTCATCGATGCGACCGTCACCATCGTTGTCGTCGGACGGGCCCCCGGAATCCTCGTCGATCGCGCCGTCACAATCGTCGTCCTGCAGGTGGCACTGGGTCGAGCCGCTCGGTCCGGCGAGCGCCATCCCTCCCAACATCGAGAACGCGAAAACAAACACCGCGAGAAACGCCAAGACTCGGCGCATCGATCACCCCTTTCCCTTCGACGGCGCGGGACATGCCGTGCAGTCGCGACGGTGAGGCTGTCCGAAATGCCCGCTTTGCTTTAGCCGAGTTCCCCACTTTCGCGGGTCTTAAACCTGGGAATCTCAGGGATGTTGGCCCTACTCGAGCGGTTCCTCGTAGTCCTCCACCTGCGGCTGGTTCTGACATCCGCCCCGGCGGCCCATCGCACGCAAACCGATCAGGTCTCCATCGCCCCACTTACCGTCGTCGGGCTTGGCCCACTGATGCATGACTTGCTGTTCGTCGTCGATGTGACCGAGCCCCACGATGTGACCCCACTCGTGCATCAACACGTGCCCCCACGTCCATCCCGTCCCGAAACCGGGCCGCTGCGTGCGCGACGCATTCACCAGGATCGTTCCCCCGACCGTGACGAGGTCGCCGTCGGAGTTCGTGGCCCACGCGGGCAGCGCGGCCGCGTAGGTGTAGTCGTCGGGAAAGAAGAGCTGGTCGTACGGCACCCACGCGATGAGGATCGGTGCCCATCGTTCGCCGTAGCGCTGCTCATCGACCAGCGGTCGCTCCCAGTGGCCGGGTTCGTGCGAGATGCCGTCGTAGACGAACTTCATGCCCGTCGCCTCCTCGAGCCGTCGCACCGCACCGCGCACGTCCTTGACCGCGCTCGGCGGCGCATTGGTCGGGTTGATCACGTAGTGCTGCGTGGTACAGGGATCGAAACGCAGCGGCCTGTTCTTGAACGGTTCGACCAGGTTGACGCGGAATCCGCTCGGGAGGTCGTAGCCGGGGACGGGTCCCAGCTCGCGCGCGACTGCGTTCACCAATCTGAAGCCGCCGAAGACGATGAGCGCGAGGAGCACCGGCAGCACGACCGGTAACGACTTGTAGAAGCGTTCCTTGCGAGCGGTCTTGCGCTCGCGCTCTTGATACAGCTCGGCGGCGATCTCCTCCGGAACGAACGCCATGGCGGTCCCGCATCGCTTGCAGACAAGCTCGCCGGCGATGTTCCACGTCCAGCAGGTGCGACAGAGTCCGGCGTCGGAGCTCATCGGAACGCCTCGGGGTCGCGCGTATCGGGTTGCTCGATGCAGCCGGAGTCGCGGCCGAGGAGACGCAGACCGGCGAGGTCTCCCTCTCCGTATCTGCTCGGTCCCGGCGTCGCCCTCCAGTGCATCACCTGGTCGCGGTCGCGGACGTGACCGAGGCCCGCGACGTGACCGAGTTCGTGCAGCAGGATGCGGCCCCACGGGATCCCGCGGCCGAAGCCGCTCTTGTGTCGCTCCCACCTATTGAGGACGACGACGCCACCGACGTACACGTACGCGCGGTCGCGGTTGAGCGCCCACATCGGGCCGCCGATCGCGTACGTGTCGCTGTCGGTAAAGAAGCTCGGATCGTAGTCGGCCCACATCACGAGGATCGGGGACCATCTCTCCCCATAACGGGGTCGGCTCGTCAACTGACGGTGACGGACGAACGGCTCGTCGGTGAGACCGTCGTAGACGTAGTCCATGTCCATCGCATCGCCGAGCCTGCGGAACGCTTCCTTGACGTCGGCCACCGCGTTACGAGGCGCGCCGTCGGGGTTGATGACGAAGTGCTGTTTCGTGCACGGATCGAAGCGGATCGGCTTGCCGGTCTCAGGATCGACCGCCTCCATCTTGAAGCCCGTGTCGGAGCGGGGTCCGGGGACCGGATATGCCGCATAGGTCTCGGCCCGGCTCGGAGGCAGCGTCCCCGGCATCATCCCCCCGAAGAAGCGCGCGACCATCAACGCGACGAATACTGCCGACGCATTTATCGATCTGCGGTGGCGCTTGTAACGCCCCTCCCAGCCGAGCGCGTGGCTCGAGCGCGGAGCAGTCGTCTGGTTCCCCAGACGTGCCGAGCATCTCTTGCACTTCTTGGCCCGGCGGCGATTCCCCGCTCCGCACGCGAAGCAGACACTTCCGTCCATGTTTTTTCCTTCGGCACCACCGCGCCGGTCCTTAACTAGTTATCTGGGGCTAGTTAGTGGCTCGGTTTGTTCGCGAGCTGCAACCAAAGCGGGCACGTCAGGCGTCATATAGGCGACGTCGAAGGTTCTTGACACCCCGTAGCGCTCGGTGGCTACTTACGTGCAGGGCCTTTCAGGATGAAGGCTTCCGAGAAGGGATCACACTCATGTTCTCCGGTATCCCCGCCCCCTCCGGGCGTGCCACCCGCGCGTTCGTGACGACACTCGCCGCGCTTGGGCTCCTCACTGCATCGCTCACTCCCGCCGGCGCGCAGGTAACGACGCCGACTGTGAAGCTGATCCAGAGCAAGAAGAGCGTGACGCTCTACAAGTATCCGGGCGATGGGGTGTATCTCGACCTCGGGCTTTTCCTCGCCGCGGAAGGTGGCCCCTTCGAGGTGCAGGTGGCGCGCCCCGATTACCTCCAGCCTCCCGTCGCGACCCAGGTCGTGACGCTCCCCGGCGGTGGGACCGAGCACCGCGAGCTCCCCCTCGACGTCCTCGACGGCTGGGGTGGACTCGACAACTTCCTGATCTTCGAGGTCGAGAACCTCGCCACCAACGAGGTTCGCACGTTCCGCCCCACGTTCTGTCCGGGTGGCGACCTCCAGCGTGTCAACGACGAGGGCCCCGCGGTCCCGACGTACCCCTCAGGGTGCTACGCCAACCCGTTCACGCGCGGCATCGTCTGGGGCATCGACGACGGCTGGGCCGTGAACCTGTTCGGGTACAACGGCCGCCCGATGCGCCTCGCTCTCGGGCGTTACGAGATCAACGTCTCGATCGCCGATCGCTACATCGATCTCTTCGAGATCGACCCCGCGCACTCGTCCGCGAGGGTGATCGCGACGATCCAGAGCGATGAGTGCCGGCACTGCGGTCACAGGTTCCGTTCGGCATCGCCGCGGCGAGCCCCGGAGCCCGCGCCGCGCGTGCCGACGATGGAGAACCCAGATCCGGCGATCCTCCCCGATCTGCAGTCGTTGCCCGCATGGGGCATCAACGTCCACCACACGCGCCGCGGTGACTTCCTCGCGTTCGGAGCGAACGTGTGGACCGCAGGCGCGTCGTCGCTGGTCGTCGAGGGCTTCCGGCGAAGCGACTCCGACGTGATGGATGCCTACCAGTACTTCTATCAAGACGACGTCGCGGTCGGTCGCGCCGAGGTCGGCGAGCTCGGTTTCGACGCCCGCCGTGGTCACAACCACTGGCACTTCAAACAGTTCGCCGGCTACACGCTGCTCAACGCGGATCAGAGCCAGGCGGTCGTGAGCACGAAGGAAGCATTCTGCCTCGCGCCGACAGACATGATCGACATCCTTCTTCCGAACGCGGTCCGCTCGCCGTACGAGGTCGGACTCGGCACTGCGTGCGGCGGGCCTAACGCGATCTGGATCCGCGAGGTGCTTCCGCTCGGATGGGGTGACACGTACTTCCAGGGACGCCCCGGGCAGTCGTTCAACATCACGAACGTTCCCAACGGCACGTACTACATCGCGGTCGAAGCGAACCCCGGCCGGCTTCTGCACGAGCAGGACTACGACAACAACATCACCCTGCGCGAGGTGATCCTCAGTGGACGCCCCGGCACCCGCCGCGTCGAGGTTCCGCCGTGGAACGGGATCGACACCGAGAACGGTTACTTCGGAGGCGGGGGGAAGTTCTAGCAGTCAGGTGCCTAGACGCGCGCTAGTCGCAGGAACGCGCCCACTAGCGTCTTGCCCGCAGCACGTTGTCCTGACATGTACTTGTCGGCGTCGGCCATGAGCGTTTCCGTCGCTATCCCCCACTCCTGGACCATCGCGTCGTCGCCGATCTCGTCGCACCAGGTACTCACGATGTCGTGGTCGACCTCGAAGTGGAACTGCACGGCATACGCGGTGTCGCGGTAACGGAACGCCTGCGCGAGACCGCTCGTCGCACTCGACGCGAGCGCGAAGGCGCCGTCGGGGACCTTGAAGGTGTCCTCGTGGAACTGGAGCACCGGGACGGAATCGAAGCTCTGCACGATCTCATCGTCGGCGCCCTGCGGGGTGAGTTCGACCTCGCCGAAGAACGCGTTCCTTGGATCGGCCCGGAAGACGTCGGCGCCCAGCACGCGCGCCATCATCTGCGAGCCTAGGCAGACCCCGAGCGTGGGCAGCTCGCGATCGAGCGCGTCGGCCATCAGGGCCCGGCTGCGGGCGAGGAACGGATAACGGTCGGTCTCGTCGACGTTCATCGTGCCGCCCATGACCACGAGCCCCCCGAGGCCCCCGACCGCCGGCCATCCGTCGGCGCGCCATGCCTCGATCACTACGTGCTCGGTCCCGGTCTCCTCGAGGACCTCGGCGATCAGACCGGGAGGCACCGACTCTTCGTGCTGGACGATCGCGACCGGACCCATCCGACGAGCCTACGTAGGTACGCAGGACTACGTACGCAAACTTCCATGCTCGCTCTCCTCAACTACGGATACCCGTTCTGCCGATAAGGACATTGACTGGGCTCGGCGACAACGGGCGAATCGCCCGAAGCGGGCAGATCAGCGGCGACCCTGCGGCAGCAGGTGAGGGACCCTGCGGCAGCAGGTTAGCGAAAATGGGAGGCAACACCAGATGAGGCTTTGGCGGCGCGTAGCCGCATTTTCAGTAGCGGCGATATGCGCGGCCGTCCTTCCGGGCACCGCCGGCGCGGCGGAACCGCGCATCACGGCACGTTTGTCCGATGGACCGCAGCGGTGGTCCGATCCGTCCACATGGGGCGGGCGGGTTCCCGGCGCCGGCGACGTCGTCACGATCCCCGGCGGGACCAAGGTGCTCCTCGACACCTCGACGCCGAACCTCGGGGGTCTGTACGTCAACGGGACACTCACGTTCGCGCGCAAGGACCTCGAACTGTCCTCCGCCTATGTGATGGTCCACGGTCTGCTGCGGATCGGCACCCGGAAGGCACCGTTCACGGACGACGCGACGATCACTCTTACCGGCTCGGACAAGACCCAGAACATCATGGACATGGGCACGAAGGTGCTCGGCGTGATGGGGGGAACGCTCGAGTTCCACGGACGCCGGATCGCAGGCTGGACCCGCCTCGCTTCCACCGCGGATGCGGGCGCGCGCCGGATCACGATCGAGAAACCGCTCAAGTGGCGCGTCGGCGATCGCATCGCGATCGCGTCGAGCAGCTACTGGCGCAGCCACGACGAGGAGCGGACGATCACCACGATCGACGGCACCACGATCGAATTCGACGAGCCGCTCCGCTACCAGCACTGGGGCGAGCTGCAGACGATCGCCGGGCAGACGGTCGACGAGCGCGCCGAGGTCGCGCTGTTGACGCGCAACGTCGTCGTGCGCGGCAACAACTCGACGGACGGCTTCGGCGGTCACTCGATGATCATGGGCGGCGGCGCCGCTCGGATCGAGGGCGTCGAGTTCCAGAACATGGGCCAGCACAACCGTCTCCGTCGTTACCCCGTCCACTTCCACATGGACGGCGCGGCCCCCACTTCGTACCTGCGCAAGTCGTCGATCCACCACAGCTCGAACCGTTGCGTCACGGTGCATGGCACCAACGAGCTCCGCGTCATGGGCAACGTCTGCTTCGATCATGTCGGGCACGGTTTCTTCATGGAGGACGGTGCCGAGCACGACAACGTTTTCGCCGACAACCTCGGCTTCGGCACGCGCGAGAACGAGGACGGCCTTCTGCCGAGCGACCGCAGCCCGGCCACGTTTTGGATCACGAACCCCGACAACGCCTTCCGCAACAACGTGGCGGCAGGCTCGGACGGTTTCGGCTTCTGGTACGCGCTCCCCGAGCACCCGACCGGTCTGTCGACCGGCGCGAGCAACATCTGGCCTCGCCGGACGCCGCTCAAGCTCTTCACCGGCAACGTCGCCCACTCCAACGGCGACAGGGGGCTGAACGTCGACGACGGCCCCGGTCCCGACGGGAACACGACATCCACGAACTACCGGCCCGTAGTCGATCCGACCGACGACGACTCGGAACCCGTCGTGGCGCGCTTCGACAAGCTCACCGCGTACATGAACCGCGACCGCGGGGTGTGGCTCCGTGGTTCGCACCACGTCGTGAGCAACGCCGTCCTCGCCGACAACCGCGCGGGCGCGACCTTCGCGTCCGATGAGAGCTTCCTCGAGGATTCGCTGGTCGTCGGAGAAACCGCCAACAAGGGAACGACCGAGTCGTGGGAAGACGCGGGGATCAACGGTCACGCGCTCCCCTTCTTCTGGGAGCCTGAGGCGCAGATCGCCGGTTTCGAATTCTACGACGGCCGCGTCGGCGTAAGCCGTACGACCTTTGCCAACTTCAACGGGAACTCGCAGCGGCCGTCGGGCGCTCTCAGTTACCTACACGAGGACGCGTTCAGCATCCACCCCAAGAACTTCGCCGAGGGCATCAGCTTCGTGAACGCCACGCCGGTGTACATGTCCGACCCCGCCGAGGGCTACGACGGTGACGCCGCCAAGGTGTTCGTCGACCGTGACGGGTCGGTCACGGGGACGCCCGACCGCGCCGTTGTCGTCAACAACCCGTTCCTGGTCGACGACGGCTGTCAGTTCCGCCCCATATGGAACACATACGTGTGCAACCTCGACTACGTGGCGCTGATGGTCGGCTCCGACGCCGGCCCGAACGCGATCAAGCCGGTGACGCTACGGCGCGAGGACGGCGTCGTGCAGACGCTGGTGGGTTGCTGCGACGACTCGGACGATGCGTGGACGAGCGTGATCTCCAACCGCTCCTATCACGTCACCTTCAACGGCGGCACGCCGCGGCGGGCGCGTTTCGTGTGGCGGGGGGGCCGCGCGAGGTGGGTCATCGTGTCGATGAACGTGGCGAGTGCGCCCGAGGTCTCGCGCTGGGGCTACGACCTGCCGCCGAAGTCGAGCCTCGACGCGCTGGCATCGAGCACGGACTCGGCGTACTTCTACAACTCGAACACGAACGTCGTGCACGTTCGCATGTCGTCGAGGTACGACTGGGAAGAGGTAGTCGTCCGCACTCCCTAGGCGTTACTCCGCGGCCTCGACGGTCGTCTGCAGCCTCGTGATGCGTGAGTGCAACGCCGGGTGTCCGTCGCCGGGTTCGTGACCGAGGCATCGCTTGTGCGAGTACGCCACTGCGGCGACCGTGTACTCGCCGGGCTCGGTGAACGCCGCGCCGATCTCGAGTCTCGCGACCCGGCCGGGCCTTCTCCCCTGCACGCAGAAGGTATGCGCGAAGACGAAGGGGGCACGGTCACCGTTCTCGTCGAACCACACCTGCACCTCGGTGATGGACGAATCCGGATCGTGTGCCTTGATGATCAGGATCTCCTCGTCGCAGATCCCCTTGTCGTTGCATTCTCCCGAGCTCGTGGTCACGGGAGGTTCCTCCCATCGCATCACGGTGATCTGGGGGCGGCGATGGCCCGGATGCGCGTCCACGGGCGCCCCGAACACCCCGACGAGCAAGGCCAACGGCAGCACGAATGCACGCTTCACGATGCCTCCTTTAAGAGGTGACGTCCGCGGCTTAGACGAAGCAACCCGGGCTCGTTGTTCCCGGGTCCCGGGCGTGCCGTCGAGCGGTTTTCAGGACTTGACGAGGCGCTCGATCGCGGCGGTCGCCTCGGCGACCATGTCCTTGCCGGTCTCGGTCTCCTGCACGACGCAATGGCGGATGTGATCATCCAGCAGCCCGACGGCTACCTTCTTCAGTGCGTTCGACGCGGCCGTGATCTGCGTGAGGATGTCGATGCAGTAGTCGTCGTTCTCGACCATGCGCTGGAGGCCGCGCACCTGCCCCTCGACCCGTCGCAGCCGGGCGAGTACATCGTCCTTGCCCTCGTAGTAGCCCCGCATGTCCACTCTCCTTCCGTCGGGTCTTGACT
>JBOGWY010000368.1:0-3071 GCA_050694015.1 Actinomycetota bacterium | reverse complement strand
ACTATTCCCAGCGCACCACCGCTGTGAACGTGACTTTGACGGCGGCCGCGGCCAACGACGGCGCCGCCGGGGAGAACGACGACATCGGCGGGGCCCTTGCCACGCAGGACGTGGAGAACGTCAATGGCGGATCCGGTGACGACGTCCTCGTCGGAGACTCCGTCGGGACCGTGACCAACACCTTTAACGGGAACGCCGGTGACGATGTCATCGACGGTATGGGCGGCGCCGACAACGAGAGCGGCGACGCCGGCTACGACTACTTCGTTCAGTCCGGCACCACGGCGAACGGCAGCGACATCATGCAGGGCGGTGCCGACGCCGACATCGTCGACTACTCGTCCCGAACCGGCGCGATCACCGTCAGTCTCGACGGAACCGCCACCGCGAACGACGGCGTCGGCGGCGCGGCCGAAGGAGACAAGGTCGTGGCCGAGGACGTGATCGGTGGGTCCGCCGGAGACACCATCACGGGCGACGCCGAACGCAACATCCTCGAAGGCGGTGGGGGCGTCGACACGCTCCTTGGTGCAGGCGACCGGGACTTCCTCGTCGGCGGTCCGGGCGGCGACACGCTCAACGGAGGAACCGGCAAGGACGGCGTCAGCTACCACACGGCCACTTCGGGGCTGACGATCGATCTCACCCCGGGTCCCGGATCGGGCGAGGCCTTCAACGACGTCTACACGAACATCGATATCGTGCTGGGCTCGAACTTCGACGACGTCATTCGCGACAACGCCAACGACAACATGGTCAGCGGCGGCGACGGGAACGACACCATCACCGGCAACGGCGGCAACGACGTGCTCCTCGGCGGCGCCGGCAGCGACATCCTGCGCGGCGGCGCCGACAAGGACAACCTCAACGCGGGTGAAGGCGCCGACTCCGACGTGCTCGTCGGGGGGGCCGGGACCCGCGACATGATCAATTACTCCACGTGCGGCGCCGGCGTCACGATCGACCTCAGTCTCGGAGGTACGACGCAGGGAGGCGGGGGCGACGGCGCGATCGGTGGTGCCGGAGATCAGAACACCGGTGGCTGCGGCACCGACGACATCAGCGACGCGGAGTACATCCGCGGGTCGTATTTCGACGACGTGCTCACCGGCGACGCGAACAGCAACAATATCTTCGGGGCCGCGGGTGCCGACTCACTCGTCGGTCGCGCTGCGAACGACAACCTCTACGGCGGCCCCGGGATCGATAACGTCATTGACGGTGGTGCGGGAGACGACGAGTGTATCGGGGGCGACGGCGAGACGGCGGTCGGCTGCGAGGAGGTTGGCGTCGTGGACACCACCCCTCCGCCCGTCCCGACGATCACGTCCAGTCCGACGAACCCCAGTTCGTCCACCGACGCGAGCTTCAGCTTCACCGACACGGAGCCGGGCGTGTCCTTCGAGTGTCAGCTGGACGGCGGTGCTTTCACCTCGTGCACCAGCTCGCACAACTATTCGGGTCTTGGATCGGGTTCGCACACCTTCGGGGTGCGCGCTCGCGACGCCGCCGGAAACACGAGCGCTGCCGCAACCTACACGTGGACCATCGAGCTTGGGGATACCACGCCCCCGCCGGTCCCGACGATCACGTCCAACCCGACGAACCCGAGTTCCTCTCCCAACGCGAGCTTCGGTTTCACCGACACCGAGCCGGGTGTGACCTTCGAGTGTCAGCTGGACGGCGGTGCCTTCGCTACCTGCACCAGCACGAGGGACTATTCGGGTCTGGCGGCTGGTTCGCACACCTTCGGGCTGCGCGCCCGCGATGCCGCCGGGAACACGAGCGCCGCAGCGACCTACACGTGGACGATCAATCCCTGCGCTGAGGTGAGCATGGTCGGGGGGAACAACTTCTCGCCTAACGCGGTCACGATTTCGGTCGGGTGCAGCGTCCGGTGGACGAACACGGTGAACACGACCCATACGACCACCAGCGACCCCGCGGGTACGTGGGACTCCGGCAACATGGCGAACGGCGCGACCTTCTCCCGTCAGTTCGCGACGGCCGGCACCTACAACTACCGGTGCACGATCCATGCCAGCATGACGGGAACGATCACCGTCCAGCCATAGGTACTAGGAAGCGGGTCTCCCTCGCAGCTCCCGCTTCGCGATGCACACCACGTAGGAACTGGCCAGCGTCGCTACCCCCATCAATCGCATCCGCGGGTACTCGCCCGCGGCGTCACCGCCGAAGGTGACGTCGAGCTCGGCGGTTCCTCCGACGTAGAGCTCTTGCGAGATCCGCTTGCGCTCGTCCTCCGCGGGGATCGCGGTGTCCCAGAACGGCAGTAGCTGTCCGACGAGCATCGGGTTATCCCTGCCGACGAGGTCGTAGAGGACGCTATTGACGTAGATCGTGCGCGGCGTCGCGTCGGGCGAGAGCAGCTCGGCGATGGCCACCGCGTCCTGGATGTTGTCGAAGATCGCGTTCAACACCGGATCGTCTTGCGGGATGGGTGGAGGTGTGTCGACCATCGGTGGCGGCGCGACGTCACCCTGATGTGGCGATACCTGGAGGGGTGGCGCGGCCGTCGTCGAGGGACCGACTCCTCCCGCGGGGACCGGCGCCTGGGTGACCGACGGACGCGGGGGCGCGGGCGGAGGTGGGCTCGCTTGAGCTATCGACGCCAGGAGGTCGAACAACATGGACAACGACTGACCCTTTACCAGGCAGCTGTCTGCCCCTGCGGCGCGCATCGCCTGTTCCTGCTGACGCAGACCGGTAAGACCGATCACGAAGACCCGCGGATGGTTCTGCTTGATCGTCGCGGTCGCCTCGATGCCGTCGACGACGGGCATGATCGCGTCCATCACGACCGCATCGGGGACGGTCTGGTTCACCAGCTGCACCGCCTCGGCCCCGTTTACGCCCTCGCCGACGATCGTGTAGGGGGTCCCGTGTTCCACCACCTGCCGAAGCTGGGCGCGGAAATCATCGTCGTCGTCGACGATCACGATCCTGAGCTCCCGCAACCTTGTCTCCCGCGTGTAAGGGTACGTACGTACCGAGAAGATAATCGCTTCGTTACGCAGAGTAGCGAACCCGGGACGCGAAAGGACCCCACC
>JBOGWY010000367.1:0-4022 GCA_050694015.1 Actinomycetota bacterium | reverse complement strand
CACCCCGACATGGTCGCGTTGACGGCGTCGATCGCCACCGACATCCGTCTCCTCGGCCACGACGTCCTCGCTACCAAGGCGCACTCGCGCGTGCTCCTGGCCGCGGGTCTGCTCACCAAGGACGACGTCGGCGCGATCGACGAGGTCCTCGACGAGCTCACCGAGGAGTGGAAGCGGGGCCGCGTCGTTCCCGATCCGACCGACGAGGACGTGCATTCGCTCGTCGAGCGAGTGCTTACCGCTCGCCTCGGCGACGTCGGTAAACGCATCCACGCGGGTCGCAGTCGCAACGACCTGGTGGCGACCGACCTTCGTCTGTGGTGTCGCGACGCGGCCGCCGCGATGGGCGACGACCTGCGCGCGCTGCTGGATGTGATCGCGGGTTTCGGCGACGCCCAGTCGGAAACCCTGATGCCCGGCTACACGCATGTGCAGCGGGGGCAACCCGTCTCGGTCGGGTTCCACATGCTGGCTCACGGCTTCGCGTTGCTGCGGGACCTGCACCGTTTCCGTCACGCGTACGAGAGTGCCGATACGAGCGCGCTGGGGGCCGGTGCCCTGGCCGGCAACACCCTGGCTCTCGATCCGACGGTCGGGGCCGAGGAGCTCCGTTTCTCGCGCATCTTCGACAACGCCATGGACGCGGTCTCCGATCGTGACTTCATCGCCGACCTGCTCTACGCGTGCGCGCTGTGCTCCGTGCACCTGTCGCGGCTGGCGGAAGAGCTCGTACTGTGGTCGTCGTCAGAGTTCGGCTTCGTGCGCATCGCCGACGACTGGTCGACGGGCTCGAGCATGATGCAGCAGAAACGCAACCCGGATCTCGCCGAGTTGATCCGCGGCCGCGCCGCGGGAGCGGTCTCGGATCTGAACGGCTTGCTCGTGCTCCTCAAAGGTCTCCCGCTCGCGTACGACCGCGATCTGCAGGAAGACAAGGAGTTCCTGTTCCGCAGCTTCGATCGCACGTCGGGCGCCGTGCGCGGGATGACCGGGATGCTCGGTGCGGTCCGCCTCGACAAAGAACGGCTCGCGGCGGCGGCCGCCGGAGGCTCGTCGTGGGCCACCGACCTCGCCGAGGCTCTCGTCGCGCGCGGGATCCCGTTCCGCTCCGCGCACGATGTCGCCGGCAAGCTCGTCGCGAGCCTGGAGCAGCGGGGCATGACGCTCGCTGATGCCACGATCGAGGACCTGCGGGCCCATCACGAGGCGTTCGAGCCCGGAGATCTCGGCTTCGCGGACCCGAGCCGGAGCCTCGGCGCTCGCTCGAGCCGCGGCGGAACGTCGCCCGAAGAGGTCCGCGCGCAAGCGGCGCGACTGCGAGCCGCCGTCACCGACCTTTAGCTCACAACGTAAGTAGCGAACCTTCTTGCGGCCGGGTCACCGGCGTTATTGCATTGCGGCGGTCTACGCGGTTCCAAGAGGGGGAGCTTCGATGAACGCACGCAGGAAATTCGCAGTCGCCGCGACCGTCGCATGTCTCGGTCTGTCGGTCGTACCGGTATCGGTGTCGGCGCACGGGCGTCACACGATCCGGCGCTACACGCTGTCCCACTTCCATCCCGAGGGCAAGTCGAGCTCGTACCTCTGCGCCGGTTTCGTCGTCAACCGCGGCCACGCGGTCGTCGTTTCCGTCGTCAGCGGTCCCGGCACGGTCGAGGGGTCACCCGCTCGGGGATTCGCACGCGGTAGGGCGTCGCAGACGATTGCGGCACTCGCGAGCTTCCGCGTGAGCACCCCCGGTACCTACCGGGTGCGCACCGTGCTTCGCTCGCGCACCGGGCAGGTCGTGAGACGCCGCTCCGCGAACTACACGGTTCCGCCTGCTCCGCCCGAGGGCGAGGTTGCAGGTCTGATCGACTGCCCGAGCCCGGCGAACGATTCGTTCCCCGACTGAGGCGTCGGGCACCGCGGAGCAAGCATCTTGCGCGGCGCGGGCTGCGGGAGCAAGATAACTAGCGGCTGCGCGGGGGAGGAGTGTGCATGCACAAGGTCCCGGCCGTCCTGTTCCTCGCCGTCGCGTTCGCCCTCGCCTTAGGTGGCACCGCGCAGGCGCGGTTCACGCAGAACGAGATCGGTTGCGCCGGTCGTGCCACGATCACCTCGCCGGGTGGAGGACGCGTCACGGTTAGGGCTACGGACACAACGGCAACCGTCCCGCGGCAAGGCAGCGTGGCGTGGCAAGGCTCGACGAAACAGGTCTCGAAGAACCACAGCGGCTCGATCACCGTGCGGATCGGTCCCGGCAACGTCCCGGTCGCGGACTGGGGCGATCCGAACGACAAGGGTCAGACGAAGAAGGCGGGGACCCGACCGATGCCGGCTGCCTTCGCCGACGTGCCACCCGGTATCTACCTGGTCTCCGGCAAGCACACCGGCGATACGGGATCGTGCGCCGGCGAGATCGAGGTCACGATCACCGGCGACGGAAGCGCGCCGTGGAAGCCGATCGCACTCACCGGAACGGGACTCTTTGCCGCCGCGACGCTCGCGGCGGGGATCGCGAGGAAACCATGACCGAACAAGCTGTTGTCGAACAGCCGGTGACGGACGTTCGATCACGACGCCGCGGTCGCCCGATCGCCGGCGCGATCGCAGGGTTGCTCCTCGGCGTGTTCGTCGCGGCCGACCTGATGATGTTCGAGATCAGACCGCTGGACAACATCTCCGTCATCGGCATACCTGTAGCGGGACTCGTCATCGGGTTCCTGCTCGGGCTGTGGGCGCCGTTCGGGGGCCGGAGCGCGCCGGTCGCGCCGAACGAGCGTAACGGCTAGCTCGTTCCGGGTGGCCCTGCCGTCCATAGCGATCGGTAGAGCGCCCTTCCTCCGCTTGACGCGGCGCGGGCCAGGAGATGTATCATTCCCAGGCTGTCGTCGAGAGGAAGGGAACTCCTTGCGGACCACTCACTCCGAGGTGCTTGCCTAGGTAGACGTCTATCGTCGTACCAGCAAGGTGAGCCGCCTCCCAGAAGCATCGGGTAAGGCGGAATTTTTTTGCCCCGAAAGTGAGTTACCTGGAAGGCTGAGATTCCTCAGCGACACGAACTTAGAACCTTGGAAACTCCATAGCGAGCGCGAGCATCAATGCCAAGTTATGAAGGGCGTACGGCGGATGCCTTGGCGCTAGGAGCCGACGAAGGACGCGGTAGGCTGCGAAAAGCCCCGGGAAGGAGCCAAACATCCATTGATCCGGGGATGTCCGAATGGGGAAACCCACCAGTGGTCATGCGCTGGTACCCAGGTCTGAATACATAGGGCCTGTGGAGGGAACCGGGTGAATTGAAACATCTAAGTAACCCGAGGAAGAGAAATCAAATAGAGAGACCCTTAGTAGCGGCGAGCGAAACGGGTTCAGCCCAAACCTCTGTGGTGTTAAAGCCTTGCAGCGTTGCCACAGGGGTGTCGTGGGACCCCTCAGATCGGGTGCAAGACCGATCAGAGAGTTACAAAATCAGCGGTTAGTCGAACCTTTCTGGAAAGTTAGGCCATAGAAGGTAATAGCCCTGTAGACGAAAGCCGACTGATCTCTCGAGGGTGTTCCCAAGTAACACGGAGCCCGAGAAATTCCGTGTGAATTTGCGAGGCCCACCTCGTAAGGCTAATTACTTCCTAGCGACCGATAGTGAACCAGTACCGTGAGGGAAAGGTGAAAAGTACCCCGGGAGGGGAGTGAAATAGCACCTGAAACCGTGCGCCTACAAGCAGTGGGAGCGTCGTTTGCGCGACTTCGGTCGCGTAAGCCGTGACCGCGTGCCTTTTGAAGAATGAGCCGGCGAGTTAGCGATATGTGGCGAGGTTAAGGAGAGATCCGTAGCCGTAGCGAAAGCGAGTCTTAATTGGGCGAATCCAGTCGCATGTCCTAGACCCGAAGCCGGGTGATCTATCCATGGGCAGGTTGAAGCGGAGGTAAGACTCCGTGGAGGACCGAACCCACCAGGGTTGAAAACCTGGGGGATGACCTGTGGATAGGGGTGAAAGGCCAATCAAACCCGGTGATAGCTGGTTCTCCCCGAAATGCATTTA
>JBOGWY010000366.1:0-4648 GCA_050694015.1 Actinomycetota bacterium | reverse complement strand
TGAAGGCCTGCGCGGCGTCCCACGTCGACCCGATCCCGTCGGTGCCGAGGACCCGCAGCGGCATGAGGCTCACGTCCCAGTTGACGCCGGTGACCCCGGTGCCGTTGTCGCCCTGCGCGCCGATCGTCCCGGCGACGTGGGTGCCGTGCCCGTAGTCGTCCATCGCGTCGTTGTCGGAAGCAGCGAAGTCCCAGCCGCGGACGTCGTCGACCTTGCCGTTCAAATCGTCGTCGAGACCGTTGCTCTCGCGGCCGAGGCCGGACTCGCCGGGGTTGGTCCAGACGTTGCCGGCGAGGTCCGCGTGGTGGTAGTCGACGCCGGTGTCCATCACGCCGACGATGACCGCCTCATTTCCGGTGGTGGTGTCCCAGGCTTTCGGGGCGTCAATGCCGGCATCCGAACTCTGGTGCAGACCCCACAGGCTCTTGAAGCTGGGATCGCCGGGCACGGCCGATGCGGTGATCTCGTAGTTCGGCTCCGCGTAGAGGACGTCGGGGTCGCTTTCCAGCGCGGCGATCGCTTCGGTCACACTCGTCCCGGCGTCGAGGCCGACCAGCTCGGTGCGGGGCACGACGGAGCGTGCCCGGAGCGAGCCCACCGCGCGGCGGACCGCGCCCCTTTCGGAGCGGTCGACATCGGAGCGGTAACGAACGATGACCTGGCCCGGGACCGGGGTCGGTCGGGGTGCCTTGTCGGGTGGTGCCGTCCGAGCGCTCGCGCTCAGCGGCATGAGTGCGGTCAGCGCCAGCCCGAGCGCAACCGCAGTGCTGAGGAACCGCTTCAAAGTGATGCCCGCCTTCCCAGTCGCCTTTACGTATGCCGTACTCATGATTTCGGCGTAAAAGCGGGCAGACCACATCGTAAGGACTGCGTAGAAGCCCCTACTTTTTCTACGTATCCCCCGGCTCGATCCCAGGGGCTGTCGCATATGTGCTACAGTTGTCGCATGACCCGTGTCGCGTCAAGAGAGCTCCGCAATAACACCAGGTCGTTGCTCGATCGCGTCGCGGCGGGTGAGGCCATCACGATCACGGTTGACGGTCGAGAGGTTGCGATCCTCGCTCCTGTAGGACGGCGACCTCGCTGGCTGAGACGCGACGAATTCATGCGACGTATCGGCTCACATCAGGCCGATGCTGCGCTCACTGAGGAGCTCGCCGAGCTGGCGCCGGATTCGACCGATGACCTACCGCCGCTGTGACCCGCGGGCTTGCCGACACATCCGTCTTCATCGCTCGGGAATCTGGGCGATCTCTGCGCGCGGCCTCCCTGCCTGATGAGATCGGCGTTTCGGTCATCACTATTGGGGAACTACGAGCGGGCGTGCTCGCGGCGGTCGACGTCGAGACTCGTGACCGCCGACTCGCAACACTGACCCAGGCTCTGGGCCTCGAACCGCTCCCGGTCGACGCCGCGGTCGCCGAAGCTTGGGCTCGGCTGCGCGTCCTGTTGCGCGACAGTCGGCAACGGATGCCGGTGAATGATTCGTGGATCGCAGCGACGGCCCTTGCATTGGGATCACCCGTTGTGACGCAGGACGACGATTACGTCGACGTCCCGGGTTTGGACGTCATCAAGGTCTAAAAGCCGTTAGTCGCCGGCTCCGTCGAAGTGCACCTCGCCGGCGGCTTCCCACGCCTCGATCGCGGCGGCGCTCATGTGGGCCGGGACCATGCGGGCGCCGACGTCCTTGGGGGCCTTCTCGCCCCAGCACGGCAGGTGATCGTCGGCCAGGTCGCGGCCCGTCGCGTCCTGACGCGGCCACCACCAGAAGCTCGCCTCGGGGACGGCGGGGTTCTGCAGGCGCAGATCGAAGTGGTTGTGCGAGAGCGACGAGTAACAGCCGATGCCGTGGATTTGTCCGGCGCGGGCGAGGTCGCGTGTGGTGCGGTTGTCGACGTCGGCGACGCGCAGGTCGGCGGCGGTCCCGTACATGTGCTGCGACAGGCTCGCGCCGCCGATGCAGTCGTTGTAGGCGACGCTGCGGAAGCCGGAGTTGATGCCGATCGGGTTGTCGCCGGCCTTGGCACGCAGCGACTCGAGCCTCCACATCAACCGGCGCACGTTGGCCTTCACGCGCCACGCGGGGACCTTGCCCCCCTGGAACGTCCCGGCGTACCGGTTCGCCTTGCGGCTGCATGAAGAACTCTTGTTCTGCCAGAACTCGGAATAGTCGAAGTGCTCGGTGGAGCGGTCCTTGTCCTCGAGCTTCGCGAGGACCTCGAACACCTCCGTGCCGGCGATGCCGTCGACGGCGAGCCCGTAGTGTTTCTGGAACTTCGCCACGGCCCAGCGCGTCTGGCGGTCGTAGGTCTCGTCGATCACGAACTGGGTCTGGTCGTCGCGCGGGTACCAGCCGGCGATGCGGATCTCGAGGGCCTTGACCTCCGGATCGACCGTGCCCGGCTTCAGCTCCTTGGTGGTGAACTCGAAGACTTGCGCCCGCGCCGGCGCGGCGAAGCCCACTAGCAGCGCCGCTACCAGGAGCGCGCAGAGATAGAGGTGATGCCTCGTGGGGGCCATGACGTGTTTGTCGACATCGAGCACGTGGTCCCTTAAATCACAATGCCGGGCCCCTCGCCTATGGCCGATTTGGGTGGTTTTAGGTGGAGTTTTGTAATTACGCTCGTGAGTGTTATGACCAAACGGTGATAGTGTACGCCTTGTGGTGCGACGAGCAGGCGGCGAACTGATCAGGGAAGCCCGGCGTGCGGCCGGGCTCACCCAAACCGAACTGGCGCGTTCCATGAACACGGGCCAATCCGTGATCGCGCGCTGGGAACGAGGACTCCGGTCCCCAACCCACGAGACGATCCTCACGGCTCTCGCCGTTTGCGGGTTCGAGCTTCAGACCACGATCAAGCCACGGGAGGAGCCGCGGCCGAATCGCGCCGCGGTGGCGCGGATGTTGCGACTGTCGCCCACCGAGCGGTTGGAACTCATCACGGTCGAGGGCCGGAACCTACTTAAGCTGGGCGCTGCGGCCGGATGACTGCGACCGCGTTCGATCCCTTAGAGATCGTCGGAACCCTGGTCGCCCATGAAGTCAGGTTCGTTCTGATCGGAGGCGTCGCGCTCGGGATACATGGTTCACCCCGCGTCACGAACGACACCGACATCTCGTACGAGCGCTCCCGGGCAAACCTGGAACGCCTCGCCGGCGCGCTTCGCTCCCTGGGTGCAAGGCGTATCGCCGATCTCTTTCCCGAAGGCGTCGACGCAGAGATCACCGCCGACTACCTGGCGAACGAAGAGATCTTCGCCTTCATGACCGAGTTCGGCCAACTCGATCTCGTGGCGGCGCCTCTCGGCGCAGGCAGCTTCGAAGAATTGTTGAGAAGTTCTATCGAGGTGGACCTGTCGGGCACACCGGTTCGCGTCGCTTCGCTGGATGCCCTCCGCGATATGAAACGGGCTCGGGACTGGCCGGTGGATCGTTCGGATCTCGAGTTGATCCGAGAGATCGAGCGCCGGCAGATGGACCGGTCTGACTCAGACGGCTAGATCGTCGCGATCGTCGACCGAGCGGAGCTGCCGGCCACCTTCGGTCTTCCGATCGACCTTGGCCTGGCCCACCGCGGCCGCAACCAGCCAGGCCAGCACCGTCGCCCCGATCGCGAGCACGACGCCGACCGTTATCTGGACCCAGACGGGCGGTTGGAGGGCCACGGCGATGATGAAAACCAAGATGACGACGCCGAGGGTCGCGGCGGCGGCCACGAGGCAGCCCACGCCCCACCCCACGACATCGGGGCCATCAGGTGGCTTGAGCGGCTGCTTGCTCTGATCCACGACACCTGCCCCGCTTCACTAGGATGTGCACGGCCTTCGCCTATCATCAACCTATGACGAGTGAAGAGACCGTAAAGGTTCTGCTGGTCGACGATCATGACCTCCTTCGCCGCGGCATGAGAACGATGCTCGAAAGCGAAGGGAGCATCGAGGTCATCGGCGAGGCGTCGGACGGCACCAGGGTTCTCCAGATGGTCGAGGAGAACATCCCCGACGTCATCCTCATCGACGTGATCATGCCGAACAAAGACGGCATCGAGGCGACCCGCGAGGTCAAGGAGAGCTACCCGAACGTCGGCGTCGTCGTCCTGTCCGGTCACGACGACCAGCAGTTCGTCTTCGACGCGTTGAAGGCGGGGGCCTCGGGCTACATCCTGAAGACCGCCGAGCTCGAAGAGGTCGTGGCGACGGTCAAGTCCGTAGCGGCCGGAGAAGGCAAGCTCGATCCGCAGCTCGCGCTCCGCGTCCTGACGGAGTTCCAGAACTACCAGAAGAACGAAGTGTCGGACGTGTACCAGCCGCTCACGCCCAGGGAGCGCGAGATCCTGCAGCTGATGAGCGAGGGCCTTCCCAACAAGACGATCGCGAGCCGGCTGTCGATCTCGGAGCGGACCGTCACGACGCACGTCGCGAACATCTACTCCAAGCTGCACGTCAACAACCGCGTCTCTGCGATCCAGGAGGCGATGCGCCGCCGGATCCTGAACGTGAACCCGCCCGCGTAACTCTTTCAAGCACATGTCTCCCGGCGCGGGGCCCCCGGAGAGCGGCGACCGGTTCCGGTCCCTGCCGTCGGTCGATCGCGTCGCGGCCGCCCTCGGCGACGTCGCGGCCCCCGCGGTAGTGACTGCGGCAG
>JBOGWY010000365.1:0-2420 GCA_050694015.1 Actinomycetota bacterium | reverse complement strand
CACCTGGAAGGTGCGTGACGGAGCGAGAACGCCGCGATGCGCCGCGGCTTCGCCGCCAAAAAGGGCGAGATGTTGTGTGACAGCCCACTAAGAACAGCGCCGCGGGTTGAACTTCTTGTTGGTGTCCGAGCCGTTGCTCGCTTGAGGACTCACCGAGCGGTACGAAGCCCAACAGAGTTGCTGCATCGCTTTCCCATACTCGTCGGACGTGCCGGCCGCCTCGAATGCGACCTGGGACTCGAAGACGTAACAGCTCACCGCGCCGTACTCCTCGAGATAGAAGTCGACGCACTCCTCGGCGACGCCGTCGGGATCCTCCTCACTGACGACGTAGACCTGGATACCGTTGACCTCTTCGCTTTCGACCTCTTTCGCGATCGTCCCGGGGAACGTGGGCGCGCGTTCCTCGTCGCCACACGCGATCGTGAGCGAAGCGAGCAGGGCCGCCAGCAGCAGGATCTTCATCGCACGGAGACTAGACGCGTCGGCCGGCGTTCCAGGGAGCCTCCGGCGCCCTGATATCCAGCGCGCCGCCCGGGCGACAGGCATCGCTCCGGTACGGCTCCGGCATGCGCGGGTAAACGCCCTGCCAGTAGTGGACGCTGAGCGCTCTGGCTCCCCCGGATGGCGCCCCCAGCAGACGCGCCATCTCCGCGTCCCGCTGCAGCGCCATGCATTCGGTCTCGGCCTCGCTCGTTACTCCACTCATGTGGATCGCTTCATGCGTCAACGTGTGCACTGCGACCACGTGGTCGAAGCTCGGCTGCACCTTGTTGGAGCCGAGGTAGTCGGCCAGGTCCGCGCACTGATTGCGTTTGATCAACGCCCGTCGCTCCGGCACACCGTCGGGGCCGAACGGAACGAAGCCGAACTCGGCCCCCGTGTCGACGAACGCCTGCCCGAAGCTCTGACACTCGACCTCGACCTCTGTCCCGATCAGCTGCCCGGCGGCATCGGCCAGCCGAGCCTCGAGACGCGCGCGGAGATACGACGGCGCGAGGAGCCCGCCCGCAAGGACGATCAGCAACGACACGCCGAGCCACGGGAACGGCGCGACCCGGCCGAGGGCGTCGACGCGCGTGAAGTACCACCTGATAGCGACGACCGCCGCGCCGCCGAACGTCGCGATGCCGAGCCAGAAGAACACGGCCTAGCTGGATACGCCTCCGGCGTCGAAACCCGGACGCACCGGAGGAGCGAGGCCTTCGGCGCCCTCGGTACGGGGCCCCGGCACGCCTCGGAACCGGTACGGCTCGCTGATGCGTCCCGGTTGCGAGATGAACACGTCTCCGGTGTTCGAGGACTCGATGATGCTCACGACCGCTTCGGCGACGTCATCGGGCGTGAGCAGCGGGAACCCCGCCTTCTTGAACTCCTCCGCGAACGGGCCGAGGATCGGCGTGTCGACGAATCCGGGACAAACCGCGTTGATCGTGATCCCCTTCGGTGCGAGTTGCTCGGACATCGAACGAACGAAGCCGACGACCGCGTGCTTCGTGAGCCCGTACACGACGTCGCCGGGATAGGGCACCAGTCCCGCGAGCGACGCGGTCGCGATGATGCGACCACCGTCGGTCATGTTCGGAGCCGCCGCCATCGTCCCGAAGACGACGCCGTCGAGATTGATACCGACGGCGCGCCGGTACGCGTCCTCGGTCAACTGACGGATGTCGGTCTCCCCCGTCGTCACCCCGGCGTTGAGATGCGCGATGTCGAGGCGACCGTAGCGGTCGAGTGTCGTCGCCACCGCGGCGCGGTTCTGCTCGAGGTCGCCGACGTCGGTGTGCGCGAAGGTGCCGCCGATGTCGGCGGCTACCTTGGGACCACCATCTTCGTCGACGTCGGCGACCACCACAGAGGCGCCGTCCCGCGCCAGCCTGGTGGCGACGGCCTTCCCGATGCCCGATGCCGCGCCCGTGACCAGTGCCACCTTGCCGTCGAACGCTCCCACGTCACCCCCTCCGGTCTCGGCGATGAGGCCACAGGCTACGCCGCAGGCCCGTCCTCCGCATCGCACGCCGGTTCGTCGACGTCGTAGATCTCGCCGTCTGTGAACTCGTTCGTCTTCGTCAGACCGAGCTCGTAGACGATCAGCGGGTCGATCGCGCGCGGCGGCTTGCGGTTCGGGCGGTTGAAGAAGACGACGACGCCCTGCCGGCACTCCGTCTCGGCACGCAGCTCGTCGAGCTGTGCCGAGTAGTTCGCGTTAGCCTCCCCGCTGTAGAGATTCGATCGCGGTGGGATGAACAGCGAGGTCCTGTCGTGCCACAGCCACAGGGGGTCGGGCGTGTTCGTGATCACGACGACGTCGTGCGACAGACCTCCCACGAAGTCCAGCGTCTCCGAACTCAGCCACTGCTCTCCGGTGTATCCCGTCACGCTGAGGCTCGGGAATGTCACCGCCGTGTGCACTCCCCGAC
>JBOGWY010000364.1:0-2643 GCA_050694015.1 Actinomycetota bacterium | reverse complement strand
CGTTCACATGGCACGCGAATTTCCCCTCGAGAAAACCCGCAACATCGGGATCATGGCCCACATCGACGCGGGCAAGACCACGACGACCGAGCGGATCCTCTACTACACCGGCCGGACGTACAAGATCGGTGAGGTCCACGAGGGCGCCGCAGTCATGGACTGGATGGTCCAGGAGCAGGAGCGCGGCATCACGATCACTTCCGCCGCGACGACCGCGCACTGGAAGGGCTACTGGATCAACATCATCGATACGCCCGGTCACGTCGACTTCACGGTCGAGGTCGAGCGCAGCTTGCGCGTGCTCGACGGCGCGGTCGCGGTGTTCGACGCGGTCGCCGGCGTGGAGCCCCAGTCCGAGACCGTATGGCGTCAGGCCGACCGCTACAACGTCCCGCGCATCTGCTTCGTCAACAAGATGGACCGCACCGGTGCGGACTTCTTCCGCACCGTGTCGATGATCGAGGACCGTCTCAACGGAACCCCTCTCGTCATCCAGCTCCCGATCGGAAAGGAAGCCGACTTCCACGGCGTCGTCGATCTGGTGACGATGGTCGCTCACTACTGGCCCTCGGAAGGCATGGGCGAGGAGTGGGAGGACCGTCCGATCGCCGACGACATGAAGGAGCAGGCGGACCAGTACCGCCACGACATGCTCGAGATCCTTGCCGATCATGACGAGGAGCTGATGGAGCTCTACGTCGCGGAGGAAGATCCGTCGGCCGACCAGATCAAGAAGGCGATCCGGCGCGCGACGCTCTCGGGCGAGGTCAACCCGGTTCTCTGCGGTACCGCGTTCAAGAACAAGGCCGTGCAGCCGTTGCTGGACGCGATCTGCTGGTACCTGCCGAGCCCCCTCGACCTTCCGCCGATGGTCGCGACCCGGCCCGACAGCGGCGATGCCGTCGAGCGTCCCGCCGACGACCACGCGCCGTTCTCGGCCCTCGCGTTCAAGATCATGAGCGACCCGTACGTCGGTCGCCTCACGTACCTCCGCGTGTACTCGGGGACGCTCAAGAGCGGTGACTCGCTCACGAACTCGACGCGAGACCGGAAGGAGCGCATCGGTCGCATCCTGCAGATGCACGCCAACCACCGCGAGGACAAAGAAGCGGTGTTCGCGGGTGACATCATCGCCGTGGTCGGCCTGAAGCAGACCTTGACAGGTGACACGCTGTGCGACCCGAACGATCTCGTGCTTCTGGAAGAGATGAACTTCCCGGCCCCCGTCATCGACGTCGCGATCGAGCCGAAATCAAAGGCCGACTCCGACAAGCTCGGCACCGCGCTGCAGCGTCTGTCCGAGGAGGACCCGACCTTCCGCGTGCACACCGACGACGAGACCGGCCAGACGATCATCTCGGGCATGGGCGAGCTCCACCTCGAGGTCCTGGTGGACCGCATCACGCGCGAGTTCAACGTCGGTGCCAACGTCGGTAAGCCGCAGGTCGCCTACCGCGAGACGATCCGCGAGCCGAAGGAGAAGGTCGAAGTCCGATATGTCAAGCAGACCGGTGGTAAGGGTCAGTACGCCCACTGCGTCATCGACATAGAGCCGACGGGCCCCGGCGGTGGTTACGAGTTCGTCAACAAGATCACCGGTGGAAAGATCCCGACCGAGTACATCCCCGCGGTCGATCAGGGCGTCCAGGAAGCGATGGCGTCCGGTGTCCTCGCCGGGTACCCGGTGGTCGACGTCCGCGTGATCTTGAAAGATGGGTCCGCGCACGACGTCGACTCCTCGGAGATGAGCTTCAAGATCTGCGGTTCGATGGTCTTCAAGGAGGCGGCGAAGAAGGCGAAGCCCGTGCTCCTCGAGCCGGTGTTCGACATCGAGGTCGTCACGCCCGAGGAGTACATGGGCGACGTCATCGGTGACATCTCGTCTCGCCGCGGTCGCGTCGAATCGATGGACCAGCGTGGGAACGATCGGATCGTCAAAGCGATCGTGCCACTGTCGGAGATGTTCGGCTACGTGACCGAGCTCCGCAGCCGTACGCAGGGACGCGCGACGTCGACGATGCAGTTCAAGGAGTACCAGGAGGTTCCGCAATCGATCGCGGAAGAGGTCGTAGCGACGGTCCGTGGCGAGTAACCAAGACGTAAGGGATAGGAGAGGGAGAAGGAGCGATGGCTAAAGCGAAGTTCGAGCGCACCAAGCCGCACGTAAACATCGGGACGATGGGTCACATCGACCACGGTAAGACGACCCTTACCGCGGCGATCACGAAGGTTCTTGCGGAGCAGAACCCGAACGTCCAGTTCACCGCGTTCGACCAGATCGACAAGGCCCCCGAAGAGAAAGAGAGGGGCATCACGATCGCCATCGCCCACGTCGAGTACGAGACCGACAACCGCCACTACGCCCACGTCGACATGCCGGGCCATGCCGACTACATCAAGAACATGATCACGGGCGCCGCGCAGATCGACGGTGCCATCCTCGTGGTGTCGGCCGCCGACGGTCCTATGCCCCAGACGCGTGAGCACGTGCTGCTCGCCCGTCAGGTCAACGTTCCTTACATCGTGGTGGCACTGAACAAGGTCGACATGGTCGACGACCCTGAGCTCCTCGACCTGGTCGAGCTCGAGGTGCGTGAGCTCCTCACCGAGTACGAGTTCCCCGGCGACGACACCCCCGTCACC
>JBOGWY010000363.1:0-11383 GCA_050694015.1 Actinomycetota bacterium | reverse complement strand
GCCTCCTGCACGCTCGCGTAGCGCCACATCTGCCCGTAGAGCTCGAAGAGGTAGTTGGCGAGGAAGTGCACGAGCATGACCGCCGGGAGGAAACCCCAGAAACCCCCCCAGTAACGGCTCGGCACCTCGCCGTCGAAGCGCAGTACCAGGATCGCGAGGTATGACGCCAGCACCACGGCCAGGTCCAGAACGATCAGCGGAACCTCGCGTCTCAGCACCGTAGCGACGCGCTCGGGAAGGCTGCGATGTCCATGCGGGTCGCGAGGCGACCCTTCGTCGGCCGGATCGGTCATGGGGACGTCGGGAAGATGGATGATCTTCGGCGTCGTCTGCCTACGGCCCACGGTGCTCCTTGTCTGCATCTGTCGGCCCCCCCGGGCTCGGAGGGACCGCCTCAGCGTAGGTACAGGGGCCGTGCGCGGGATGGGTCGCGACGCGTAACTTCCATACGACGCTCCCCGTAGGGTCGCGACGCTCTGCGCGTCCTATCTAGCCCAGCTCCGCGCGCAGCAGAGCGGCAGCCGCGACGGGGTCGTCGTAGGTCAACCTCCACGCTCTCGTCCGCTCCGCGATCCGGGCGGCAACCTCGAAGGCGACGCGGCGGTACTTGTAATGGTTGAAGGCGTTGCGCATCAGGGTCATCAGCAGCTGCGCCCGCGGGACCGGCCAGAGCCTCATCTCGGGAGACGTGCCGTCGATGTTGGTCTCGCGGATCACGACGTCGCTGAGCTCGATCCCCGGCTGAGCCATGGTGCCTCCGAGGTCGTCCGGCGTCAGCAGCAACGGCCGGATCCGGCCCGGGGCGACGTCGACGTGGAGCTTCGCGAGCGCCTGCGGCCACACGTTCAGCGGCTTGGGGTACGGGACGACGGCACCGGTGTCGTTCTCGATGCAGAGCGCCTCGTCGGACAGATAACCGAAGCCCGACTGCACGCATGCCGCCGTGAGCGTGGTCTTGCCACTCCCCGACGGGCCCGGAAAGGCGATGCCGCGCGTTCCGAGGGCCACGACACCGGCATGGGACGCCAGGTAGGGGCACCGCTCGAGGGCGGTGTAGTTGAGCCGTGACATCAGTCCGTCGAGGACCGCGTCGGACGATCCCGCCACGAGCTCTTCACCCGCCAGCGAGAGGCGGTACGCGTCGTCGGCCGTGGCGATCGAGAAGAACGCCGCGGGCCGCTGCGGCGCGGCCTGGATCGCGAACGAATCGAGGAGCCGGTGGATCTCGGAACCGAGATCGTGGTTGTCGCAGTGGATCGCGAAACGTGTCCCCAGCAACTCGTAGAAACCGGTGTTCATCGTGCCTCTTTCAGTCCGGCAAGTAGCGCCTCGAAGAGACGGGTGCGATCCGAGATCGGCGTGAGGGTGTAACCACGTGCGCCCTGCACCATCCCGCCCAGGACCTCCAAACTCGAAGACCCGAAGGAATCGAGGTTCAGGATCCACGGGGCGATCCGGTACAGCGTGGACGCCCGCGACGCGGGCTCCATCAGGTTCGCGTCGGCGTCTATGGGGCCGGTCGACATCGCGAACACGGCGTCGATCTTGACCTCCGGCGCTAGGACGAGACGGTCTAGGCCGCCGCTCTGCGTCACTGTTGAGAGCAGGTCGTGCGCGTCCCTCGGCAGTGCGAGCGATGCGGGCACCGGCGAGACCAACCCGGTCGAGGGGTCGAGCCGCAGCGCCATCGGAGCACCGAACGATAGTCCGGCGCGCGCGGCGGTGCGGGTCTCGTCGCCCATCCCCATGATCATGGAAACCGGAACCAAGCCGACCGCGTCGCCGTCCGTGACCGGGACGGCGCGAAGGAACAGGCCGTCTCGACGCGGTGACATCTGCATCACCTCGAGCTCGGTCAGGAACGCGTGGATCGCGGTCGGGAAGTGCAGCGTCTTAACGACCGGCACGGTGCCCCAGTAGAAGATGCTAAACGTCTTAGAGACCGATCCCCGCCCACCCGCGTCGCCGACGACGAAGCTGTACTTGACCTCGGCCTCTTCGTCGGTGATGTAGGCGCCCAGCGCGTGGTCGAGCCACGCGGTGAACTCCCACGAGTCGGTCCGCACCGCGAAGTGCAGATCGCCGACCTTTAGATCTCTCCATGCCACCCAACCTAGGTGGTCGAGTTTGGCTTCTCAGCTGCTACGCGGCTTCTGCGTGCGCGTCCGCGCACGTGCGTCGGTGGTGGAGAGCACTAGGATGCTTGCTCGAGCAGGCCGGCTTGCTTGAATCCGCGGATCAAGGGCCGGAGCTGATCCTCGATCGTCTTGGCATCCTGTCCGAACGCGCCGGAGAGGTCGACCGCGATCTCCTTGACCGTCCCGGTCCCGTCCAACAGCGAGAACACGAGCGTGGCGGTCTCGTTGAGATGGTGGAGCTCGCCGGAGGCCTCGTCGTAGATGACCCCTTCACCGTCGAGCTCGACGACCGTCAGATCGTCTCGGACTTTGGGCTTCATATCCATGAACTCTCTTTCTCTAGACGCGTAGGAACACGGTGCTCGTTGCGTATCTGCGGTACGACGGGTGGGTGAGGCGTCAGGCAGGTCTCGCGAGAGCCTTCCGCGTGCGTTTCGCCACACGCCGAGCCTGGAGCCGTAGCTTGCGCCCGGCGGCCGCCTGCGTACGCCCGTTGCCCCTCTCGTAGCCGAGCTCGTCCAGGAGGTCCCCGGCGATCAGTTCGAAGGTCTCCAGATCGGCCTCCGGCATCTCTCTCCGCCAGTCCGTCGAGGTCTTCGTCGGGGCCCTTCGAAGGTTCTGGTGGGCCGCCGGGTGCGGCGTGTTCTCGAGGATCGTCTCGGCCCGCTCGACGTAGGCCAGCATCGCCGGGTCGTAGGTCAGTCCGAGGAAAGCAGCCACCTTGCGAGTCTCGGTCTCGGGATCGTCGACGAGGGCTTCGTAGTGAACCTCGAAATAGCGCTCGCTACCGAGACGTGCGCCCGCCTTTCTCCCCCGCCGCGTCCCGACCTTCCACGCGAACGCGGCCTCCTCTATGCCTCCCGAAGCGAACTCCGTCCGCAGGAACGACAGCGACGCGTTACGGCCGTCGCGGATGATGTGGACGAAACGTGCTTCGGGGAACATGCGCGCCAGGACCGGCACCCGATACACGTACGCAGGCGTCTTGTCCCCGTAGCCGGGCTTGCCGTGATGGGTCGCGTAGGCCGCGAACAGAGCCCGGATCCCGTCTTCGAAAGTAGCCGGGTCATCCTGTCGGAGGCGGTCGCGCACGAGGCGATCATCCAGCGCCCACAAGCGGTACCGGGGGTGTGCCTGCACCTGGGCGAGGAACATCTCGACGTCGAACGGCCTTCGCCGCGGTCGTAGCGGAACGATGAAGTGCGACTCCGGCGGTATCGCGAGGTGCGGATGACCGTCGAATATGGCGCGCAACAACGTCGTGCCCGAGCGAGCGCGACCGATGAAGAAGGGGAAAACGTCTTGACGGTGCATCAGACCGCAGCGGAGCTCTCGGCCTCCTCGAGACGGACGATCCTCTCGGCGGCTTCGGATGCAACGGACTCGGTCGTGGCGCCGAAGCTCTGAGCGAACCAGTTCGTCGTCGCCGCGATGACCTTCTCCTGCTCCGCGCGCGATTCGAACTGCTGCATGCTGGACCCGGTGAGGTAGTCGATCTCGATCCGGCGCGGATCGCCCTTGCCCTTCAGCGACGCCACCATCTTCGGCAAGCGCCCCGCGAGCTCGGTCTGCGATTCGAGGAACAGGACGTCGATCGACGGGTCCAGAGCGCGCACGTTGGCCATCAGGGGCGGGCGCTTGGCCTTCGCCGCCTTGGCGAGAACGCGCCCTCGCCGCCACGTCATGTAGGCCGCGCGGGCCGCCCTCTCGACCGGCTTGGGGAACGCCTGGAAGAAGTTCTTCGCTTTGGTCACGATCTCTTCGTTGCCGGCGGTCCCGCCGAGCGGGTTAAGGAAGATCAGCACGATGCTCTCGGTGGTCGGGAGCTTCGGCGCGGACCACACCGCGGCACGAGCCGCCAAGCAGTTACCGACCAGGCCGACACGCTTCGTGCCGGTCGCCTCCATCGCGAACTCCGCGACCGCAACCATGTGCTCGAGCGGCAGCGCGTGGAAGCCGCTGAACAACTCGCCCGTACTGTCACCTACGCCGGGCCACTCCATGCGCACCGAAGCGAGTCCTTGATCCGCGAGCGAGCGCGACAGCTTCGTCCACAGACCGAACCTGTGGCTGCGCGGCGCGCCGCCGCCGCCCGGTGCCTGCACAACCAGGCCTTTGATGTCTCCATCGGGCACCGTGATGACGGCGCCGATGTGCTCCTTCCCCGAGGGAACGAAGACGGGAAACTCCTTCATCGGTTACCTCCTTCTGCCGCGGCGACCGCCCAGGTCACCGCGTCGGTCACGACACGGTCGATCAGGTCCGAGAGTTGATCGCCGATCACGTCGCTCGATATCCACCCGACGTGCTGGTTGCCGAAGTGTGACGCGAGACGGTCGGTGACGACGTCGATCGAGCTCGTCGCGCCCACCGCGGTGAGCCGTTCGTTGAGTTTGGTGAGCGAACGCTGCGGCCTGTCGGTCCGAGATATCTGGAGGATCAACGCGTCACCGTGGAAACGCTCGGTGTCCGTTGCGAGATCGATCCCATTCAGCTCGTCGACCATCGCCCCGGTGAGGGTGAAGCCCTTGATGTTGACCTCGCCGACGCTCGCCAGCTCGGCGCGGAGTTCGTCCATCGAGACCTCCTGAGCGTCTCCCGGACCGGCGATGTCGTGGAACACCGCACTACGCAAGAGTTCCTTCGCGAACGCTTTCCCGCTCACCTCCGGCGCGATCAGGATCGTGCGCTCCAGGTCGTTGCGATCGGCGATCAGTGCGGCAACGGTGCCGCCGAAACGAGCACCGACCGTGCCGATGTCGGTGAGGCCGGTGATACGTCGCATCTCCTCGAGCGCGTCTTGGGTGTCGCGCAGGTGGGTCGACGGCGACGGGTGCGCGTTGATGTCGGAGCTGTCGCCGTAGCCCTGGCATGCGAAACGGAGCACGGGGAACCCGGCCGCAGCCGTGCGGCGCGCGATGGCGACCTCCGTGAGGAGCAGCGTGACGTACTCGACGCCGAACGAGTGGCATAGCAACCATCCGGTATCGCGCCGGTTCTCGAGCGGTTCGGACAGGACACCGACGGTGCGGCCACCACCGACCTCCAGCGATACGAACGTCTCGCGGATCCCGAGCGAGTGGTCGACGAAAGAGCTGTGCGCTTCGAGAAGCGCGTGGTCTACAGCCATCTACTTCTACCTCCTTATGATCGACTGCTTGAAGAGACAAGGGGTGCAAGGGTGAAGGTGCTGCATGTGATGGCGAGCGGTGCTCGTCGTGGGGCGGAGGTGTTCGCCTCCGATCTGATCCGTTCGTTGGCTCGCAGCGGCGTGCAGCAATCCGTCGCTCTCCTTCACGGACCGGACCCCCACACGCTCGATCTCGACGTCGAGGTTGTCGTGTTGCGCTCGGACACCCGGGACCACGACGCCGCCAAGTTCGACCTCGTCATGCGGCGCGCGCTGCGCAGGCGCCTGCACGATGTACAACCCGACGTCGTGCAGGCACACGGCGGCGAAGCGCTCAAGTACCTGGCGTCGATGTCGTCTCCGCCGGTCGTCTACCGGCGGATCGGATCGTCCGTCGGACGGGCGCTCATGAGAGGCCCGCGGCGCCTTCTGTTCGCCGCGCAGTTGCGCGCCGCGACACGGGTGATCGCGGTCGCGGACTCGGTGCGCCGGGAGACGATCGAGATGTTCCGCTTGTCGCCGCAACGGGTCGTGACGATCCCCAACGCGGTCGATCCGGAACGGCTCCGTCCCTTGAGGGACCGCGCCGCGGTGCGGAGCGAGTTGGGCATCGCCGGCGACGCCGTGGTGGTGCTCTACCTCGGCGCCTTCACGTGGGAGAAGGATCCCGTCGCGGCCGTGCGCGTCGCCGGCCGCGTGATGGCCGGCGACGAACGGGTGGTGCTGGTGATGGCAGGCGACGGACCCCTTCGGCCCCAGGTTGAAGAGGCCCGTCGAAGCCTGCCAAACCGAAAGGTGGACAAAGTAGTGCTGCTCGGCTCTCGTCGCGACATCGCCGACATCCTCGGCGCGAGCGACGTCATGTTGTCGTCCTCGCGCACCGAGGGCATGCCGGCCAACCTCATCGAGGCCGGGTTACTCGGGCTACCGGTCGTCTCCTATGCGCTGATCGGTATCCCCGAGATCGTCGCCGACGGCGTGACAGGGGTGCTCGTCGAGCCGGGCGACGCCGATGCACTCGGCGACGCGCTGACAGACCTCGTGAACGATCCGCCGCGGCGGGCCGCTCTGGGAGCCGCGGCGCGCGACCGGACTCGAAGCGAGTTCGCGATCGATCCCGTCGCCTCGCGCTATCTCAGCGTCTACGAAGACGTGCTGAGGCTCGGCGCACCGCCGAACGCGTAGGTGACGCGGGTACTCACGAGATCCACGACCTCGTCCTGCACGGACAGTTGCGGGAAGCTGTGTAGATACCCAGGCAGGACGACGACGTCGATGTTGTCGGCGCTCTCGATCAACCTCCCCAGGCGGCCGCGTGTCGCACGTCGCCAGTCTTCGTAGTGCGCGTCTTCGCTGCCGAACGCGATCGTCGTGGGAGTCCCGCGGTCGACGAGTGATCTGATCGCCGCCATCACGCGGGGGCTCACCGGCAGCGGTGCCAGACCGTCAGGTGTCGTTTCGCCACCGTCGCGCAGGGCCTCGATCTTCGCCCGTGCGATCTTCTTGTAGCTCGCGCGCGATGCCGAGCGGAACGCGCCCGTGATCGTTCGGGGCCGCAGGGCCTTGCGAACGTAGCTCGTGACGCTCGTCTCGGTCGCGAGCTGCGCGTACGACTTCGAATCGAGGATCAGAGGCGACAGCAGCACGATCTTCTCGACGCCTTCGATCTGGGGTGCCGTCAGGAGTGCGGTCAGCGCACCGAAGCACGTTCCGACGAGCACGAACCGGTCGAGGCCCTGTTCGCGCAGGAACGCGACCGCCCCGAGGAGGTCGTTGGTGCGCGGCTTGTCGCGCTCAAACGGTGTTCCCGGCCCGCTGCTCTCGCCGGTCCCCGCGTACTCGAAGCGCAGCGCATGGAAGCCGTCGGCCGCGAGGGTGCGATTCAGGCGCACCCAGATGCGGTTGCGGTTCGCCGAGGGTACGTGCACGGCACCGGCGAGGGAGATCACCGCGATGCCGCGCGGAGCCTCCGGCTCGGTGATGATGCCGAACGACATCTCGTCGCCACTCGAGAAGAACAGCGGGCGTTCGTTCGCGGCGGTGATCACCGTCATGCCGCCACCTCCGCACCGGATGCCCAGCTCTTCAGCCACGTCACGGTCGCGTCGATCGCCGGCGACGAGTTCATCGTCCGCTTCTCTTGGCGCTCGCCGGGATGCTCCAACCACCACGACTCGTCCTCGTCGACGACCTCGCTCGTCACGATGTAGCCCTCGCTCTCCTTGGCGGCACCGAGCGCCGCGTACTCACGCTTGAGTCCGTGACGCCCGCCCATCTGCACGACGAGCACGCGCCGTGCCCCGGTCAGCTCACCGGCGACGTCGTGGCCGATCGCGCTGTCGTACAGGTTCCTGTCGATCGGATAGCCGACGATATCGAGGAACCCGGTGCGTTCGAATTCGGCCGTGGCGGTTTCGGTCTGGATCTCGTCGGAGCCTCCGAGTACCCACATCTTGCGAGCGCGGAAGATCTGCCGGTAGTACCTGACAACCTCGACGACCGGTTCCCACAGCACGACGGGAGCGCCGTCGCGCGACGCCGCCGCCGCCGCTGCGATCGTGCCGCCGAGGCGCGTCCCCATGAACGCGATGCGCTCTAGGCCGGTGCTCTCGAGGAAGGCTCCCGTTGCCCTTTCGGCGTCGGCCACCATCTGATCGAAGGTCACCGCCCGCGTCTCACCATCGGAGTTCCCTGTGCCTAGGTACTGGAAGCGACGTACCGCGATGCCCGCGGCGGCAAGGGTCCGGCCCAAGAGGATCTCGCGCCGGTAGTTCGTCTCGAACTCGGCGCGCAGCGACGAACACACGACGAGGCCGGCGACGGGAGTGCCTACCGGCAGATGCGTCGTGGTCAACATCTGCGCGCCGGGCTCACCGACGAACTCGATCACGTCGTGGTAACTGCCGTCGCGCGCCGCGCGGACCGCTTTCTGTGAAGACATGTCTGGTATCAGCTCCCTGTCAGTCCGAGTCGGTGGAGGACACGCTTGCCGAGCTCGCGGTTGCGCATCCGGTGGACGCGGCGAGTTGCAACGATGGCAGTTTGCTTGAGGCGCGCGGAGATCCGCGCACTTACCGTCAGAGGCGGGGACGTGACTTCGTAACCGAGCTCCGTCAGCAGCGACCCGGCGAAGAGCTCGAACAGCGCAGCGGTCTCTTCGTCCATCGTTTCGCGCCAGTCCCGTACCTTCTTGGGGGCAGAGCGCAGGTTGGTGTGCGCGTCCGGGGTCGGCGTGCTTCCGATCACCGAGTCGGCACGCTCGAAGTAGCGCAGCATCGAGGACTCGAATTCGATCCCGATGAACGTGCACAGGCCGCGCACCGTCTCCTCGGGACGATCGATGAGGTCCTCGTAGCGCACCTCGACGTAACGACCGGCATCCAGCCTGCTGCCGTCGGCATGACAGCGCCCCACCTCACGGCGCCAGTCGAGCGCCGCATGCATGACGTTGTCGGGGCCGAAGTCCACGTCGAAATGTGACAGCGCTACGTCACGTCCGTCACGGATGATGTGGATGAAACGTGCCTCCGGGAACAGGTCCGCGAGCATCGGTATCGCACCCGTGGTGCGCGGGCTTTTGTCGCCGTAGATCGTCTTGCCATCTCTGGCGGCGTAGTGCCCGTAGAGCGCGCGGATCGCGTCCGCGTAGGTCCTCGGAGCCGCGGCGACGATCGCGTCGCGGACCTCGGCTTCGCTCATCTTCCACAGCTCGAAGCGGGGATGCGCTATGAGCTCGGCGAGGAAGCAGTCGGTGTCGAACACGCCACGCTTCTCGAAATAGAAGCGTCTGTGCGCGAGCGATACGAGGAACGGTGACTCCGGAGGAACGGCTACGGCCGGATGCGCATCGAAGATCGCTCGGAACAACGTCGTTCCGGAGCGCCCACGCCCCACGAAGATCGGGAACGGTGCACGTCGCTCACGCCCGGCCTTCTCGTCGCCGTCGGTACGGTTCTTCTTGCTCGATGTGAAGACCCTCTTCATCTCTGCCCATTCCATCTTGAACGGCTTGCCGAACGCGGCTCCCCCGAGCCACGCCACGATCACCACGGCCAGGAGAACCAGACCCGCGATGGTCGACGAGACATCGAACAGCGCGAGCGCGGCCACCCCTACCCCGGCGACCACGAACGAATACAGGTAGAGCGCGGTGGTGTCCTTACGGAACGGTGAGATGCCGCTCGCCCGGTACAGGATGTAGCTGAAGGCACCGTTGGCGAACAGGTAAGCGATCGTGTTGCTCCACGCCGCGCCGAGTGCGGCGAAGCGCGGGATCAAGAACACCGCTACGGCGATGTTCAGAACGATCCCGGCGAAAGCGGCCACCGCGGCCTTCTTCTGCAGTCCGAGCGCACCGAGCGTGACGCCGTTGAGTCCGGTGAGCAGTGCGGCCCAGTATCCGATCGCGAGCACGCGCGATTCGGCGACCATCGACTCGTAGGCACCGCCGAACAACAGCGGCAGGACGACGCCCGGCGTGACGAACAGCGCAAGGAGAACGGCGAAGCCGAGCGCGTAGGCCCATTTGGTGACGGTCAGATAAAGATCGTGGATCTCGCCGATCCGGTTGCGGGCGAAGTACGCCGTAGCGATCGGCATGTACAGCAGCGGGAACGCCGACAGCAGTTTCTCGACGGTTTGACCGAGACGCATCACGGGCGCGTACAGGCCAACGACGGCGGCCTCGTGGAACGCACCGAGAAGGACGATGTCGGACTGGTGAACGACCAGGAACATGAACTGGACGAGGATGAACGGAAGCGAGAACGACAACAGTGACTTCGCGTCGGTCCAGCGCGTGTGGAAGATCGATCCGAACCGCCTCTTCTTGCGCACGAAGTAGGCGAGCAGCCCCACCTCGAGGTAGGCCGCGCCGACCAGCGCGCCGGCGTACCACCCGATCTCATCGACGCCGAGGAGCACGAGCGCGCCGATCACGATCACGTCGAAGAGGGGCACGACCAGCGACACGGCGAAGAGCGCCTTGACGTCCTGGTACGCGCGGAGGGTGCCGTAGAGCGACGAGCGGATGCCGGCCGAGACCAGTATCGGAGACGTGATCAACAGCAGCGTCGAGACCGCGATCCTGTCCATCAGCCCGGTGCTGCTCAGCAGGAAGATCGCGGCCACGCCGACCGTTCCCGAGATGAGCCCGACCAGCAGGCTGGCGTTGAAGGTCCGGGCGACGCCCTCCTCGTCATCCTTGCCCCGGGCGAGCGCCAGCATCCGCGACGTCCCACCGGGAAGGCCGAGGGTCGTCGCCGTCTGGATCAACGTCGTGACCGCCAGTGCGACCGACAGAAGGCCGTAGCCATTCAGACCCAGCGTGCGGGTCAGCAGGATCGTCATCACCAGTCCGGCGACCAGCCCCATCCCGGATCCCGAGAGGAACGCGAGGGCGCCGCGCGTCACGCGCACGAACGCTGTACTCGCTGCCGGCTGTTGTGTAGCTGTGTGCTGCTCTTCGATCATGGTTCCCCTTCTGGCTATGGTGGTGGCATATGGCTTTGATCTCGGTGACGATCCCTACGAAGAACCGTCCTGTGCTGCTCGCGCGGGCGTTGCGGAGTGTTCTCGACCAGGACGACGACGTGCAGGTGGTCGTGATCGACGACGGGTCCGATCCCGACAACCGCGATCGGATCGTCGAGATCTGCGGTGCCGACGAACGCGTCGTCCTGCACCGCAACGACCCTTCGCGTGGGGCCCCCGCGGGACGCAACCAGGGCCTCGCCCTCGCGAGGGCGACGTACTGGGCAACACTGGACGACGACGACCAGTGGCTGCCCGGCAAATGGAAGGCGCAGCGTGCGATCCTCGAACGCGATCCGGCGCCCGGCGATCTCGTCGTCGTGAGCGCGATCCGCCCGTCCGTCGAGGAGGCCGAGGTGACTCGGCATGCCCCGAAGCTCGGCGCTCCGGAACGGCCGTCGTCGCTGGGGCTGCTGCTCGAGCGCGTACCGCTGCGTGTGTTCCTGAATTCTTACGTGGTCCCGACCGAGCTGATGCGTTCTATCGGCGGTTACGACGAGCGTTTCATCTGGGGCGAGCACACCGACGTCTTGATCCGCTTGATGGCGGTGGCTCGGTTCGCGGGGACCGACGAGGTCGGTGT
>JBOGWY010000362.1:0-4605 GCA_050694015.1 Actinomycetota bacterium | reverse complement strand
GTCGATCCCCGCGTCCAGGGCATCGACCACGCGGCGTGTCGCGGCAGCGACCTCGGGGCCGATGCCGTCGCCGGGTATCAACGTCACCGTCGCCATGAAATCCAGCCTATTGCCCGTGGCGCTGGATACGTTCAGGTCACCTTTAGCGAAGGGAGACACCGGTGTCTAAAGTCGTCACCACTGGGGGCAGCGGTCTCGACCGCTACTTCCGCATCACCGAACGTGGCTCGACCGTTCGCACCGAGGTGATCGCCGGCGTCACGACGTTCATGACGATGGCCTACATCCTGTTCCTGAACCCGATAATCCTCGGTCAGGTAACGGACCGCGAGGGCACCACTCTCGATGCTGCTGCCGTCCTGACCGTGACCGCGCTCGCCGCCGGCATCGCCACGATCGCCATGGGTGCCTTCGGTCGTCACCCCTTCGCGATCGCCGCCGGGCTCGGTTTGAACGCGGTCGTGGCGTTCCAGCTCGTGGGGGGCGATCAACTCACCTGGCCCGAGGCCATGGGCGTTGTGGTGACCGAGGGCATCATCATCCTGATCCTCGTCCTGACGAAGTTCCGTCAAGCCGTGATGGACGCGGTTCCGCTGCCGATCAAACAAGCGATCGCGGTCGGCATCGGTCTCTTCATCACGATCATCGGGTTCGTGGATGCAGGGTTCGTGACGGGAACGGGCAATCCGGGGGCACCCCTGCAGCTCGGAAGTGGGGGCGAACTGCGCGGGTGGCCGATCCTCATCTTCGTCATCGGGCTCTTGCTGATCGTTTATCTCTACACCCGTAACGTTCGCGGGGCTCTGTTGATCGGCATACTCGCAGCTACCGTGATCGCGGTCATCGTGAACGAGACGCTTCTCGACGGGGCCGGTTTCGAGGGCAGGGCGAACTACGGCAGGGTCGTCGATTTCCCATCGGGAGACGACTTCTCGCTCATAGGCAACTTCTCGTTCGGTTTCTTCGCACAGATGGGTGCGATCGGAGCGATCCTTGCCGTGTTCACGCTCATGCTTTCCGACTTCTTCGACACGATGGGAACCGTGGTCGGGCTCGGTCGCGAGGCCGACCTCCTCGACGACCGCGGTCGGCTGCCCGATCTCGATCGTGTGCTCGCCGTCGACTCGGGTGCCGCGGCTCTCGGTGGCATCTTCTCCGCGTCGTCCAACACCACCTACATCGAGAGCGCGTCCGGGATCGCGGATGGGGGCCGGACCGGTCTCACGGCGGTGGTCACCGGCGCCCTTTTCCTTCTTTCGATCTTCTTCTCACCGCTGGCGACGATCATCCCGCTCCATGCCGCCGCGCCGGCCCTCATCCTCGTTGGATTCCTGATGATGACTCACGTCCGCGAGATCCCGTGGGACGATCTCGAGATCGCGATCCCTGCGTTCCTGACGGTCGTCGTCATGCCGTTCACGTACTCGATCACGAACGGCATCGGGGCAGGGTTCATCGGTTACGTGTTCATCAAGCTGGCACGCGGTAAGGCAGGTGAGGTGCGGCCGATGATGTACGTCGCGGCCGTCGCGTTCGTCGTCTACTTCGCGATCTTCTACGTCCGCGACATCTTGCTCTAAGTTCCACTGATGGAACCCGGCGCGCTCGTCGTCGTCGCGCTCGGCGGCAACGCGATGCAGGACCCCGGCGGAGAGGACTCCGTCGCCGCGGATCTCGCGCGCACCGCCGAGACGGCGCATCATCTCGTGCAGCTCGTGCTCCGCGGGTTCCGCATCGTCGTCACGCACGGCAACGGGCCCCAAGTGGGCAACCATCTGCTCCGCGCCGAGCTCGGAACGCGTTTCGGGAACCTTCCCTTCTTGCCGCTCGACGTCTGCGTGGCCGATACCCAAGGGGGCATGGGCTACGTGTTGCAGCAATGTCTCGGCAACGCACTGGGCGAGGTCGACCTGCCCAGCGTCGTCGTATCGGTCGTCACGCAGATCCTCGTGGAGCGCGACGATCCCGCGTTCTCGTCTCCGAGCAAGCCCGTGGGCGAGATGATCCCGGCCGACCGCGTCGAGGCGTTGCAGGCACAAGGTTGGTCCCTCGTCGAGGACCGGCACCGCAACGCGTGGCGGCGCGTCGTCCCGTCGCCCTATCCGAAGGAGATCGTCGAGGCCGAAGCGATCGCCGCGATGGTGGAGCAACGCATCGCCGTCATCGCCGCCGGGGGCGGCGGCATCCCCGTGGTGCAACGTGAGGACGGGACGCTGACCGGCGTCGAGGCGGTCGTGGACAAGGACCTCGCCTCCGCACTACTGGCCGTCGATGTCCGCGCCGATGGCCTGGTGATCCTGACCGACGTCGCTCACGTGAAGCTCGGCTTCGACACGCCGCAGGAACGAGCGATCGATTCGATGACGGTCGCCGAGGCACGTCGCTATCTCGAAGCCGGCGAGTTCGGGACGGGGAGCATGGCGCCGAAGGTCGACGCCGTCGCGCGTTTCGTCGCGCGTACGGGCAAGACGGGGATCATCACGTCGATCGATCGCGCCGAAGCTGCTTTGGACGAGGGAGCCGGCACAGTCATCGTTCCATGAGCCCTTCAGTGACCCCCACCACCGCGCCGTTTCTCCGGCGGCGGGACGCTCTCGGGCGATGCGCGCTGCGATCGCGGTTCTCGGGACCGCCCTGCTCTTGGCTTTCCCAGCTTCCGCGCGCGCCGAGTTCGCGCTCTATCTCGTTCCCCCCGTCGACGCGACCGTTTCGTCGCGCTTCGACCCCCCGCTCGACCGGTTCGGGAGTGGGCATAGGGGCATCGACTACGACGTTCCCGCGGGGACCGCGGTGCGCGCCGCGGCCGACGGCGTGGTCTCGTTCGCGGGATCGGTCGCCGGCGATCTCGCCGTCACGATCGATCACGGCTCGGGCGTAGAGACGACCTACACCATCCTGTCCGAGGTCTCGGTCGCTCCGGGCGAGCGTGTCACCGCTGTGACGTGGATCGGCCGCAGCGGACAGACCCACGGCCGCGACGCGTTGCACTTCGGCATCAAGCTCCACGGCGCCTACGTCGACCCCGAGCGACTCCTCGGCCCCCTCGACATCACCGGCGCGATCCATCTCGCGCCGACATTGGAGAAACCGGACGACATGGGCGGTCTCGAGGATCTGCTCGTTGCACCCGCGTCGGCCGGAAGCGCGCAGCGCGACTGCGAGATGGCGACACGCCTCGCACCGCAAGACGCGCCTCCGAACGACAACGTGGTCGTCGCCGTCGCAGGGATCACGAGCAAGACTGCAGGAGGCGTCGATGCGGCGATCTACGAGCACGCTCCCGCGGCGCTCGGCTACCCGGAGGAGCGCACGTACCGGTTCTCCTATGCGGGCCTCGACACCGACGATCTGCACGAGCCGTACGACCGCACGGACACCTACATCGATCTTCACAAGGCTGCCGCGCACCTGCGCGCGCTGATGGTTGCGGTCCACGACCGTCACCCCGACGCGCAGGTCGATCTGATCGCGCATTCACAGGGCGGTATCGTCGCGCGCCTGTACCTTGTCCAAGCCGCGCAGGCGTGGGACGACGCGCTCCCCGACGTCGAGCACCTGATCACCTACTCGAGTCCGCACGAGGGCGCGCCGGCCGCCGCCGAGGGCCCGGAGATGGAACGACGGACCCTGACCGGGAGATGGGCGCTCGACGCGTTATCGGACCTCTCGGCGCAGGGGGTGCCGGTACCGGATCCGGACTCTCCCGCGGTCACACAGCTCGCTCCCGGCTCCGATCTCATGGAGCACCTCGATGGCTCGGACGTCTCGTTCGGCACGCGTGTGCTCACGCTGGCGGTGCCGAACGATCCCATCGTCCCGGCCGACCACGCGCAGATCCCCGAGCATCCGGGGCGCGTGATCCCGTGGGAGGGCCACCCGCTCGCGGGTCACAGCACGGTCGTGGACTCCGCGACGTCGCGTGCACTGGCGTACCAGTTCCTGCGGGACGACGCGCCGGCGTGCCCGAGCGGATGGGACCGCGTCGGGCCGGCGATCGGACGCAGCTACAGCGCGTTCCAGTCCCATCTCGACTGGCTCTACGGGAAGGGGGAGGAGCGGGTGGTTACCACCGCGCTCGGCTTCCTGCGGGTGCCGCCGCCGGTGGCCCGGGCCGCGTACCGGAGCGCGGTCGAGATCAAGCAGGCCATTCGAAACAGACTGAGCCCCCTCCGCTGGGGGGGATGGGCGGACTAGCGGAGAGGGCTCTCTGTAGACCCGGGGGATGGGGCCTTTATGTTGTTGCGATACATATTATCGACCCTGCTTACACCGTACTCAAGGCGCTGGGCAGGCAGAGATATCCAGAGCTGGTTGTGCACCGAGTACAAAACCGGGTCTTGTCACGCCTGCCCCCTAGGATGCGGCCATGGTCATGAACCGTCTCCCCCTCGATGCGCCCGGAGCGGAGGCCGAGTTCGACCGGGTGGAGGTCCGACGCTCGGCGCGCCGCAAGAAGACGATCTCGGCCGAGGTGATCGGACGGGCGCTCGTGGTTTCGGTCCCCGAGCGGCTGTCGCGCGCCGAGGAGCAGCAGTGGGTCCAGAAGATGGCCGCCCGCCTCGCCCAGCAGCGGCGCCGGGATCGATTGAACGAGAACGGTGCGCT
>JBOGWY010000361.1:0-3097 GCA_050694015.1 Actinomycetota bacterium | reverse complement strand
TGCACAGTGAGCGCAACGTTGTAGTGCTCTTCACCGACGTATCGGGGGTCCAGGATCCGGCTGGTGGAGTCGAGTGGATCGACGGCCGGGTAGATGCCGAGCTCTGAGATCGCTCGTGAAAGAACCGTCGTGGCATCGAGGTGAGCGAACGTCGTGTGGGGGGCCGGGTCGGTGATGTCGTCGGCAGGGACATAGATCGCCTGAAGCGAGGTGATCGAGCGACCCTTGGTCGACGTGATCCTTTCCTGAAGCTCTCCCATCTCCTCGGACAGGGTCGGCTGGTAACCCACCGCAGACGGCATCCGGCCCAGAAGGGTCGAAACCTCGGATCCGGCCTGCACGAAACGGAAGATGTTGTCGACGAAAAGGAGCACGTCCTGGTGCTCCTCGTCCCGGAAGTATTCGGCCATGGTCAGCGCGCTCAAGGCGACGCGAAGACGCGTGCCCGGCGGCTCGTCCATCTGGCCGTAGACGAGAGCGGTCTTGTCGAGAACGCCCGACTCCCGCATCTCGATCAGGAGGTCGGTGCCCTCACGCGTGCGCTCGCCGACACCGGCGAACACCGACACGCCGGAGTGCTGCTCGGCGACACGGTAGATCATCTCCTGGATGACGACGGTCTTGCCGACGCCGGCACCACCGAACATCCCGATCTTTCCACCCTGCACGTACGGCTCGAGGAGGTCGATGACCTTGATGCCGGTCTCGAACATCTCGGTCTTCGGCTCGAGGTCCTCGAAGTGCGGCGCCTCGCGGTGGATCGGCCACCGCTTCGTGTCGGCGGGGATCTCCGAGCCGTCGACGGGCTCACCGAGAACGTTGTAGACGTGGCCCAGCGTCACGGGACCGACCGGCACGGTGATCGGGGCACCGGTATTGACGACCTTGGCACCGCGCACGAGCCCGTCGGTCGCCTTCATGCAGATCGCACGAACGGTCGACTGACCGATGTGCGCGCTGACCTCGGCGGTGATCGTGTCGGTCTTGTTCTCGATCGTGCGCTCGACGGTGAGCGCGAAACCGATCTCGGGCAGCGCGTTGGGCGGGAACTCGACATCGATGACGGGCCCGGTGATCGCGAGGATGCGGCCCTCGCTGGTCGTGAGTCTCTCTTCGGTTACAGCCATTACTCCTCCTGGTTCTAGCTAGCCGCCGAGGGCCTCGGCCCCGCCGATGACTTCCATGATCTCCGTGGTGATCTCGGCCTGACGGGCCTGGTTGTAGACACGGGTCAGGTTCTCGATCAGTTCCTCTGCATTGTCGGTCGCGGCCTTCATCGCCCGGCGTCGCGCGGCGTGCTCCGACGCGGCCGCCTCGAGCATCCCCTGGAACACCGCGCCCTCGATATAGCGAGGCAGAAGCTCGCCGAAGATGTCGTCGGGCTCGGGCTCGAAGATGTAGTTGGCGCGCTTACCGCCGTCGTCTTCCTGCTCTTCGAACTCCCCCTTGGGGGCCGGGATCAGGTTCACGACCTGGGCTCTCTGCGTGACCGCCGACTCGTACTTCGTGTAGGCGACGCGGACCTCATCGACGTCACCGTTGACGAAGGCCTCGACGGCCGCTCGAGCGACCTCCCGAGCGTTGTCGATACGCGGTTGGTCCGAGTACCCACTCCACGAATCCGAGAAGTCGTAGCCCCGGAACTTGAAGTACGAGATCGCCTTCTTGCCCGACAGGAACAGCTTCGTGTCGCGGTGCTCGCGCATGTCGCGCTCGGCGGCCCGGATCACGTTCGAGTTGTACGCACCGGCAAGGCCACGGTCGGCAGAGATGACGATGAGCCCGACCGTGCCGACCTCGTCACGCTGGCGGAGCAGCGGGTGATCGAGGTTTCCCGCGTTGCGAGCGACCGACGCCATGAGCGCACGCATCTGCTCGGCGTAGGGACGGGCGGCCTCGACGCGGCGCTGGGCCTTGATGATGCGCGACGAGGCGATGAGCTCCATCGCCCGCGTGATCTTCTGGGTCGACTTGACCGAGGAGATCCGCCGCTTGACCGCACGAAGCTGCTGCGCCATCTACTCGGGGACACCCTCCTTCGCGGCCACGGTCTCTACCGTTTCGACGTCGTCGGTGAAGCGGTCCTTGAACTCCTGGACGGCGGACTTCAGCTGTGTCTCGAGTTCCTCGTCGAGCTTTCCGGTGTCGCGGATCTTGTCGCCGATGGAGCCGTGACGGCTCCGCAGATGGTCGAGGAGACCCTCCTCGAAGCGCTGCACCTCTTCGACCGGGAGGTCGTCGAGGTAACCGTTGGTCGCAGCCCACAGGGACATGACCTGGTCCTCGACACGGAACGGTGAGTACTGCTTCTGCTTGAGCATCTCGACCAGACGGGCACCGCGGTCGAGCTGCGCCTGCGATGCCTTGTCGAGGTCGGACCCGAATTCCGCGAAGGCTTCGAGCTCGCGGTACTGGGCGAGGTCGAGACGCAGACGGCCGGCGACCTGTTTCATCGCCTTGATCTGCGCGTTACCGCCGACGCGGCTCACCGAGATACCGACGTTGATGGCCGGACGCACACCCGAGAAGAAGAGGTCCGACTCGAGGAAGATCTGGCCGTCGGTGATCGAGATGACGTTGGTCGGGATGTAGGCGGAGACGTCTCCACCCTTGGTCTCGATGATCGGGAGCGCCGTCAGCGAGCCGCCGCCGTTCTCGTCGGAGAGCTTCGCAGCACGCTCGAGCAGTCGGGAGTGCAGGTAGAAGACGTCGCCCGGGTATGCCTCGCGGCCCGGAGGACGACGCAGAAGGAGCGACAGCTGGCGGTACGCGATCGCCTGCTTGGAGAGGTCGTCGTAGATGACGAGTGCGTGCTCGCCGTTCTCCATCCAGTGCTGCCCCATCGCGCAGCCGGTGAACGGCGCGAGGTACTGGAAGGGGGCCGGGTCGGAGGCCGGAGCGTTGACCACGACCGTGTACTCGAGTGCCCCGCGCTCTTCGAGGGCGGCGACGACCTCGGCGACGGTGGAGGCTTTCTGACCGATGGCCACGTAGATGCACTTCACGGCTTTGTCGGTGCCCCACAACTCGCGCTGATTGATGATGGCGTCGATGGCGATCGCGGTCTTACCGGTCTGACGGTCGCCGATGATGAGCT
>JBOGWY010000360.1:0-3681 GCA_050694015.1 Actinomycetota bacterium | reverse complement strand
GCGAACACCCCGTCGACGTCGTCGATCGTGAGCCCGGCGTCGGCGAGCGCTTCCTTAGCCATGCGGACCTCGAGTCCCCGGGCACTGATCCCCAACTCGCCGGGCGGCGAGGCGATGTCGGCAACTCCGACGATCGCGGCTTTGCCGCGCAGGCCGGTGTCTTCGGGCAGGCTCATCGTGCTCCCGCGGCAACCGTGACGCCGAGCTCGGCCAGCAGGTCCTGGCTGTAGCAGATGCGTCCGGTGAGCTCCTTCGGGTTACCCGAGGTGAGTTCGAGCGCCGCTTCGGCCATCACCTCGACCGGTTCGGCATCGGCTTCCTTGCCGGCTGGGATCAACCCATGGAACATCACGCCGGGTGTCGGCACCACTTGGGTGGGGGAGAGCGCGTTCACCGCGATGCCGCTGTCGTAGACCTCGGCGGCGAGCCCGGTCGAGAACCGTTCGAGCGCGGCCTTGCACATCCCATACACGGTGCCGAACGCAACCCGCGGGTTGAACGGGGGCCCGTGGGGATGGAGCGCGGCTTTGGACGAGATGTTTACGATCCAGCCGCGTCCGTTCTCGATCATCTGCGGGAGGACGAGTTGGGCGAGTTCCATCGCCGTCCAGACCTGAACTTCGAACATCAGGTCGTAGCGTTTGCGTGGGAAGGTCGCGCTGGGCAGGAAGTACGTGACGGCGGCGTTGTTCACCAGGATGTCGGGGGGGCCGAGCTCACGCTCCACGGTAGCTACGAGCCGGGCCCGGTCGTCACCTGAGGCCAGGTTCGTCGGGACGGCGAGCGCCTTCCCACCGGCTCGCGTGATCGCTTCGACCACTTGATGGATCGTGCCGGCGAGACCGCCTTCTGTTTCCTCCGTCGTTCGCGCGGCCACGGCGACCGTGGCTCCTTCGCTTGCAAGCCTCGTCGCGATCGCGGCGCCTATCCCGCGACTCGCTCCCGTAACTATCGCGATCCGATCGTCCAGTCGCCCCATGCCTACTCCTCTTCGAGTTCCAGTCCACGACAAACGAGCTTCGCTATCGCCTTGAGATTCGCGTCGAAGCGATCGCTTTTCCGAAGTTGGGGGAGGACGGCGATGACGCCGTGCATCATCACCTCCGCCGACAATCGCAGCTGGGTTCGATTGAGCGGGCTCCCCAGGCGCGTGGCGAGGGTGATGAACAGCTCTGCGGTCCGTTCGTGATTCTCTCTTCGTTGCTCGGCGATCGCCGGGTGAGATGCACTTATCTGTTCCCGCATGACGTCGGCCAGGCGCGGGTTCTGGGCGACGTAGCCGGTCATCGCGCGCATGACCGCAAGGACCGTCTCGTACGGGCCGCGATCCGAGTTCGCGTCGGCCTCATCGATGCCCGCGCGCAACATCGCCGTGCTGACCCGCTGGTAGAGCTCGACGAAGCAGTCCTCTTTCGACTGGAAGTGCTCGTAGAAGGTGGACTTGGAGAGCCCTGCCTGCGACACGATCTGGGACACATGCGTGTCCCGATAGCCGTACCGGCCGGCGAGCTTGGCCGCGGCCCGCAAGAGGTCGCGGCGCTGTCGGCGGAAGCGCTCCTCATGCGGCAGCTTCCCCCACGCGCGTCTCGCCCGAGACGGGGTGGCGTCTTCGACCTTGGGCGCCGCCGGCCACGCTGCGCTCATGGGCCGGATGATAGTCGAGGGACGCATTTCTGTCCTCGTGGGTATAGTTTTGCGATCGTTCGTGTCGCCCGTAGGAGGCAGCCATGTCCGACGTCGATATCGCACAGACCGTCGAAGCGGCCAAGTTGAGCGACATGGCCGACATGGAGATCGACGACGTCTACACGCTGATGGACGTTCAGCTGCGCGATCGGCCCGGCCCCCGGGATCTCTACCGACGCTGGGAGAAGCAGAACTGGTCGGTGTACGAGATCGACTTCGCAAAGGATGCGTCGGACTGGGCCACGTTTCCGGACGCAATGAAGGATCAACTGATACTGGGCTTCAGCGGGTTCTTCCTCGGCGAAGCGGCCGTTACCGACACTCTGTCACCACTCGTTCACGCCGCGCCCACCGATGAGGACCGCCTCTTCCTGACCACTCAACTGGTCGACGAGGCACGCCACACGATCTTCTTCGACCGTTTCTTCAGGGACGTGCTGGGGAAGGAAGGCTTGCCGGCCGCGCGCCGGATGTCCGACAAGATCGGATACACGGCCGATCACAACCGTGGCTACAGCAAGCTCTTCTACAAGGACCTCGTCGATGTGACGGAGGCCGTGCGGATCGACCCCGGCGACTACGGGAAATGGGTCGATGCAGTCGTCGTGTACCACATGCTCGTCGAGGGCATGTTGGCGCTCGCCGGTCAGAAGCGCATCCTCAACGTCGCTCGCCTTTTCAACGTCCTGCCCGGGTTCCGCGCCGGCTTCACGATGGTCACGCGTGATGAATCACGTCACGTGAACTACGGGGTTTATGCATTGCAACGAGCGGTCGAGCAAGGATTCGCCGACCGCATCGTCGCTACCACCCTCCGGCACATCGAGCCGACCTGCGATGTCGTGTCGGCTCCATTCATTCAGATCCCGCCGGTTCCTCCCGAGATCATGCGCGCGTTCCCGATCCGTGCGTCGTGGGAGTTCGGGGTCGCGCAGTTGCGGAAGCGTCTGAAGTCGGCCGGCATCGGCGACGGGGGACTCGACACGATCGCAGAGACGTGGTGGAAGCGGGCCGAAGAGAACCTCGACGAGTACGAAGAGCGGTTTGGCGAACCACACCCGGTACGCCAAGCCGTCCCCGCCTAACCCCCGCGGCGGTAGTTTGGTGTCCGCTACGGGCGGTTAGCTCAGTGGAAGAGCACTGCGCTTACAACGCAGGGGTCGCTGGTTCGAACCCAGCACCGCCCACGACGCGAAAGACCTGATCAACGGTAATTTTCGATGGCTTTGCACATGCGAACGTATGTTCAAGCGGGCACGAAATCCAACAAAAATCCAACATCCGAACGAAGTTTTGTGCGCGGTCGGGAGTCACGCGAGACGGAAATCCAACAAAATCCAACGCGCGTGAAATTCAACTAGAGCCCGTCGCGAAGTGGATGCGACATGGTGATACGTAGGCAGCGTTGAGCGTGGGGAACGAAACCCCACGCTCGTTTTCGGGGGTTGGGCTTGCCGCGTGAGCGACCTGATCAAAAGGCCATCGGCTAAAAAAGAGGAGCCGGAGGACCGCGCTAGGCGGACGGAAAATGGGGATGACGGCCCCCCAGCTCGTCACCAGTCTCGCGCCCCGTTCTCCGCGAGCCAGCCGGATGGCAGGATCTTTCCCGGTGAAGGCAGGCGCCGACGATGCAAGGACTCGGTCGACATCCCTCTCGCCAGTCGGGCGATGCGAGGGGACTTCCAGCCAGACCTAAATTGTGACATCCCGCAGTTTCTCTTGGTCGGTCTCTTGTGCCTTTTTGGTTCTGGATCGACCGTCTGGATCGACGAGCACACCGACCAGAACGCGGTGTGTGGTCCTCTCACCTGCGCATTCTTCAGAATATCGGCCAGAATGCGGTGATTACTAACAGTTTCTCCACACTGGGGGATATGTCTGAACCCGCTATCCGGGCGAGTTCTCAGGTGCTCACGTGGGCTTCCGCTAGCAGTTTCAGCAATGGGGCGATCTCGGTGACGCGGTTCTTGTCGAGGTACGCGTCGGCCCACTCGG
>JBOGWY010000359.1:0-8313 GCA_050694015.1 Actinomycetota bacterium | reverse complement strand
GTGTGGGCCACACTCCGGGAGCAGGGCCAGGTCGTCAGGATCGAGATACAGGGACTCCTGAGTCCTTAGCGACCGCGGAAATTCGGTGGGCGCTTCTCGGACATCGCGGTGAGGCCCTCGGCGAGGTCGTCGCTCGCGTAGGCCTGCGCGACGAGTGCGTCGATCTCCGCGACCGCATCCGGATCGGCGCGGCGGGCGCCACCCATCTGGTCGGCAACCACCTGGATCGAGCGCTTCACGCCTTGGACCGACAGCGGCGCGAGCGACGCGATCGTTCGCGCGAGGTCGTCGACGGCCCCGGGCACTGCGGGGGCCGGAACGGCTTGGTCGACCAGACCCACCGCCGCGGCTTCGGTTCCGGTGAACGTGCGGGCGGTCATGAAGATCTGCTTCGCGATCGCGACACCGGCGAGCAACACGATGCGTTCGACACTTTCGAAGTTCACGAGGATGCCCAGCCGGGCCGACGGGATGCCGATCTTGGCATCCTCGGTCGCGATCCGGAAGTCGCAACTCGAGGCGAGCTGGAGTCCACCCCCGACGCACGCGCCGTGGATCTGCCCGATCACGGGGAGCCGGAAGTGCGCGACCGTCTCGAGCATCTCGGTGAACGGGGCCACGAACGTCACCCCTCCTCCGCCGGCGAGTTCGCCGAAGTCCGCCCCCGCGCAGAACGCCTTGCCCTCGCCGCGCACGATAACGACGCGAGCATCGTCCTCGATCGCGCCGAGCGCGGCGACGATCGCGTCGCACATGTCGACCGAAAGGGCGTTGCGGGCCTCGGGACGATCCAGCGTGAGGGTGACGATCGCGCCGTCACGCTCGACGTTTACGAGCGGCACTAATCGATGGTCGCGATGACGTCGCCTTCCTGAACGACGCCACCTTCGCTCACGTTCACCTCGGAGATCTTGCCGCTCGCGGTCGCCTCGACGGGGATCTCCATCTTCATCGACTCGAGGATCACGAGCGTGTCGCCTTCCTCCACGTCGTCTCCGGGCGAGACCAGCACCTTCCACACGTTCGCGACCATCTCGGCCAGGACTTCCTCGCTCACTCGAATCCGGTTCTATCCGGGGGGCTGGGGAGGCTGAGGAGGGCGCGCGCTTCGCCGGGCGAAGCGACGGTGCGGCCCGAGAGCTGCACTAGGTTCGCGGCAGCTTCGACGAGATCTCCGTTGGACGAAGCCATCTCGCCGGACGGCAGATAGAAGTTGTCCTCGAGCCCGACGCGGACGTTGCCGCCGAGAGATGACGCCGCCGAAACCAGCGTCCATTGCTTGCGGCTGATCCCTATGACTTCCCACGTGCTGGCCTCCGGGAGGAGGCTCGCCATGTGAGCGAGCGTGCGAGCGTCCGGCGGCGCACCACCGAGCACGCCGAGGATCAGCGAGAACTGGATCGGCGTCTCGATCAGGCCCATATCGATCAGCGGCATGACGTTGCCGATGTGCCCGGTGTCGAAGCACTCGCACTCGGGCTTGACGCTCACGGAGTTCATCTGCTCGAGCAGGTAGGTGATGTCCGAGAACGGATTCGCGAACACGAACTCGAAAACGAACTCCTTGCGCTTCGACGAGTACTTCGCATAGTTCATCGAGCCCATGTTGAGCGCGCCCAGCTCTGGTTTGAGCTCGGTGATCTGGTGCACGCGTTCCTGCATCGGGATGCCGACCGCGCCGGTCGAGAAATTGATGATGATGTCGGGGGTGTCGGCGAGGATCGCCTGCGTTATCGAGCGGTACTCCTCGACCCGGTAGCTCGGCGTCCCATCGGGGTAGCGGGCATGGATGTGGAGCACCGACGCCCCCGCGTCGCGGGCGCGCCGCGCCTCCTTCGCGTAGTCCTCGGGGGTATAGGGGATGCCCGGACACTGGTCGCGGTTCGCGGCGACACCGCTCATCGCACAGGTGATCACGCAGGCATCCACGGGGAGCAAGTTACCCGGTCACGCCGCGACCGGTTGCAGCGCGGCGAGAGCCTCGGCCAGCTCCTCGGAGGTCGGACGTGACGAGGCTTCGACCCTCAGACAGGCAACCAACAGCGACCCGAAAGCGGGCGGAACGTGCGGGGGTAAGGGCCGGGGCCGCGACGAGAGCTGCGGGAACCGCTGGAGCGGATCGTTGCGGTCGTAGTCACTGAGACGTTTGAACGGAGGCTTGCCGAGGAGTGCTCGCCACAGCGTGGTGCCGAGCCCCCACACGTCGGCAGCCGAGCCGATGGCTCCGCCTTTGCCCGCGACACATTGTTCGGGAGCCATCCAGATGTCCGTGCCCACCGGCTTCGTGAGCCTAGCCGCCGCACTTATCTCGCGGGCGACGCTGAAGTCGATCAGCGTGGGGCGGGGGCCGAAGATCACGTTGGAAGGCTTCACGTCAAGATGGACGACGTGCCGATGTGCCAGATACGCGAGCTGATCGGCGAGCCGGGCGCCGAGCGCGATCGCCTCGTCGATGGGAATCGGCCCCTCACGAAGTCGAGCCCTCAGCGATGGGCCCGGGACACGCTCGAGCACGAGGTGCGGACGTGGCCCCTCCAGTACTGCATCGACGAGTCGAACCGCATCTGAATGGTGCAGACGTTGGACCAGACGCGTCTCTCGTCGGAGGCGGATCAAAGATCGCTCGTTCGAGACGACGTGGGGACGCAGATATTTCACGACCACCATCCGTTCTTTCCCGATCTCGGACCGCATAGCGAGCCCAAATCTGGAAAGAACCGTGGCCGCATAGACCTCGTACGTTGAGCCGCCGCCCAAACACGCTTCGATCGCGCGACCGTCGACGACCTCTCCGGGCCGGAAGCGCCAACTGGGCTTCGGCGCGCTCACGCGAACGCCGCCCGGTGTCGTTCGAGGAACGACACCATGCCCTCGTTCGTGCGCTCGGGCTGCTCTTGCTGCGTCCAGTGACCGCAGTCTTCGAAGACGACCTTCTCGACGTTCGGCACGCGCTCTTCCATCCCGTCGGCGAGTTTCGGGGGCAGCACCCGGTCGCCTTCGGCCATCACCATCAGGCACGGCACCTCGATCTTGGTGCCGTCGTAGGGCTCGATCAGCTCCCAGTTCCGGTCCATGTTCCGGTAGTACTCGAGCGCCGGCGTGATCGCGCCGCGCGGGCGGAACTGGGCCTTGAACGTCTCGATCACATCGTTGGTCATCACTTCTTTCTTCACGGTCGCGGGGCCCCGCAGCATCAGCTCAAAGAAGCCGTCGAGATCGCCTTCGATCTTGTCTTCCGCGGTGCCGCGCTCCTGGAACTCGAGGATGTAGTTGGTTCGGTGCGTCCCGAGCTGCCGGAAGAGCTCGATCGGTGGGATGTCGAGACGCGGCAGGTCGGGGACGTTGAACGCGATGACCGCCGCCGTCCTATCGGCGTGGATCCGGGCGAACGGCCACACCTGCAGCGCGCCCCAGTCGTGTCCCACCATGACCGCGCGGTCGTGGCCGAGTCCGGTGACGACCTCGGCGAGACAGTTGCCGACGAAGTCGATGTCGTAGGCGACGTCCGGCTTGTCGCTGCGTCCGTAGCCCGGCAGGTCGATCGCCACCGCGCGGAAGCCGGCGCGCGCGATCGGCGCCATCTGATGGCGCCACGAGAAATGCGTCTCGGGGAATCCGTGGCACATCAGCACGAGCGGCCCGTCACCCTCCTCGACGTAGTAGACGCGGATGCCGTTCGCGACGACGTAACCCTGCCTCACTGCTGCTCCAGAACCTTCAATTCGTTGCGCTGTCCGAGCACGACCAGCACGTCGCCCTCCTCGAGACGGAGGTTCTCGTCCGGGGGCGTGACGACCTGCCCGTTCGCGTGGGCGACCGCGAGGGCTCGCGCGTCCCCCCGCACGTCGGCGAGTGTCTTCCCGACCAGATTGCTCCCCGCATCGACACGCAACTCCTCGAGGCGAAGCGCCATCGCGCCGGTCTCGACCTCGAAGAAGTCGACGACCCGCGGGTTGATCGCCGAGTACGCCATCTCTCTACCCGCGGTGACGAACGGCGAGAACACGCGGCTGGCACCGGCGGTATGGAGGCGGTCGATCGACTCCTCCTGTTCGGCGCGCGCGACGATCCACACGCTGGCCGACATCGAGCGCGCCACCATCGTGATGAAGATGTTCTCGGCGTCGTCGTCGACCACGGAGATCAGGGCCCGGGCCCGATCGATGCCGGCCGTCATCAGGTCCTCGCGACGGGTCGCATCGCCGATCAGGTACGTCAGGCCGTCGTCCATCAACTGCCGTTCACGCGTCTCGCTCTGGTCGATGACGAGGAACGTGACGTCGTCGCGTTTCAGTTCCTCGACCACGGTCCGTCCGACGCGCCCGTATCCGCACACGATGATGTGGTTCCGCATGTGATCGATCCGTCTCTGCATCCGCCTTCTCCTACCCCCCTCACCGAGTACACCCTCCTGCATCGCTGTTGCCAAAAGACCGATGGTCGTAAAGACGCCCGCCACGCCGGTGAAGATCAATCCGATCGTGAGTAATCGCCCCCCGGTCCCGAGCGGTCGGACCTCGGCGAAACCCACCGTGGTCAGCGTAGTGATCGTCATGTAGAACGCCTCGAGCGGCGTCCAGCCCTCGATAACGATGTAGCCGATCGTGCCCGCGACGAGCGTGACGAGCGCGAACAACGCGACGAACCGGAGATTGCGAAGCCGGTGGTCGAGCCCCCGGCCTTGTCCCGCTAAACGGGGAGGACGCCGTGCTTGCGCCACGGTCTCTCCATCTTCTTGGTGACTCCCGCCTCGAGGCCTCGCACGATGATCTTGCGCGTGTCGGCGGGGTCGATCACATCGTCGATGAACGACCATCCCGCCGCCACGTACGGGGATATCTGCTCGCGGATCACGGCGACCATGTTGTTGCGCGCCTCGTTCTGCTCTTCTGGCGGCATGGCTTCGATCTGCTTTCGGAAGATGATGTTGACGGCTCCTTCGGGACCCATGACCGAGATCTCCGCGGTCGGCCAGCCGACGATCACGTCGGGCTCGTAGGCGCGGCCGTTCATGACGTAGTAGCCGGCGCCGTAGCCCTTGCGCATCACCACCGTCACCTTCGGCACGGTGGCCTCGGCGACCGCGAACAACATCTTGGCGCCGTGGCGGATGATCCCCTGCTTCTCGACCGCGCTCCCGACGAGGAAGCCCGGACAGTCCATGAGGAACACGAGCGGGATGTTGAACGCGTCGCAGAGCCACACGAAGCGCGCCGCCTTGTCGGCCGAATTCACATCGAGTGCCCCGCCGAGGAACTTCGGTTGGTTGGCGACGATGCCTGCGGGACGCCCACCGAAGCGCGCGAAGCCGGTGACGAGGTTCTTCGCCCAGTCCGGCTTCATCGGGAAGAAGTCGCCGTCGTCGGTGATCGCGCGGATCACCTTGTGGACGTCGTAAGCCTGGCGCGGGTTGGCCGGCACGATGTCGTAGAGCTCCTCCGCGCGACGGTCGGCCGGGTCGGTCGACTCGATGACGGGAAGCTCACCCTGGTTGGAGGCCGGGAAGTACGACAGGTATTTGCGGATCGCGTCGATGCAGGCCTGGTCGTCTTCGACTTCGAGGTCGCCCACACCCGAGACCTTGCAGTGCACCTTCGAGCCGCCCATCTCCTCGGCCGTGACCTCTTCGCCGACCGCCGCCTTGACGAGGTGAGGGCCCGCGAGGGCCATGTTCGAGGTGCCCTTGACCATCGGGACGAAGTCGGCGAGACCGGGGATGTACGCGGTGCCCGCGGCACCGGGGCCCATCATCGCGGCGACCTGCGGGACGACTCCGCTCATCACGACCTGTTCGCGGAACAGTTCGCCCGTACGAGCGAACATCGAACCCGTCGCTTCCTGGATGCGCGCTCCGGCAGAATCGACGAGCCATACGAGCGGGATCCGTTCCCGTAGCGCGAGCTCGCGCATGCGCGACGACTTGATCTCGGTGACCATCCCCATCGAGCCGGCCATCACCGTGAAGTCGTACGCGATCACACACGCCTTGCGACCGTCGATATCACCGATGCCGGTGATGACCCCGTCGGCGGGCGTGAACTTGCCCTGCATCGCGGGCGACTGCGACTGGTGGTGTGCGAGCAAGCCGTACTCGACGAACGTGCCTTCGTCGAAGAGCAACTCGAGACGCTCGCGGACGGTCAGCTTGCCCTGGTCGTGCTGGCGCTGGATCCGTTCCTCTCCGCCCATGGCGGCGAACTTCGTGCGCTTCTCGTTGAGGTCTTCGACGATGCCCTTCATGTCGGGGCCGTCGTAGGAGTAGCTGACCGCTGCTCGCTCGGCCGCGGGCGCCGCCGCGGCCTCGTTCTTCTCGGAGGTCTCGGACATCGACCCACCTCTTTCCTGGGGCCCTTCGCCGGCGTGGCAACGCCGAAGTCTTCCCGGGCCTCGCTGGATCGAAGGTTACAGGGGACTTTGCGACCTGCGTCGTGAGGCTCCCTAGGATGCCCTGATGTCTCGCCGGGGCCTGATCGCGCTGTTGGCCGTCTTCTTCGTGACGCGTTTGATCAGCGTCACCTTCGCCGGCACCCCGGAGCGGTATCAGTTCGATGGCATAAACCCCTCGAGCGACGTCGCGCTCTATGAAGGGTGGGCGCGCGCGATGGTGGTCGACGACCGGGCCGCCTATACCGAGGTGCCGATCGAGTATCCACCGGGCAGTCTCCCGTTCTTCCTTCTGCCTCAAGTCGTCGCGGACTCGTACGACTACCTGCCCAAGTTCATCACGGTGATGCTCTTGCTCGACATCGCCGGTTTGATCGGCGCGCTGATGCTCGCGCGGCGGTGGGGGTCGATGTGGGGACCGTGGTTGTGGACGATCCTCATCCCCGCGCTCGGGCCCGTCGTCTATCTGCGGCTCGATCTGATCCCCGCGGTCGCGACGATCTGGGCGGTCGAACGTTCCGCGGCCCGGGACTGGCTGTCGTCGGGCGGGTGGATCGGGTTCGGCATCGCGTCGAAGCTCTATCCGGCCTTGTTCGTGCTGCCGGGGCTGCTCGCGTCGCGCCCGAGATGGTGGCGCTTCGCGGCCGGGATCGCGGCGCTCGTGATCGTCCCGCTGTTCCCGCTGATCCCGTCGTTCGATGCGGTGCGAGAGAGCGTGCTCGGCTACCACACCTCCCGCGGGATACAGGTGGAGAGCCTGTGGGGTTCGATCCTGTTCTTCGTCATGAAGGGCGGCGGTGACGTGTCGATCATCTACAACTTCGGCGCCCTCCACTTCGCAGGAGAGACCGCCGACGCGCTCAAGCCGTTGGCGACGATCGCGGCCGCGGTCACGGTGCTGGGGGCCTCGCTGTTGGCGCTACGAACCACCGACGAACGGCGCGACAAGAACTTCGCCGAGGTGAGCTTCGTCGTCCTGGCTTTCGCACTCGGGTTCGGCAGCGTGTTCTCACCGCAGTTCCTGGTGTGGCTGTTCGCGCTGGGGGCATGCGTCGCGTGCGATCGTCTGACTCGGCTGAGGTTGCCGGTGCTGCTCCTGCTGCCGGTCGCGATATTGACGCACGGCCTGTTCCCGTTCCTCTACAACCGGATGCTCGCCGGAGAGACGGGTCCGGTAGCGCTGTTGTGGGTCCGCAACCTCTTGATCGTGGCGATCGCGGGCCTATCGGTGTGGGGGCTGCTGCGGCGCCCGAGACCTGTGGATGAGCTCGCCGAGATCAGCGATCCTTCCACTCCGGCGATCGCTTCTGGATGAACGCGGTGACGCCTTCGACGGTGTCCTCCGATCCGAGACACACCGTCAGCATCCCGGCGAGATAACCCAGCGCGTCGTCGGTCGACATGTCCTCGGCGCGGTAGAAGGAGCGCTTGCCGAGCGACAGGATCGCTCCGCTCTTCGATGCGATCTCGTCCACGATCTCGTAGGTCGCGACGTCCAGCGCGCTCCGTTCGACGACGCGGTTCACGAACCCCCATCGCTCGCCGGTCGCGGCGTCGTAACGCTTCCCGGTGAGCATCATCTCCAGCGCGATCTTGCGCGGCACGTCGCGCTGCACTATCGCCGAGATCATGAACGGCCACAGCCCGATGTTGATCTCCGGCATCCCCATCCCCGCGTCCGCGGCCGCCACGACGATGTCACACGCGAGCATCAGCCCAAAGCCGCCTGCGAGCGCGTGCCCGTTGACGCGCGCGACGATCGGGAGCTGGGACGCGCGCATCTGCTTGAAGAGATCGCCGACCTCGGCCCTCACGAAGTGCTCCCCCACCCTGCCCCCGGCTTCTACCATCCCTCCGAGATCGCCCCCCGCGCAGAACGCCTTGTCTCCCGCACCGGTGAGGACGACCACCTTCACCCCGGGGTTCGCC
>JBOGWY010000358.1:0-3192 GCA_050694015.1 Actinomycetota bacterium | reverse complement strand
GTGAACACTTCGGGATGGATCATCACGTCCGAGTTGACCGTCATGAGGTCGAAGCCGGGGGACTGGTCGATCGCCATACGTACAGTGTGGAAGTTGCCCCACGACGCCCACCGCGCGTTGAAGACATAGGTGACGTCGTCGCTCCACTGTCCGGTCACGAACTCCTGGATCTGCGACGCGCGGTATCCCGTCACAACCATGAGGTCCTTGACCCCGGCGCTCTTGAGGCCCTCGAGGAGGTAATGGAGCAAGGGCCTGTCGTCATCGACCGGGATCAGCGTTTTCGGTCGTTCGTCTCGCATCCTGACCCCGCGCCCGGCGGCCAGGATCGCTGTTCTCAGTTTCGCCACGACACCTCCAAGGTGAGATCCTCCTCGAGCACCTTGTCCCACGCGAGGACATCGCCGTCGGCCTTCTTCCACCCCTTCGCTCTGATCGAGCGCGCTCCGTCGGGGAGCGAGAAGCGGATCTCGACGGTCTCGGGATGAGCCTTGGGCTGGTGCTGCAGCACGAGACGATAGACGGTCCGATCGCCCACCGTGCGGATGGCGGCCGGGACGCGGTAATCGAAGCGGACGGCGGCCGACGTCGCCGGCGGCATGCCCGGCGGGACCGCAGCCGGGTCACCGAGCACGACCGACCACACCCTCTTCCCGAGCTCGAGATGTGTCGCGGGGGTCCCCGACGTCCACGCAGCGGCTCCCTCGGCGGCGCTGTCGACGCGTGCATCGGGCGGGTCGACCTCGGCCCCGAGCAACTCGGCCGATCCAGGGACGTACACGTTGACCATCGGGCGGTGGTTCGGGCCCGAGTTCCCGAGGGCCCAGCGCGGCTGGGGCAGGAAGACGTTGTTGGTGATACGGACCTCGGTAGACACGCGCACGTCGTTGCCGTCGGGGACGACCTCCATGTGCGTCTCCTGGCTCGCGTGGTAGTCGAGCTTGTTACCACCGACGTTCTGCTGCACGACGTTGAGGTAGTCGGATCTCTTGGCTTCCTGCAATCCCGCGTCCCAGTTCATGCGCTTCACGAACGCCTGCTCCGTTGGGTCCGCGAGCCACATCTGCATGTGCTTCTGGGTCAGCGCCTCGCCGAAGCCGCGCACGAGCTCAGACGGATGCTTCGGCTTGAGCATCTGCTCGTAGAAGAGGTCGACGATGACTCTGAGACGCGCCTTGCGAACGCGCGGCACCGGCTTTGCCGCGTAAGCCCGATACAGGAGGTATTCGACGACCGTCTTCCTCGTCACGTAGATGGGAGGTCTCTTCGACTCGATCTTTCCGACGCCGGGCATCAGGCTCTCCATCGTCATCGGATCGACGAGCAGGACGCCATGTATCTCGGGAAGGCCGAAGTCGGGATTCGCCGCGTCCGCGGCTTGGGCGTAGCGCACGGTCAGCTCGGCGGAGAAGGGCCAGTCGGGTGACCAGTTCGCGTTGCCGAAGCGACGCGCGTCGGGGATGTTCGCCTGGTACCAGGCATCGGGGGGAAGAGAGATCTCGAACTGCGTGCGATTTCGGTCGACGTCGTAGACGTCGGACTCCTTCTGTATCTGCGGTCGGCCATTGTCGATCGTGAGGATCACGAACCGCAACATCGCTCCGCCCGTCCCGCGTAGCTCGGCGGGGTTCTGCATGCCGATCAGGTAGTTGCGCGGCCCGTCCTTGCCGAGGAAGGTCGGGAGCACTTCGAATCCCGCCTCGGCATCACCGAGAAGCTTGTTGGTTTCCTCGGCGCGCTCGATGCCCTCGGTAACGGTGGGTCGCAGACGGCGCGGAAGCTTGCCGAGCTCGACCTTGGACAGTTCGTTGCCGACGCCGCGGATCGAGTCGCGCACGTCCCTGATGACACCGCCGATCTCCTCGATCCTGTCGATGTTGATGAACTTGTCGCTTTTCTTGTCGCCGGGGACCTCCCTGGCGATGATCGGGTCACCGCCTTTGAGCGCGCCCTGGGCGACCTCGAGGATGCCTTCGGCGGCATCGGACGAGAGTTCCGCGGCACGGACGATGTGGTCGACCTGGCTCAGTCCGTTTCTCGCCAGGGGTACCAGCTCTAGGAGGTAGTAAGCGGGACTCTTCGACTCGAATCCAGCCCGCGCTCGCGTGACGGCGGCCTCTCCGGCTGCCGTCTCGTACCGCGCATCCTTGAGTGCGCCTTTCGATAGCGCTTTCTCCGCGGCGTTGAAATGTGCTGCGGCGTCGCGCATCCCCGTGGCCAGATTCCAGGGAGCCTCGAACATCGACAGCCACAACAGCGTGCCCGCGGCCGCGACGAGGATCACGGCGAGTCCGAGCACGCCGGTCGCGACCGGCGGTGCCTGTTTAGACATGCGCTCCTTGGCCCGCGGCCTCACGCAGTCGCGGTGCCACCTCGCGGCCCAACAACTCGATCGAGCGCGCCGCCGGGGCGGCATCCATCCCCGGGTAGTGCTGTCGCAACACGAGATGGGTGTCGGGGTAGCGGCTCAGGGCTTGGAGCAGGGGACCGAGATACTCGATGACTTGATCGGGGGTACCGAACGCGGTCAGCTCGCGGAGCTTCTCTTCGGGCGGGGGCTTCACCTTCATCTCGACGCCCGGGACGTCGGTGTCGAGCCATCCGGCGTACGTCCCGAGCTGGTGACCGACGCCGTCGCGGACCATCGGCCAGTCGCGTTCGGGATCGTCGGTGACGAACGCGTTCTGCAGGATCGCGATCTTCGGGCTTCCCTTCTTCCCGGCCTCGGTCCATCCCTGCGTCGCGAGTTCGAACAGTTGCGCGGCGCGGTCCGGGGGAACGCGCGACGACATGTACCCGTCGCCGATACGCCCCGCGCGCCGCACCGCCTCGTCTGCGAAGCCACCCACGTAGATCGGAGGGGGGCGGAACGGCGTGGGTGTCACCGCGACCTGCTCGTAGTTGAAGTACCTGCCGGAGTAGTCGAAGCGTCCTTCGCTCCACGCGAGCCGGAGGATCTCGATCAGTTCGACCATCCGCCCGACGCGCGTCTTGGTGTCGATGTTGAAGGCACGGAACTCCTCCTCGCGCCACGCGATACCGAAGCCCGGAAGGGTCCGGCCGCCCGAGATCTGATCCAGCACGGCGAAGTCCTCGGCCATGCGGATCGGGTCGTGGAACGGCGCGAGAACGACCCCGGTCCCGAGCTCGATCCTCTCCGTGACCGCGGCGAAGGCCGCTAAGAGCACGGCG
>JBOGWY010000357.1:0-9518 GCA_050694015.1 Actinomycetota bacterium | reverse complement strand
TGCTCCCGTCCCGGGCAGTCGATGAACGCGTCGGTAGTACAGAGATCGACGGTCCTGGCACCCGTGGACCAGATCTCTTCTAAGGCGGGATCGCTGCAGCGAAAGTAGGCACCCCGCGTGCGCGGTGCCAGCATCTCGGTCGCTCCGACAGACACGGCGGACGCGTTCTCGGTTCGCGCCGCTATGGATAGGTAGCGGAAGCCGACCGCTTCGAAGGATTCGTGGCGTTCGCCGTCGTGACCCCCGGCGACCACGCGCATGGCCCATTCCCGGGGGGCGGTCACCGGCTTGCCGTCGGCGGTCATGTCCTCTCCGCATGCGAGGTCGAAGATGGCGCCCGCGCCGGCGTCTAGCGCGACGAACGGGTGGCCGTTCACGATCTCGCCCATGTCGTACGTGATCCATCGGTTCTGCGTGAGCGACGTATGCGGCTCCTCGTCACACCTGGTCCCCGCAAGATCCGCATCTATCGCCGCGAGGGGATGCGCATGGGCGGGCCCTGCCGGTCCCTGTCCGACGACCGCGATGGGAGCGACACCGCGAGGTTCAAGCGTTGGCGTGCCGCGCGGGTCGAGCGCGTCGAACGAGGCTTCTCCCATCACATACGCGTCGGCCCAGTCCTCGTCGTCGTAGGAAGGGTGGATCCATCCCCACGGGACCGACGCTCCGTCGACTATCTCGAGCGGCGGTGGGCCCTCGGTCTCCGGCGGTGCGAACTTCACGCGCGCGTGAGCCGGCTCAACCGTCGTGGTTGCCGCCGGTCGCGCTTTCCAGCCGGGACCGCTCTCGATGCGCGTCTCACCGCCGCGACCGGCGATCGTTGCGTCCAACAGGAACGACCCGAAGCCGAGTTCGCCGTCCGGGTGAGCGGGGACCCACCACAGGGTGGGGCGCCCGTAGTGGCGCACGAGGGCCGCGACGACGTTTGGCCCCGCTCGCAGCAGAGGAGCGATGTCGTACTCGTCGTAAGCAAGGAGCGATGGATCGCTGCGAGCAGGCCCTCGTCCCACTCTGGTCCCGTTCACCCACAGCTCGTAGCGGCCGTCGGCGGTGGCCCGGCAGCGCGCGGCTGCGGGGGTTTCGTCGAGGGAAAAGGTGTGGCGCAGGTGTCCCAGCCCGTCGGTGGACGCCGGCCGAGCCTCCCCCCAGGAGTCGTCCGATGGAGGCGGGGGTCGGAACCAGATCCAGCGCATCGCGCCCGAGGCTATCATGTAATAATAGGATTACAGCTTGCTGGAAGCCGCCGCCGGGTGAAGGCCGGTTGCGTGGAGCCGGAGCGGAGCGAGGAGAGCAAACTGCCCGAGCAGGATTGCATCGCGGTGACGGCGAAGGGCTTTCTCACGGCGTGCCGTGAAGGCGGAGGAGATGGGGATCCTCATGGGGACGATGTTTCGGCGGGGCGGGATGCTAGTCCTCGTCACTACGATCGCGATCATCGCCGTTGCGACGCCGGCCGCGGCCCAGCCCCGGAACCTAGTCGAGAATCCCGGTTTCGAGGAGACCCGTCTACCCGACGAGGTCATGGAGCTGCAGAAGGAGCTGGGGCTGAACCAACCGGTGTTGCCGGTCGGTTGGATCTTCGAGGGCGCCAGCGAGTTGTTCGATCACACGCACAGCACGTTCTATACGGGCGAGTACTCGGCCGCGATCTCGGGCTCCTGGTCGGGACCCCGCCGCGAGTGCAGCGTTCAGTGCGTCGAGATCCCCGGGGGGGACCAGAAGGACTCTGTCTACGGCTCCGTCTACAGCGTGAGCCCTGCGTGGCGGACGGATGCCCCTATCGCGGTCGAGGCGGGCAAGAGGTACAAGCTCAGCTTCGCCGTCAAGGGGTCCATCTGGATGGACGGTTCGGGCGCGGTGTCGTGGGTCCGTTGGCTCGATGCGAACGGCGTCCCTATCGGTCACACGCCCGGCCCTTCCAAGATCGCAGATTGCGGAGGTGCGAACTACGTGACGTTCGCGGCCGGCAACGGCACCTTCGCGGACGGGTGCCACTCTCCGGACTGGTCGATGCTGAAGAGCAAGGTCACGGCGCCCGACGGCGCAAGCTTCGCGACCGTCGTTCTCAGCTACAGCGATTCGGCATGGATCGGGCAAGTCATCTTCGACGACGTCTTCTTCGGCTAAGTGCCCTGTCCAGGGCACTAGTCACGTATCCACCTCGTGTGGGGGGGCGCGCCCCCCTGTGATCCCAACCGTGGATGATGTGCGTAGCGCGCGTCTGGTGCACCGACCGGGCGATATGTTCAACCCACCCGGGCTCACGAATCGGATCGGCTGCGTGCAAGCCGTCGTGGACCCCGTTGCGACACGCTCTCTCAGCTTCCCCCCGTTCGGTAGCGGCGATGTCGCGACCGGGTGGCTGTTCCTGAACGGCCACTACTTCCCGGCGACCGGGGCCCGGATGGGCTTCACGTGGCGGCCGGACCGTATCGAACGAGACGCAGAATGGGACGGGTGGCGCGTCCGCACGATCACCGTCATGCCACCCAACACACGCGCCGTTCTGGTCCGGGTGGAGATCGAGAACGCGACCGGAGCCGAGCGCGAACTCGAAGTAAAGCTGGGGCTTCGAGGCGGGATGACGCATAAGCCGAGTGCGTGGGTTGCCCCGTTACCGCCGATGTCGGTGGATCACGATGTCACCGTCGATCCGGCGACGAATTCCGTCATCTTTCGCGACCGCACCAGCGTCGCGTGCGCGGTGCAGGGAGGAAGTCCGCGGCCCGATGACGTGAGCGTGGCGGCACTCACGTGGCGCCGGCAGCTGCCGGCGGGGGAGAGATTCGTCGTCGACTTCGTTCACACCGTCGGAGATCGGGAGGACGATGCGATGCGCGCGTTCGGCTCCGTCCACGGTGCTTCTGCGATCGAGGCGGCCCGCGCCGATTGGAACGCAGAACTCGCCGCGGTGTTCACTCCCGGCAACGATCGCTATGAAGGCTCGCTGCCGGTCCTCGAAACCTCGGATGAGGACATCCGGCGCGCATGGCTCTCCGGCATCTTGGGCGTCGTGTACTTCCGGCGCGAGAGCCCTATGTTCGGCCGTACCTACGACACGTTGATGCCCCGTTACTGGCAAACCGTCACGTTCCTGTGGGATTACAGCCTTTCCTCCACGCTCCATGCGTTGCTCGATCCCGGGGTCATGCGTCGTCACCTGGAGCACTGGATGCTCACCGACATCCATGGGTGCTTCGGGACGGAGTGGCTCACCGGGAAAGCGGTCGGCGATTGGTATTCGGTCAACGACTACGCCATGACGAAGATGGGCGCCGACTACCTGCGCTGGGGCGGCGACGAGCGGTGGCTGGACAGTGAGGTCGGGGGCCGCGCCGTCGCCGACCGGCTACACGACTTCGCGACGAACTGGGAGGGATTCCGCACGAGTAGCGGTCTCGCTGCCTACGGGGGTATCGGAAACTTGTTGGAATGCGTCAGCACGTACGTTCACGAGATCGCGGCGCTGAACGCAGGCAACGTGTGGTCGATGCGTTTCGTTGCCGACCTTGCCGAGCGACGTGGAGACTCGGCTGCGGCTCACTCACTGCGAGAGAGAGCGTCGGCATTGGTCGGTGAGATCCAGCATCTCTATGGAGACGGTTGGTGGCACACACGCTCGCCAGACGGAAACCTGATCCCCGTTAAGCACTGTTACGACTTCATCACTCTGTTGACCACGATCGACGACGACCTTGGCGAGAAACAGTTATCCGAGATGGTGGACTTCTTCCGGCGAGAACTTCACACACCCACGTGGATGCGTGCCTTGTCGTCGTTCGATCCCGACGCGATGTTCGACATCAGGCCCGACCATCAGTGGACCGGCGCGTACCCGGCGTGGCCTCCCTTGGGTGTCCTGGGATTATTCCGGGCGGGCGAGCACGAGCTCGCGGTCGACTGGCTGCGCGGGCTCGGACGCAGCGGCAACCAGGGTCCTTACGGCCAGGCCCACTTCGTCGAGACGTTCGCAGAACCCGACGCGGGTGGCGCGCTCAAGGCTCCATCCGACATCCCCTACATCACCGACTGGTCGGTGTCGTCGGGAGGGGCATGGGTCCAGGCGATAGTGGAGGGACTCTTCGGTGTGGACGCAGGTCTCGACGGCATCAGGGCGGCCCCGCGCTTCGCCTCTTTCGAAGGTCGACTCACCAACCTCCCGTATCGGGGCCGTCTCTACGATGTCGACGCGGCCGGCTTGCACGAGTCGGGCGCGTGAGGCTGCTTGCAATCGACGCGGGCGGAACGCGCGTCAAGGCCGGCGTCGTCTCCTCCGGCAAGCTGATCCGGTTCGAGACGATCGAGCTCGACGGCACACCGTTGCTCGAAGTGGTGGAACGCGTGGGCCGCGACATGCTGGGTCCCGGCGAGGCGTGGGACTCGGTCGGGTTGTCGATGCCGGGCCTCGTCGACGAGGACGGAAGGCTAGTCTCGTTACCAGGGAAGCACGAGGGGCTCGAAGGGACCGATCTTCGCGCGGAGCTGATGGAAGCGTTCGCCACCGATCGGGTCATCGTCGTGAACGACGCGGTCGCCTATTCGATGGGCGAGGCAACAGAGGGAGCCGGGCGTGGCGCGCGCCGCTCGGTCGTGATCACGATAGGGACCGGCGTCGGTGTGAGCGTCGTCGAGGACGGCGCCCCCGTAACGGGTGGGATCTTCGGGGCCGGCATCCTCGGCGGCTTCATCCCGATAGCCGGCGACGACGGGCCCCGCGACACGTCTGGGCAGCGCGGCACGATCGAAGCGCGCTGTGCGGCAGATAGTCTGCTCGAATATTGCGACGGCGCGTACGGCAGCATCTCGGCCGTGTACGAAGCTCACGCACGCGGCGATCGCGCCGCTATCACGGGCGTCGATCGTTACCGCTTCTATCTCGAACGAGCTCTCATCGCGCTGGCTCATGCCCATGCTCCGGAGAGATTGATCCTCGGCGGGGGGCCGATGCGTCCGGGTAACCCGCTGGTCCCGGGGATCGAGGGACCGGTGAACGAACGTCTCTTCGGCACCTATCGCGTCTCCATCCATCTCGCAGAACTCGGAGATTCGGCCGCGCTCATCGGCCTGGCGTCCTTGTCTGGAGCCCTGAGGTGAAGGTAGTGAGCTACCGGCGCGACGGCGGGATCCGCGCCGGCGTGGTCGAAGACGACGTCGTAAGGGACGCGGGAGTCTCGCCCCTGGCGCCCGTGCCGGCAGAGATCATCGGACCGTTGTCGGAAGTGAGTCTTGCGGCCCCCGTCCCGCGGCCGGGCAAGATCGTTTGCATCGGCCTCAATTACCGGGATCACGCGGCGGAGTCGGGAGCCGAACCGCCCGAGCGACCACTCGTGTTCTCGAAGTACGGCACCTCGGTGATCGGGCCCGGTGACGCCATCCAGCTACCTGCGTTCACGACAGAGGTGGATTACGAAGCGGAGCTGGGGGTCGTCATCGGTGTGATCGCACGCGGCGTGCCGGTCACGTCCGCCCTCGATCACGTCTTCGGGTACACGTGTGTCAACGACGTTTCCGCGCGCGACCTGCAGTTCGCCGACGGACAGTGGGTGCGCGGGAAGTCTCTGGACACGTTCTGTCCGGTCGGGCCGTGGATCGTCACGGCCGACGAGGTGCCGGACCCGCAGGTGTTGGGCGTCCGGTGTGAGGTCAACGGGCGTGTTCTGCAGGACTCTTCCACGAGCGAGATGATCTTCTCCGTGGCCGAGCTAGTGAGCTACATCTCGGAGGGGATCACGCTCGAGCCCGGAGATCTGATAGCCACGGGAACGCCCGCTGGGGTGGGCTTCACGCGCACGCCTCCCATCTATCTCGCACCCGGGGATTCTGTCGATGTCTCGATCGAACGTATCGGTTCGCTGATCAACCCGGTCGTGTCCCGGCAGCTGTGACCTCGCCGCTCGGCTCGCTTCCCTCCGAGATCGTTCGCACCGGCGCCGACGTGATCGAGGCGCACCGTCGGGACGAAGCGAGCGTTCTCGACGCCGGCATACCGATGGCCGTCGTTTTCCCGCGGACCACCGGCGAGGTGCAGCAGGTCATCCGCGTCGCAGCGCAGGGTGCGATCCCGATCGTTCCCCGGGGCGCGGGCAGCGGGTTATCGGGGGGCGCCAATGCGATCGATGGATGCATCGTCCTTTCCCTGGCGCGCATGGATCGCGTGATCGACATCGATACCCGCAACCTGATGGCACGTGTTCAGCCGGGCGTGATCACCGGCAATCTCGACCGCCGGTGTCGCTCGTTGGGATTGAGTTACCCGCCCGATCCATCGAGCCGCGATTTCTGCACGATCGGAGGGAACGTCGCCACGAACGCAGGCGGGTTGTGCTGCGTGAAGTACGGGGTCACGGGGGAATACGTGCTGGGGCTGGAGGTCGTCCTGGCGGACGGCACGGCAGTGCGATTGGGGAGGCGTACCCGAAAAGGGGTCGCGGGATACGACCTGACCCGTTTGTTCGTTGGGTCGGAGGGAACTCTGGGCGTGGTCACCGAGGTCACGCTGCGCCTGCGCCCGGCCCCCCCGCCCGCCTCCACTTTGGTGGCGGAGTTTCCCAAGCTCGACGCGGCCGGCAACGCGATATCTCGCATCTCGACGAACATCGTCCCAAGCCTGCTCGAACTCATGGACCGCACGACGATCCGCGCCGTCGAGACTATGAAGCCGCTAGGCCTCGATGAAAAGGCGGCCGCCCTGTTGGTGATCCAGAGCGACGCGGGGGACCGTGGGGCGGAACTGGACCAAGCCGAGCAGGCATGCACCCGATCGGGGGCCATATCCATCGTCCGCTCGTCGGATCCGTCCGAAGCCGAGTACCTCTTGGAGGCGCGGCGAGCTGCCTTTTTCGCACTCGGCCGCGGGGGCGAAACGATGCTCGACGACGTCGCCGTTCCTCCGGCGGAGATCCCGGCGTTGCTTACAACGATCGAGCAGATCGCGCAGCGTAACGAGGTGACGATCGGGACGTTCGGGCATGCCGGCGACGGCAACATGCATCCGACGATCGTTTTCGAGGGCGACACGGAGCGCGGCCGAGCGTTAGCCGCCTTCGACGAGATCGTGCACGCGGCACTCGGCCTCGGCGGAACGGCGACGGGCGAGCACGGCACCGGGATCTTGAAGAGCAGGTTCTTGCCCGACGAGATGTCGGCCGAAGCCCTAGGCCTTCATCAAGCGTTGAAGGACGTGCTGGATCCGAACGGGATCATGAACCCAGGGAAGATCTTGTGATCTTAGGAGAGGGCACCTTCGTTCACCGGTACGGAGTCGAAGACGGGAAGTGCGAAACCGGCGGAATCGTAAAGGGCGACCACCCCGCCGAAGCCGGTCCCGTATGACACCCGATCCGCCCGGTCGCTCGGGTTCTCGAGCTCGATCTCGACTACAGCGGAACGGCGAGCTCGAGCCGATCTGACCGCGTGGCCGTCCACTTCGAAGCACTGCTCCAGGGACACCTCCGGAGCAACGCGGAGGTCTCCGTTGAGATCGGAGAACGAAACATCTATGTGATTCCCGTTCCTGGTCACCGCCTCCAGACGCGGCGACGAGAATCGAGCCTTGCAGCCTCGGGTGTAGCGAGTGGCCGTCCTGGCGAGACGGGCGCCGAGCGTCTGCTGCCCCTTCCTCGACAGGTGGACGTGGTCAACTCGGGGCAGATCGGCAGCAGCAACTCCCTCGACGTTCGGGATCGTGTCGGCCGCGCGCCGTTGTGCCTCTCGTACGAGATCGAAGTTGTGTTCACCGACGTACTCCATCTGTTCGACGGTGCCGAGTTGGACGGTGATGAACGGCAGATCGGGGAGCCCGGTGTCGCGCCTGACATCGTTTACGAAGCGCGTGAACCGCTCGAGGTAAGAGGGCGCCCACTCCGGCAGCGTGTCGGACTCGCCCTGGTACCAGAGCACTCCCGTTATGTGGCCCCCGGCGAGTCGGATGCGATCGATCAGGTCCCGATAGAGGGTGTCGGCCGGGGGCAACCCTTGTTCCTGCGGGTACGACCTCTGCCACATATCGAGAGAGCTTCCGCCCAGCGCGCACGGGATCAGGCCGACGGGAACGTCCGACAAGGAGATCAGCTCGGATGCAAAGAACGCGCCCGGACCGACCCCGCCGACCGGTTCCTGCGCATCGGCCGCGTTCATCTCCGGAAACATGCGATCGAGATCTGCGCGGTTCATCCCCAACCCCAGGCGAGGAGTCATCTTGTATTGCGCGGTGTCGTTCGTCTCCCAGAAGCGGTGCAGCGGTTCGATCGCCGGTTTCCACGTTCGATCGAAGCTCAGCATCGTGGCGCGGTCACTTCCAAGCGGATCGCTGTTGTTCTCGCCGAGCCCCTGCATGTTCGATTGACCCGCAAGCACCCAAAGATCCCCCACGAGCACATTGCGCGCGCAAGCGATCTCACCGTCCGGGTCCGTCAGCGTGATCTCGTACGGGCCCCCGGAAGGGATCGCGACCGTGAGCGTGCCGGCCTGACGTTCCACATCGCAGGACACCGGCACTCCGTCGGCGGTAACGGCCCGCGCGATAACGGACGGCCCTCGTGCGCGGTCGATCTCGAAACGCAGACGTCCGCGCTCCGATCGGTCGCGGGGAAAACATCTGAAGTCGTAAGACATCACGCCGCGTAATGTACCGACACGAGATGGCTTTTGCGGCGTACCGGGATGGATCGAGCGTGAGCGCGCGCCTAACCTCGTTGGTGACGTGTCTAGTTCTGTTCGGGGTGTCGTGCAGCGGGGGCGAGACAACGGTGCGCCTCGGCGCTCCTCCGCAGGTGGGCTTCAGCACCCTGTCATTGCCGCCGCCGACACTCGCCCGCCCGGGCCTGCGCGTCAACTTCGGAGGGCCGGCACCTCCCAGAGCCGAGCGTGCCGCAGCGCGGTGGCCGGGCGTTGCGGTCGTTGTCACGGTGAAACGCTCGGATGTGAGGCTGAGCTCCCGGGGACGGTCCGAGACCGCCCGTGTCATGTGGGTGGATCCCATCGCATTTCGCTCGATGACGTCACCCGTCATCCGCGACAGCGAGCTCATCTGGTTGTCACTCGTGAAGGGCGACGCGCTCGTCGCTCCGCGTATGGCCCGGCGTCTCGACGTCGCGGGAGGTGACCGCGTGAAGGTGGCAGGCGAACCCGTCGACATCGGCGCGGTTGCGGATGCGTGGCGGCGCCATCCGGCGGACGTGATCCTCAACCGCCACATCGCACCGGAGGCGGAGACGCGCGACGAATTGCTGATCGGGCTCGATCGGTACACCGACCTCGCCGGCGTGCTCGGTCGCCTGCGCGCCCGCTTCGATGGAGCGCGCGTCGAGCGCCTCCGTCCCGACCGGACCCTCGATGTGACTGCGCCCGCCGCCGAGGATGGGCTGATCTCTCCGATGGCTTATCGGATCCTCGAAGATGGTTTCATCGAGCCGTCCCCCGCGTGGGTGCGAGACAACATCGCGACCGAGACGGTTCCGATCCTCGGCGAGGTCTCGTGTCACCGCCTGGTCCTTCCCCAGCTTCGCGCGGCCCTCGAG
>JBOGWY010000356.1:0-3885 GCA_050694015.1 Actinomycetota bacterium | reverse complement strand
GCTCGGGACGTCGATCGTGTCAGCCCGGTGCTGCAGCAGGTCGCGCAGTTCGTCAGACATCTCGTACCTCCAGTGCATCGCGCAGGCTCGCGCGCGCTTGCGCGAGATGCGCTTTCACGGTTCCTTCGCTCACGCCCATCAGGTACGCGATCGCGTCCAAGGGCAAATCGCCGATGTAGAAGAGGATCGTGGCCATCCGCTGGCGCGCCGGTAGCGTTGCGAGCGCCTTGGATACGTCAACGCGGTCGGGGCGAGGACCACCGATGTGCGTTTCCGCGGAAACGTCCGAGGCCCGCTCGCGTGCGGCGCGGCTCCCCATGCGCTTGCAGAGGTTCAACGTGGTCGTCATCACCCAGCCGCCGGCCCACTCGTGTCGCTGCAACCTGCGCCACCGCGCGTATGCCTTCTTGAATGCCTCCTGGGTCGCGTCGAGGGCGAGGTCGCTATCGGACGTGGCAAGGAACGCAGCGCGATAGATCTGCGGATACTGAGCCCGGTAGAAGCTCTCGAAGTCCACGGTGGCCTGCGCCCACCTCTCCTGGATGACCTGTGCCATACCTATACAAGCCGCGGGCGCGGCTTATGGGTTAGTGGGACGGCGAAATCTTCTGCAGCTGCCCGCCTGAAAACGCGGCTATGTGATCACAAAACAGTTACTGGAGTTCGCGGCAGGGTTGGTTGCGCAGCGTGCAGGCCGGGTAGGCCTGGACCTCGATCGGCTCGCCCTCGAGGAGCGGTAGCGCGACCGACGAGAGGCCGGGGCCGGTGTGGATCGTGTTGACGGCCGGCGCCGGCAGGAGCGCGAAGCCCCACAGGTCGGGCTTCACGTGCGGGGCCTCGACATAGACGCGGAGCTGCGACCCGGCCCGGAACGGGTGCGCGAACGGGAAGATCTCGATGCGCACTTCGGTCGGCGTGCCGGGTACGAGCGGCTCGCCGTCGAGCAGCTGGTGCGTCTGGAACGGACGCACGTCGGTCGAGAGCTCGGGGTCGAGCTTGCGGTGGCTCGCGCGCAGCCACCCCTGATTGACGAACACCTCTTGTCCGTCGGGGCGGACCTCGGTGAGCGTCACCTGGAGGTCGGTGTCGGCCGCGGTGGACGACACCGTCAGGTCGACGCTCGCCGACCCCGCGAGGAGCTTGTCGCTCTCGAGCGGCGCGGTCTCGAACATGACGTAGGTTCCGTCTTCGGGACGCTCGTTCCACGACGCCGGGTGCGTACCCTCCATCGCCGGCAGGTTCCCATCGAGGTCGGTGAGCATGTAGCCACCGCGCTGCTGGCTGCTGCCCGGCTGGTAGCGATAGGAGACATCACCCTGCGGCGCGTCACCCGCCACGAGCGTGCCGTCGGGCGTCATGTTCAGTCGCCACGTGACCTGCTCGGGCGCGGGCCAGTCCTCGTAGTAAGAGATCCACGTCGGAACGCGATCGCCGCCCGCGCCGGCACCGTTCTCCCAGTTGACCTGCACGCGCGGCTCGGCTTCGTAACGCGCCAGCGCTTCTTCGTAAGTCTCGGGGCGCGTCTCGTAGGTGCCCTTGCCCTTCTCCTCGTCCTTCTCCGCGGCGTTCTCGTTGTCGTGCTTCGGGATGAACGTGTCGGTCGTCACCGTCCCGCCCTCGAAGCGCTCCGGGATCTGTTGTGCGAGGTAGAAGCGGAGGAACTCGTCGATGCGCGGCATCACGTGACCGCCGTAGTAGTCGCCGTGGCCCCCGTGATCCCCGTTGGTGAACAGCGCGCGCCACGTGAGACCTTCCGCGAAGCGCTCGGTGAGCTCGGTCGCCCGCGACCCGACCTGCTCGTCCTGCCACGTCTCGAACAGGAACGTCGGCACGTCGATGTTGTCGGCCCAGTACCACGGCGAACGCTCGTGGAAGAGCTCCCCGTCGTACTGGTTGTAGAGCGCTTTGACGAACGGATTGAACGGTGGGTTCTGCGCGTGCTGAGCCGCATTCGCGATGCAGTCCTGGTCGTTCTTCTGGATCGCCTCGTGGTCGCCGAAGGGGGCCGTTAACGGTTCGTAGATCCGGCCCGCCGACCATCCTGCGGCGAACGTCACGTTCATGATCCCGCCGGGGAACGGCACGTCGCGGTAGAGGTCACCGAAGACCGCTCCGGGGACGATCGCGACCAGCCCCTCGGGCGTCTCCGGATCGCCGCCAGGCGTGAGCGGCTGGCCCGCCACGAACAGCTGCGTGATCCCCGGATACGACTTGCCCACCATCGCCATGCGTCCGCTGAGGTTGAGGTCGGCGGCGTTGTCGTGGAACCACTCGATCGCCTCGCGGCCGTCCTCGGCCTGACGCGGCTCGAAGTAATCGAACTTCCCGCCGGAACATCCCGTGCCGCGGATGTTCAGACCGATCACCGCGTAGCCCTGGCACAGGAAGTGGCGGTGCAGACCGTCGTAGATCGTGATCCCGGGCTGGTACCCCGAATAGTCGATCACCGCGTGGTACGGGCCCGGCCCGGCGAACTCGGCCTTCGGCAGGAGCAGCTGGTAATGGAGCGTCGTGGCGTCGGGGGTCCCCTGCGCGACGGGGATGTAGCCCTGGACCTTGGTGGCGGGGTTCTGCCTCTCGGAGCACGCCCCGCCGTCGTGGGTGGCACCGGCGGGCGCGGCAACCGACGGCATCAAGGCCGCGATGAAGCAGAGAACGAGAAGGATCCGGCGCATAACGAACACCATTCGGCAGGACGTATCGATGTCCTGCGGCGCGGTGAAAGGCGGCCCAAATCCGGGCGCTTCGGAGCCCCGCGTTAGACCCTTGGTCGATGCGGCCGGTGCTGTTCTCGGTGGGGGATCTGCACGTCGGCACGCACGACTTCTTCGTGTTGCTCGGCGTCGCTGCGGCGACCGCCGTCTTCCTCTTCGAGGCGCGGCGCCGGCGGGTGCTCGGCGAAGACCTCCTGTGGGTGGTCGTCGGGACGCTCTTCTGTGGAGCCATCGCGGCTAAGGCCGGAGGGCTGTGGAACCTCGTGTCCGACACCGGGGGCCCGGGCTCGGCCGCGGAGACGATCGCTCGTGGCGGGCGCACGATCCTCGGGGGCCTGGCCGGTGCCTATCTCGGCGCAGTGACCACCAAGCGGATCGTCGGCTACCGGGCCAAGACCGGTGACCTGTTCGCGCCGGCGGTCGCCCTCGGGATGGCCGTCGGCAGGTGGGGTTGCTTTCTGACCGAACAGGTCGGCACGACGACCTCGATGCCGTGGGGCATCACCGTCTCGGACGCCGCGGCCGCACGCATCCCGGACTGCGCCGCGTGCACGACGGGGCTTCCGATGCATCCCTCGTTCCTGTACGAGATCGCGTTTCATGCGCTCGCGTTCGGAGTGCTCGTGCGCAACCGCGATCGGATCCCGGTGCCCGGCGAGCTGCTGAAAATCTACCTGTTCGCTTACGCCGTGTTCCGTTTCGGCGTCGAGTTCGTGCGCGGGAACGACGTCGTCGTCGCGGGCCTCACGCGCTCGCAGCTGTTCCTGATCCCTTCTGCCCTACTGCTGGGCGGCTATCTCGTCAGACAAATTCGTCGTGGCGCGTACGGACGACTGGAGGTGGCAACGACGTGAGCGATCAACGAGTGGACGCAGCCGAACCGAAGCGACGCGTCAACTGGTGGCTGCTGGGCGCGGGGATGACGCTCTTCGGCATCGGGGACTTCGTCTACTTCTTTGCGGCGGCGGAATCGAGGAACCCGACCGGGGGCCTGATCCTCATCGGCCTCACGATCGCTCTGGCCGCCATCCTCTTCCCGGTCCATCGTTCGTTATCGCTCGGGATCGCCGCCGGGTACGTCGTCATGACGATCGTCTCGGCCGGCGAATGCACGTGGACGTTCGAGGACCCGCTCAGCACCGGGCAGGGCGCCGTCGCCGCACTCCTCCTC
>JBOGWY010000355.1:0-3280 GCA_050694015.1 Actinomycetota bacterium | reverse complement strand
ATCTTCGATCCTGCTCGCGGTGGCGGCGGTGGTGATCGTGGGATTCGTGGGGCTGACTGCGAACCTCGTGAACCTGAGCGATCGCGCGCCGGGCCGCGCCGGCAAGGTGACGTTGGTGATGGCCGTGCCCCTGGTGGTCTTCGGCGACCCCGAGTGGGCCATCGCCGCGGCTCCCTTGATCGGTTCCCTACTGGGAGTGTTGGGTGCCGACCTCAAGGAGAGAGCGATGCTGGGCGACGCGGGGGCGAACCCACTGGGTGCCGTGGTGGGACTGGGGTTCGTCGTGAGCCTCGATGGCATCTATGTCGCCGCGATCGCCCTCGTCGTGCTGCTGGCCCTCAACCTCGCCTCCGAGAAGTGGTCGTTCTCGGCCGTCATCGAGCGCACCGGGCCACTGCGGTGGCTCGATTCCCTCGGGAGGCGGAGAGACGAGACGGTTCGCGAAAGAACGGCCGGGGAATGAATCACAAAAGTGTGACGCCGTGCTAATTTGAGGAGACTTCCCCCGAAAGAGCAGGTCCGCACCGGAATTTCGAGTAGTTCCAGGACGGATGCGGGCCGATCGCTTACGGGGGCCGTCACCGAAGATCCGACGTGGGCTGTGCGTTCCCGAACTCGGATGCCGGACCTAGCGGATGGAGGACTGGTGGCGAAACACGTTTTCGTGACGGGCGGAGTGGTCTCGAGCCTCGGCAAGGGACTCACGGCAGCATCCCTCGGACGTCTCCTCAAGGCCCGCGGCATGCGGGTCATGATGCAGAAGCTCGACCCCTACATCAACGTCGATCCCGGCACCATGAACCCGTTCCAGCACGGCGAGGTGTTCGTGACGGAAGACGGGGGCGAGACCGATCTCGACCTCGGCCACTACGAGCGCTTCATCGACGAGAACCTGTTCCGCAACTCCAACGTCACGACCGGCGCGATCTACCAGAACATCATCTCGAAAGAGCGCCGCGGCGAGTTCCTCGGCGACACCGTGCAGGTGATCCCGCACGTCACGAACGCGATCAAGGAGCGGATCATCTCGGCGGCCGAGGATTCCGGCGCCGACGTGCTCATCACCGAGATCGGGGGGACCGTCGGCGACATCGAGTCGCTGCCGTTCCTCGAGGCGATCCGGCAACTGAAGACCGAGCTGGGCCGCGACGACACCTGCTACGTGCACGTGACGCTCGTCCCGTATATGGCGCCGGCCGAAGAGCTCAAGACCAAGCCGACCCAGCACTCGGTGCGCGAGCTCCGCAGCATCGGTATCCAGCCCGACGCGATCGTGTGCCGCTCGGACCGCCCGATCAGCCCCGGGCTCAAGCGCAAGATCTCGCTGCTGTGCGACGTGCACACCGACGCCATCATCTCGGCCGTCGACTCCAACAACATCTACGAGATCCCCCTCGTGCTCCGCGACGAGAACCTCGACGGGTTCGTGATCGACCACCTGAGGATGGACGGCATCGCCGAGCCCGACCTGACAAAGTGGCGTGAGCTCGTGCGTCGGATCAACTCCGCCGATCGCGACGTCACGATCGGTCTGATCGGCAAGTACGTGGCCCTGCCCGACGCGTACCTGTCCGTCGTCGAGTCCCTCAAGCACGCGAGCTTCACCCACGGCGCCAACCTCGAGATCAGATGGATCGCGGCCGACGATCTCGAGACCGCGGATCTAGAGGCGACGCTCGGCGATCTCGACGGCATCCTCGTGCCCGGCGGCTTCGGCGTGCGGGGCATCGAGGGCAAGATCCACGCCGTCTCCTTCGCCCGCGAGCACGACATCCCGTTCCTGGGGATCTGCCTCGGCCTGCAGTGCGCGGTCATCGAGTTCGCCCGCAGCATCGCGAAGCTCGAAGGCGCGAACTCCTCGGAGTTCGACGCCGCGACCGACTTTCCGGTCGTCGACATCCTGGCCGGGCAGGACCTCGATCGGCTCGGCGGGACGATGCGCCTCGGTGCGTATCCCTGCAAGCTGAAGCCGGGCTCCAAGGCCGCGGCGGCCTACGACGCGGAGCTCGTCTACGAGCGGCACCGCCACCGTTACGAGGTCAACCCGAAGCTGCGCCGCAAGCTCGAGGACGCCGGTCTGATCTGCTCGGGCGAGTCGCCCGACGGCACCCTCGTCGAGATCATCGAGCTGCCCGACCACCCCTGGTTCGTGGCGGGGCAGTTCCATCCCGAGTTCAAGAGCCGCCCCGACCGCCCGCACCCGCTGTTCAAGGACTTCGTGGGGGCCGCGATCGCCCGGGGCGACCGTGGGCTCCGGGTAGTCGAAACCGTCGACTCGGTCGACTCCGAGGTCTAGGCCTAGCGGGACCTCTCTGCACCGGGACGGCTAAGGTGACCCCATGAGGGTTGGGGTTCCGTGCGAGCTCAAGGACAACGAGTACCGAGTCGCGATCACGCCGGCCGGCGTGCGCGAGCTCGTCGTCGGTGGCCACGACGTGCTGATCGAGCACGAGGCGGGCGTCGGCTCCAGCATCCCCGACCGTGACTTCGAGCGCGCCGGAGCCAGGATCGTGCCGGACGCCGACACGGTCTTCGCGGACTCGGACATGGTGCTCAAGGTCAAGGAGCCAATCACCGAGGAGTTCCACCGGCTCCGGGACGGGCTGATCCTGTTCACCTACCTGCACCTGGCTGCGAGCGAGCCGGTAACCCGGGTCCTGGTCGACTCCGGGACGACGGGCGTGGCCTACGAGACCGTCGAGCTCGATGATCACTCCCTGCCGTTGCTGGCACCGATGAGCGAGGTGGCGGGCCGGATGGCTCCGCACGCCGGTGCGAACTTCCTCGAGCGGGCGCACGGGGGCCGGGGCGTCCTGATGGGCGGCGTCTCGGGGGTGGCGCCGGCCCGGGTGATAGTGATCGGGGCGGGCATGGCCGGGATGAACGCGGCGTGGATCGCCCAGGGCATGGAAGCCGAGGTGCTCGTGCTCGACAAGAACATCAACAAGCTCCGTGAGATCGACAAGATCCACAAGGGGCGCATCGTCACGATCGCGTCGAACCGTCTCTCCGTGGAGGAAGCCGTGATGTCGGCGGACCTAGTGATCGGAGCGGTGCTCGTGCCCGGAGCTCGCGCTCCCAAGATCGTCACCGAGGACATCATCAAGGAGATGAAGGCCGGGGCAGTGGTCGTGGACATCTCGATCGACCAGGGCGGCTGCTTCGAGACCTCGCACATGACGACGCACTCCGACCCGGTATACGTCGTGCACGACGTCGTGCACTACTGCGTCGGGAACATGCCGGGGGCGGTTCCGCACACATCGACGTACGCGTTGAC
>JBOGWY010000354.1:0-17959 GCA_050694015.1 Actinomycetota bacterium | reverse complement strand
CCAAACCCAAGGTCGTCGACGGCCGCTACACCGGCGACCTCGACTTTTACGCGTACGGCCCGCAGAAGGCAGAGGCGATCGAGAAATTAGCGGCCGAGCTCGACATCGATCTCGATGGTTCGTTCGCGTACACGGACTCGACCACGGACCTTCCGATGCTGAGCGCGGTCGGACACCCCGTCGCGGTGAACCCGGACCGCGCGTTGCGACGCCTCGCGATCGAGAGAGGTTGGGCGATCGAGGTATTCAGAAACCCCGTCTCGCTACGAAGCCGCCTGCCGCAACTGCCCACCGTCGAACTCACGCGCAGCAACGTGACGGCCGCGGGCGCGGTAGCGGCGGTCGGACTCGTCACGTGGTGGCTCACGAAGAAAGCGGCGACGCGCCGTGCCGAGCACGCGTAGAGCCGTCATCGCCGTCGCGTTCGTCGCGGCCGTGTCGGCCGGGGCGGTCGGGCACGCGGCCCCGCGACAGGAACGCCTTGAGGACGCTCAAGGACGCCTGCTGGAACTCGAGAAGGATTTCGAGCTCACCGTCGAGCGCTACAACGCGACGCGCGAGGAGCTGCTCGAGATCCAGGCGGAGATGGCGACCACCCGTCTGGTCGTTGAAGAGATCGAGAGCCGGATGGACGAGAGACGGGCCGATGCGATCGCGCTCGCCACCGAGCTCTACAAGACGGGGTTCTCAACCGCGGCGCTCGAATCGATCCTGAGTTCGGACACACTCGCCGAGGTCGAAACGAGGCTCACTTATCTCCGTTCGTCGGAGCAGGCCCAGGCCGGGGTCTTCGAGCGACTCGAAGAGGATCGATCCGTTCTGGACGCGAGTCTCGCGCGCCTCGAGAACGACCGGATCGAAGCGCTCGCGGCAGAGCAGCGCTTGGCGGAACTGCGGGTCGAGATCGAAGCCAAGGTCGTCGAGCAGCGCGACGAGGTCGAAGAACTCACCGCCGCGATCGAGGAAGCTCAACGGCGCGCACGCTTACGGGCGCAGCGGGCACTCGGCGCGTTCGTATCGCAGACACCCAACCCGGCCCCCGCGACGAACCCGCGCGCGCAGACGGCCGTCGACGCCGCGCTGTCGCAGCTCGGCAAGCCGTACCAGTGGGGGGCGTACGGGCCGGACACCTACGACTGTTCGGGTCTCACGATGTGGGCGTGGGCGCAGGCGAACGTGACCCTGCCGCACAACTCCGGGCTGCAATACGCGGCGACGCCCCGCATCGACGAGGCGCAGTGGGAGCCGGGCGATCTGTTGTTCTTCGGCGACCCGATCCACCACGTCGGCATGTACATCGGCAACGGTCAGATGGTCGAGGCGCCGTACACGGGTGCGTTCGTTCGAGTGGTGTCCGCGTTCCGTCCGGATTACGTGGGAGCGGGCAGGCCGCAGCCTTAGTTAGTTAGTCGTCCTTCCCGTCCTTATCGGCCTCGTCGATCTCTTTCTCGATGTCGCGGCCAACCTGTTCGACGTCCCGCTGATCCTCACGATCGCAGGCGATCCCCGTTACGGGGGCCGTGAAGAGACAGGCCACGAGGCCCACGCGAACCAAGCGTTCCTTGTCCATCGGTCCCTCCTTCAGTCCGCACTAAAGGGGTACCCGAAAGGACGGAGAGTTATGCCTCGACCGCGAAGAGTGTCTAGCGGTCGCGCCCGGGGCCGGTGAGTTGCATGTCGCCGTCGGTGGTCCGCACGAATACCTGCCAAAAGTAATACCCCAGGAAGTTGCGCGGGTCTCGTTTGATCTCGCGCGCATAAATAAGGATCGCGTCGACGTACGCGAAACTTCGATTGTACGCGTACAGGGCGTCGCGCATTCTTTCGGGAGCGCCCGAGGCGGCCAGGTAACGCGCCGCCGCGACGATCGAGTCGTGCGGGTCGTTGATGTCTCCCCCGTTGCCGTACGCGTCCCACGTCGACGGGATGAACTGCATCGGTCCTTGCGCGCCGGCCGAGCTCGGCCCCAGCAGTCGACCGAACTTCGATTCCACGAAGTTGACCGACGCGAGGATGTACCACGGCACATCGAAGAGTCGCTGCCCCTTCCTGTAGTAGCGACGCAGGGGCCGGTGCGGCGTCGGAGGCGTCGTCTTGAGCCTCACCGGACGCTCGACCGGGGACGCGAGAGCGCGGAGCCCGCCTCCGGCCTTGACATGTTTCACGATGCGACGGTCGAGCCACCGCGGCACCCGCCCGATAACTCGGTTGCGGAGGCGCTCTCGTACCACCAGCGCGCGGTAGAGCTTCTGCTGCCACAGCGCGCCCAGGGCGACGCGGTGGCCGGCCGGAGACAACCGGCGTCCGCCCTTGTCGAGCCACACGTCGATCGCCTTCGGTAGATCGTTCGTGGTCTTCATCAACTCGCGGGCGAAGATGCGTGCGTTCCGGGGTGTCCGTTTGTTAGGGCCGGGGAACGCGAACCGCGGTTCGGATGGCTCGCTCGGCGACGGCGACACCGGGGACTCCGCGACCGTCGGTGTGGGACTTTCCGTCGTCGCGGGTGATGACAACTCCGGGCCCCCGGAACACGCGGCGAGGACGACCAGAGCGAGGGCCGCGCAGAGTTTGTTCACGCGGAACAGGTTACGAGGCGTCGGCTCCCGCTAGTGCCGCAGGTGCAGCTTCGAGCTTCTCTTGCTTCTTCGCACCGGACTCGCGGCGCACAATGCCGGCGACCGAAGCCACGATGACGGCGGCGCCGGCCAGCATCGGGAGCGAGATCTTCTCGGACAGGATCAGCCAGCCGAGGAACAGCGCGATGACGGGATTCACGTACGCGTAGGTCGCGACCTTTGAGATCGGCGCGTTCTGCAGGGCCCACACGTAGGCCGTGAAGGCGAGCCACGAACCGATCACGATGAGATAGAGGAGCGCGACCGCAGATGCGGCCGAGAACTCCTCGAAGCGGACCTGCGATGCCTCGCCGAGGATCAGCCCGACGAGAAGGAGGATCAGTCCACCGCAGAGCATCTGCACCGCGGTCGACGTGAATGGGTCCTTGGGCAACGGCAGCTTCGGGGAAAGGAACGAGCCGATCGCCCACGACAGTGATGCGATCAGCAGGAGGATGACGCCACCGGTGTCGGCCCCCGTAGAGGCCTCACCCGGCAGCACCAAGAGCGCGACGCCGACGAAACCGACACCCACTCCGCCCAGCGTCCCGCGGGAGACCTTGTCGCCGGTGACGCGGCGCATCAACACGACCCAGAGCGGGACGGTAGCGATCAGAAGCGCGGCGAGGCCGGAGGGAACGCCTTGCTCGGCGATCATCACAAGCCCGTTGCCGCCCATGAGCAGCGCGCCGCCCACGAACGCGGACGCCGCGATCTCCCGGCCCGAGACCTTCATCGCCCGTGCCCCGCGCTTGAGCATCAGGAACAGGTAGAGGATCGCTCCGGCCACGACGAAGCGGGCCGCGCCGGCGAGCATCGGCGGCATGGTCTCTACGACGATGCGGATCGCGAGATACGTCGAGCCCCACACGATGTAGACGATCCACAACGACGTCCACACGAGCCACGTCGGGGCATCGGCGTGACGAGTGGCTTGGGGGGTCATGCCGTCGCCAACCCGACATGCGCGAGGCGTATTCCGCCGCGGGAGAAAGTCTGAAGAATGGAAACCGAGAAGCGATCCAAGCGGGCACACGACCCGCTGCCGACCGAAGCTTCGAAAGTTGTCATGGAACATGTTCTAGCGACCGTGCCGGGCGTTGTCTGGCGGTTTCCGGTCATCGCTTCGCCCCACTTAACCTCCACGCATGACGACGTATTCGGATGCCGTGGGATGGCTCAAGGCGGCGCCGCTTCGAGCGCGGGGCCGAGGTTCGTGGGCGGGCCGCGCTCTCGATCTCTCGGTGTTCGCAGGGCTCGTGCTCCTCGGTCTGATCGGACTTCTGTCGCCGTCGAGCTACGGGAACCCTGGCTCCGCTCCGCTCCGAACGGGATGGCCGTGGTTCTTGTTGCTCGGGGTCGTAGGTGCGTGCGTCCTCATCCTTGCGTTGCGCGCGCGTCGGTTACGGGCGTTCTGGCGCGAGTTGAAGTACGGCGATCCCGCGGCGGACGAGGCGGTCGACGCCGCCGCCGCGACGCTCGAACGGTCGCCGTCGGCCCAGACCCGATTCGTCATGTCGTGGGTGTGGGGGCCGATCACCGTGATGGCGATCGCGGTGGCGTTCGCGTTCTCGACGGCGTACTTCGCGGTCGATGCGATCCTGGCCCGCTTCCAGATCGGGTGGCAGCAGCCGTTGCTCGGGATCATCGACGCGGTGATCGCGTACTTCCTGTTCCTCGCGTGCGCACCTCGGGGAGCGCGGGTTCCGATCGCCTACCGGATCTACCGGGCCGTGGAGTGAGCTCTTAGAGGAGCTTTAGTTGCTCGGTTCCGAGTTGTGCCTTAGCGCGCTTCAACTCGGTACGCCATCTCGGGATGCGCTCGCGTGGAAGCCGGGGCCTCACGCCACCGATGGAGTCGAGGATCGCGTGGAACTTCGTGCTCAGCGCTTTCCTGTCGGCGTTCGAGGCGTACGCCGACTTCCGGTACATGTCCTCGTATCGAGGCACGAGGTCCGGGTAGTTCTCGCCGAGCCATTCCATGTAGACCTCTTTCACCTTCGGGCGCAGGTGCAAGAGGATCGGCGACACATGTGTCGCCCCGGCGTCGACGCACGCTTCGATCACGGCGCGGATCTGCTCGGGCCGGTCGGTGATGCCGGGCAGTATTGGGGCGACGAGCACGCCGCACGGGATGCCCGCCTCGTTCAGTTTCGCGACCGCTTCGATGCGCTTGCGCGGGTGCGGAGTGCTCGGCTCGCTCTTACGCCACGCGTCCTCGTCGAGCGTTGCGATCGAGAACGCTGTGGTGACGTCGGTGACCTCGGAGGCCGCGACCAGGAGATCTAGATCGCGCAGGATGAGCGTGCCCTTGGTGAGGATCGAGAACGGATTCCGGTAGTCGGTCAGCGTTCCGATGATCTTGGGCATGAGCTTGTACTTGCCCTCGGCGCGCTGGTACGGGTCGGTGGCCGTGCCCATCGCGATCGACTCGCCCTTCCACTTCCTCGCGCGGAGTTCCTTGCGGAGGAGTTCGCCGGCGTTGACCTTGACGACGATCTTGGTCTCGAAGTCGCGGCCTGCGTTCATATCCATGTAGGTGTGCGTGGATCGAGCGAAGCAGAAAACGCAAGCATGTGTGCATCCTCGATAGGGATTGATCGTCCAGTTGAACGGGAGGTAGTTGCCCGGGACGTGATTGATGATTGTTCTTGCTTCGGATTCGATGAACTCGACGCCGCGGAAATGGGGGGTGTCGAACGTTCGGCGTCGAAGCTCGAAGAGCTGCTCGGGCATCCTAAGAGTATAGAACGTATGTTCGATTGTGAGAAGTGAGGGTCGGCTAGACGTGTCGAGCCGAAATGTTCTGCAAATGTCCGCCTGAAAACGCGGCTATGTGCTCACAAAACGGTTAGCCCTCGGGGAGGGGGCGTGGGGGGCGGAGGTAGGGCACCAGTTCAACCGCCAGGATCGAGACCATGATCAGCCCGGCCCCCAGCCACCCCACGGCCGACAACGTCTCTCCTTGCACCAGGAACGCGAACAGACCTGCGAAGGCAGGCTCGCTCGCCAGGATCAACGCGGTGCGGGCCGGGGATGCGTGTCGTTGGGCGTACGTCTGGACCCAGAAACCGAGCGCGCTCGCGAAGACCGCGGTCACGAGCAACGCGACCCATACGGTGGCCGACCGAGGCACGACCAGTTCTTGATTCGCCACGGCGACGATCAACGAGAAGAAGCCGCATACCCCTAACTGCACGGCGAGGAGAGCCGCGATGTCGTGGTTCTTCACGGCTCGGTCGGTCATGAGGATGTGGAACGCGAACGAGATCGCGCAGACCAACACAAGGCCGTCGCCGTCGAGGTGCACCTCTCCCCCGGCCCCCGAGAGCAGATAGATACCGAGCGCGCTCACTAGGGCCGCGGCCCACGCGAGCGCGCCGGCCCTCTGCCCCAGGAACAGCGCTCCGAACACCGGAGTCAGAACGACGAACGTTCCGGTGATGAATCCGGCGTTCGAGGCGGAGGTCCGCTCGAGGCCCAGGGTCTGCGTCACGTAGCCGGCGGTGAGGAAGACGCCCATCAGGGCTCCGGCCTTCCAACCGTCCTTGGACAGCCTCGCGACCCGGCGCCGGAACACGAGAGCGACGAGCATCGAGGCCGGGATGAACCGGTACGCGAGGAACGTCATCGCCGGAACGATCGCAACCGCGTCCTGCACCATGACGAAGGTCAGGCCCCAGATGGCCGCAATGCCGATGAGGCTCAGCTCTGCGATCGGGAAACGCTGCTCGGACATGCGCGGAAAGGTACCGGGCGCGGCACTTTCTTTCCTTAAGCACGAACCGCGCGCGTCAGAGCGCGCCCACACGTAGCTGAGTTAGAAAAGTTCGGCGGGGGGTTAGGAGACCTTTTCTATGTGGGGGGAGCCGTTCTCTTCGAGGAGGTCCAGGACGGCGTCTTCGACCACGCCCTGTAGGGATGGGTCCCCGAGGGCTTCGACGGCGCCCAGGTTCTCGAGGACCCCGGCGATCGTCACTCCGGACTCGTAATGGTCGATCACGCGGGGATCGACGTAGGACTTGCGGCACACGGCGGGGGTGTTGCCGAGGTAGTGCGCGGCTTCCTGGATCGCGCGCGATACGGCCCGCTTGCGTCCCGTCTTGGTACCGAACGCCTCCGTCGACACTGCCAGCCCCACGGCGGCGAGAACCGTGCCGTGCCAGGTTCGGAAGTCCTTCGCCGAGTAATCCCCTCCGGCGACCTCCTTCAGGTACGAGTTGATGTCCATCGACTTGACGTCGCGCCACGCCTTGCCGGCGCGGTACGCCAACAGTTCGTCTCCGCCGGAACGCCGTCGCTTGAGGGCCGCCACGACCTCGCGTACCGGCGGGTCGACTAGAGCGAGGTACCGCTCCTTCTTGCTTTTGGCCACGTACTCGAAGACGACGGTATCGTCCGAGACCGTCACGTGCTCCTTGCGCATCGTGGCGAGACCGAACGTCTCGTTCTCCTCGGCGTAGGACTCACCCCCGACGCGGAAGAACCCGCGGTCGAGGAGGCGCACCGCGCAGGCGAGGACGCGTTCGCGCCCGAAACCTTTCGCTGCGAGCTGCTCGTTCGTGAGATGTCTCACCTTCGGCAACGTGCGGGCGAACTCGATCATGTGATCGAACTTCTCCTGGTCGCGACGCCGTCGCCAGTCGAGGTGATAGAGGTACTGCTTCCGGCCCGCGGCATCGACGCCGACGGCCTGCAGATGGCCGTTGTCGTAGGGACAGATCCATACGTCCCCCCACGCGGGCGGGATACCGAGATCCTTGATGCGCTGCAACGTCTGCAGATCGTCGATGCGGCCCCCGTGTACGTCGAGGTACTCGAACCCGCGCCCCCGCCTCCGGCGCGTGATGCCGGGTCTCGCGCAGTCGATCCTCCTCAGACGTGGCATGTGTTCCGCAGCCTTCTCTTCGTGAACTCGTGGCGCATCTTGTACCCAGGTCCAACCGGTTCGACACCCGAACGATTACGCCGCGTCGTGGGTGGGTAGATACCTCCCGATCAACAACCACATCAGGAGGTGTCGCTTGTGTCGACTATCGAACGGTCGATCGAAGTCGAGGTGCCGGTCAGCACCGCTTACAACCAGTGGACCCAGTTCGAGGATTTCCCGCACTTCATGGACGGCGTCAAAGAGGTCAAACAGCTCGACGACACGACACTTCATTGGAAGGCGGAGATCGCAGGCAAAGCGCGTGAATGGGACGCGAAGATCACCGAGCAGGAACCGGACCAGCGCATCGCGTGGACCGACATCGGTGGCGCGACCAACGCCGGCGTCGTCACGTTCCACCGCATCGACGACAACAAGACCAAGGTCATGTTGCAGATCGAATACGAGCCGGACGACGCGATCGAGAAGGTCGGCGACGCTCTCGGTGCCGTGAACATCCGCACGAAGGGTGACCTTGAGCGCTTCAAGCGCTTCATCGAGAGCCGCGGTGAAGAGACGGGCGCATGGCGCGGTCGGGTCGCACAGAACAAGGTGTAGCAAGACCCAGGTTGAGGGGTTACGGGAGCCGGACTCTTTAGTCCGGCTCCTTCTCTTTGAGGGCCTTCCTGAGACGCTCGGCTTCCTCCGGCGGCAGCCAGCGAGCCACCGAGTCTGCGATCGAGTCGGGGGTAACGTCACGCCCCGCGGACCGAAGCGACACGACGGTCTTGAACACGAAGCTGCGGAACTCCTCGGGCACCTCTATCCCCGCGACCGTCCTCGTGGCCCGCCACTCCTCCTCGAGGGCGCGGACGTCCGGCTGCTCCCACCACGGCGACTCCTGGTGACGTTCCGTCGCGCGCGTCCTCAAAGGAACGACGTTCACCGGCTTCGAGCCAGGACGTCGCCACGTCGGAGCATCGTGATAGTCGGGTTCGAAGTCGAGTCGCCGTTCGGCGAGACGATCGACGTCGGCGTCCGTGACGTGAAGTACGAGACGGAGGCTGCGACCGTCTTCGTCGGGAACGTTCCCCGAGTTGCGGATCCGTAGTGCCTCGTCGACGGATAGCGCCACCACGTCGTCGGGCAGGTCGGGCTCAAGCCCGGCGCGCCAGTCCGCCAGGACGCGTTCGAGCGCGGCGGTGTTCATCAGGTACCAGCCGTCCCGCATCTAGGACGATGCTCCCACGCGGCGCGCGGGCGGAGTTATTGCTCGATCGTGGGGACCGTGAAGAAGAACGTGGAGCCCTCGCCCAGTTGCGACTGCACACCCACCTCGCCGCCCATGGCCCGCACGTATTCCTTGACCAGGGTCAGACCGATGCCGGAGCCGCGCTGCGCGGCCTTGACCGCTTCGCGCGAGCGCCAGAACGGGTCGAAGACGTGCGCGGCATCGTCGGGAGAGAGGCCGGTGCCCTTGTCCTCGACCTCGACGCGCGCCATGCCGTTTCCGTTCTTCGAGCCTCGGATGAACAACGGCGACTCGCCGTCCGATGCCTTCACCGCGTTCGATAACAGGTTCGAGACGACGCGGTGCATGAGGTTCGGATCGCCCATCACCTCGAGCGGTTCGACAGACACCTCGATCGGACGTTCGCCGATCAGCGGCTCGAGATCCGACACCGTCCGCTCGATCTGGCCGGCGAGGTCGAGGGGGGCGATCTCGGCCCGGAACTGCCCCTGCTCCAACGATCCGAAGTCCAGGAGACGTTCCACAAGGTTGGTCAGATCCGCGCCGTGGTGTCTGATCTTCTCGACCGAGACCTTGACGGTGTCGTCGTCGAGCTTGCCCCAGTGGTTCAGCACCGTGGTGGCGAATCCGGAAATGCACGCGAGCGGCGTCCGCAGTTCGTGCGAGATCGAGTTCACGAAATCGCGCCGCAGCTCGAGGGTCTGCTGAAGCTCACCGATCAGTCGCTGCTCGAGCTCGCGGCGGCGCAGGTTGCGCAGCGCGAGGCCGGCGAACGAGGCGAACGTCTCGGCGAGTTCGACCTCTTCGGCCAGGAATGAGTGTTGATCGGCCGTGATGATCGCGAGCACGCCGAGAGGCTCGTCACCGCGCCGTGACAGCGGCACGAGCAACGCCTCGTCTTGCACCGTCGTCTGCGCCGATTCGAGGACCGCCGATGCCTCGCGGACGAGAGTCGGGCCGGGGTCCGCGCCGTTGTCCGACGTCGCACCGACCTGAAGGGCAGCACCGTGGTCCGACGTGAACAGGACGCACATGACGGCGCCCAACAGCTGCCGGGCACCGCCGACGATCTCGTTGAAGATCGTCTCGCGGTCCTCGGCGATGTTCACTAGGAGCGTGAGTCGCTGGAGTTGAGCGGCTCGTCGCGTTAGGTCGTGCAGTCGCCACGCGCGCTCGACGACCTCGGGAAGCATCTTCAGATACGTCTGATCCTTCACGACGTAGTCGATCGCTCCGGCCCTCATCGCCTCGACGGCGACCTCTTCGGACCCCATACCGGTGACCATCACCACCGACGGACCACCGTGGCGCTTTATCTCTTGCAGGGTCTCGAGACCGGACATGTCGGGGAGCCGGTAATCGAGCAGCACGAGATCGATGCCGTCGAGGGACTCCAGCGCCTCGCGACCGGACGACGCACGGTGGACGTCGAGGCCCCCATCGCGCAGGCGGCGCTCGATCAGATGCACGTGATCGGGGTTGTCCTCAACGAGGAGAACCGAGATCCTTCGTCGTTCGCCTACAAGTTCCATCGTGGTCCCATCATCTCGTTGATCCGATAGAAGTGGAATCGGCAGCCGGGACGGTAAGGCGCATATCGGTACCTTCGTCCGAATCGGCTATCCAGATCTGCCCACCGTTGGTCTCTACGATCCTTTTGCACACTGCGAGGCCGATGCCCGTCCCCTCTTCCGAGTTCTCCAGACGCTCGAAGACCCCGAAGACCCTCTCGCGGTAGGGCTCGGGGATCCCAGGACCGTTATCGGCAACCGACAGCGAAACCAAACCGTTGGAGTTCGGTTCGGCGGTCACTCGGATACGAACGTCGGGGCGGCCCCCGTATTTCACGGCGTTGTTGATCAGGTTCGCGAACAGTTGCCGGGCGCGGACCGGGTTGATCGTCACCGGCGGGATGTCGCTCGTCTGGATCGTCACGTCCGGGTTCGCCGACTTCACCTCGCCCGCGATGTCCTCGATCAAGAGGTTGAGGTCGACCTCCTCGGGCTCGGTCTGCACCCGTCCAACCCGTGACAGTTCGAGGAGGTCCTTGATAAGCGATTGCATGAAGGTCGCGCTCGCCCGCATCCGCTCGACATAGAAACGACCTTCGTCCGGAAGCTGTGCCCCCGCGTCCTGCTCGAGTAGCTCGAGGTAGCCCAGCACAGAGATGAGCGGGCTATTGAGATCGTGAGACACGGTGTAGACGAACGACTCGAGTTCGCTGTTCGCGCGCTCGAGACCGATCCGAGAGAGCCTCTCGCGCGAGAACGCATCGGCCAAGGCCTTCTCGGTCTCCTTGCGTTCGGTGATGTCCTGGACGATCCCGACGAGCCGGGAATGCTCGTCGTTGTCGGACCGCATCACGCGGCCGCGGGCATCGATCGTGCGGATCGTTCCGTCGGGACGGACTATGCGGCACTCGTACTGGAACGTCTCGCCGCTCTCGATGGCTCGTGTCGCGTAGTTCTCTACATAGTCGCGGTCCTCGGGATGGAGCATGCTGAGGAAGAGGTCGTTCGTCGGCTCCGTCCCGTCCGGATCGAGACCCATGATCTTGAACATCTCGTCGGACCAGCGGATCCGCTCGCTCTTGAGATCCACCTCCCAACTCCCGATGTGCGAGATCGACTGGGCCTCGGCCAGCTGAGCCTCGCGACTCGAGAGTTCTAGGTTGGCGAGCTCCAGGTCCATCCGGGCCTTCCGTTCCCGAGCCAGCAGTGCCGAGCGCTCGAGGGCGATGTCGGTCAGGGCCCCGAGCGCCCGCACGATCTCGACCTCCTCACGACCGAAGAACGGCGTATACACGCTGGCCCACAGGGCGAGCGAGCCGAACTCGAACGGAAGGATCAGAAGACGAGGGGTGTGCGTTTCGCGCGTTAGGGCTGTGGGCGACGCGGCCGCGACCTCGCGGAGCATCTCCGGCTCGACACCTTCCGACCCGATGATGATCCCCGTCTTGTCCACGAGCGCTGCCCCGCGCGCACCGGCGATCTGCACCACGTGCGGCAACAGACGCTGACTGATCTCCTCGCGAGACCTCGCCCCCATCAACTCCGACGTCGCGCTACGCATCGCGTCCGACTCCCTCCGACGCCACACGGTCCGCAACCACGCGGGCGGCGCGTAGCCGGAGAAGAAGAGAGTGACACTTGAGAGTGCGAGGAGGTTTACGAACAGAGAGAACACCTCGTTGTCGAGGGCGGCGCTTCCGGTCGCTGCGACCACCAGTGTTGCGGTCATCCCCAGGGCGCCCATGCTGAGCAGCCGCATACGACGGCGCGCGACGGTCGGCTGCCCCCTCCCGGCATTCCAGAGCCGGACCGTGACCAGCAGTGACAACAGCGACCACTGAAGAAGGAGGGCGAAGACGTACGCGACCGGAACTTCGACGGCGTCCTCGGCCCCGAGTGGCACGACGAAGGTCCACGCGATAACGAGACCGGTGAGGAGGAGAGCGAGGATCCTCACCCAGCGCGCCCGGTACACGAACGAGCCCATGAACCGGTACAGGAAATAGGGGAACAGGAAAAGGACGGCGAGTTCCGCTCGCCGGATCAGGTCGACGACCGACCCTCCACCCTCGGGGGGTGTGATCATCCCGGCTATCACGAATACGGAGAGCGCACCGAAGGTCAGCGCGAACCACTTAGTCGCCTCGGCTCGCTGGCGCGACCACTGCTGGGTCGCCACGATCGCGAGCGCGACGAAGAGCGCGTTGTTTAAGTACCCGACCCACTCGACGGCTGCGTTCATCTTCCCCTACCCGGCATGCCCGCGGTCGGCTGGGCCGCGAGGGCATGACAATTCCGGCATCTAAGACGTAAGTCTGGGGAATCGGGCGGCCGCGCTCAATAGGCAAACCGGGCTATAGCTACCCGGGGTCTGACTAGTCGCAGGGCTTGGGGCGCTTAGCCGGCCCTCTGATCCTGGAGATCGATCACTTCGCTCCTGCCGTCGACGAGCGTGATGTGAGAGACCGGATACGTCTGCGTCGCGGTCATCTGGTCCATGACCGTGACGAAGGCATCCACGACCTCGGGATCGAAGTGCTTGCCCGCCTGGGCCTTGATCTCGGCGATCGCCGCCTCGAAGGTCCACGCTTGCTTGTAGGGCCGTTGGTGCGTGAGCGCATCGAAGGTGTCGACGACCGCCAGGATCCGGCCGGAGATCGGGATCTCCTCACCCTGGAGCCCGTTCGGGTAGCCGCTACCGTCCCACTTCTCGTGGTGGCTGATCGCGATCTCCTCGGCGAGCTTCAGAAGCGGAACCTGACTGCCCGAGAGGATCTTCGCTCCGACCTCGGTGTGCGCCTTCATCGTCGAGAACTCGTCTTCGGAGAGACGGTCGGGCTTGAGGAGGATGCCGTCGGCCACGTAGACCTTGCCGATGTCGTGCAGCGGCGCGGCCCGACGCATCAGCTGAACCTCGTCGTCGGACTGACCCATCGCACGGGCGAGCAATCCGGCCATCTCGCCGACGCGCTCGGTGTGCTCGTTCGTCGTGTCGTCACGGAACTCGGCCACGAGCGACAGACGCTCGAGGATCTCGATCCTCGCCGCCTCGAGCTCGGCGGTGCGCTTGCGTACGGTCTCTTCGAGGTCCGCGTTCTGGTTGCCCATCTGACGGTGCAACCAGCGGGTCTGCAACAGGATCTTGACGCGGAGGATGGCCTCGACCGCGTCGACGGGCTTCGTTAGGAAGTCCGTGGCACCGGACGCCAGCGCGCGACGCCTCGTCTCCTTCGTGGCGTCCGCCGTCATCACGAGGACCGGGAAGTAAGAGCCGTTCGTGCTCGCGGCCTCGATCGCCGCCATCACTTCGAAGCCGTCCATGTGCGGCATCTGCAGATCGAGGATCAGCAGGTCGGGGTCGATCTGCTCGATCAGCGTCATCGTCTGACGCGCATCCGTCGTGCTGGTGTAGTTCGAGAATCCGTTCTTCCGAAGGATCGCTTCGATCACTGCGATGTTCGCCGGCTCGTCGTCGACGATGAGGATGTGGTCGTTCTGGGGGACGTGTTCCATCAGTCTTCTACTCCCTCGAGGATGTGGTCGACGACTCGGAAGAACTTCGTTACATCGATCGGTTTGGTGAGGTAGTCGAACGCTCCGGCCTGGATCAGACGTCGCGCCTGGCCCGGCGTCGCGTCGGCCGTGATCATCACGACGGGGATGCTGCTGGTGCGATCGTCCTGATGCAGACGCTCGAGGACCTCATCCCCGTCGATGTCCGGCAGGTTCAGGTCCAGCAGGATCAGATCCGGCTTGTGCTCCACCGCAAGCTCGACACCGAGCTGACCCTGCATCGCGCTCATCATCTCGATGTTCGGACGGTCGGCGAAGAGACGCTGGAGCAACTGCAGGTTCGCGAGGTTGTCCTCGATGTACAGAACGCGGTGGTCCTGGCCCTCTTCGACCGTGTCGAGCTCGATCGGGGCGGCAGGCTGCAGCTGCTGGCCCGCGGCGCTGTCCTGGCCCTCGGTGGCCTCGAACTCGATCCAGAACGTGCTGCCTACGCCGAGCTCGCTCTCGACACCGATCTTGCCGCCCATCGCCTCGACGAGACGCTTCGTCAGGGCGAGCCCCAGCCCGGTGCCCTCGATCGTCGTGCGGTCGGCCTCGAGACGCTCGAACGGGTTGAAGAGCCTGTTGATCTTGTCGGCGGGGATACCGTCACCCGTGTCGGTGACGGAGATCCTCAAGCCCGCGTCGGCCTCTTTCGCCGAGACGATGATCGTGCCCTCTTCCGAGTTGTACTTGACTGCGTTCGAGAGCAGGTTCAGGAGGATCTGCTTCAGACGCTGGTGGTCGGCCCGGAGGAACTCGACCGAGGTCCCGTCGAGATCGGCGTGCAGGGTGATCCCGCGATCGGCGGCGAGCGGCGTCATCAGCGTGAGGCACTCGTCGAGCGCGTCGTGCCAGCGCACCGGCTCGATCGACATCGACAGACGCCCCGCCTCGATGCGGGATAGGTCGAGCACCTCGTTGATCAGGTTGAGAAGGTGGGTGCCGGCCTTGTTGATCTGCCGCACCGACTCCGACTGGTCGTCGTCGAGCTCGTCCATCTCGAGGACCTGCGCGAAGCCCAGCACCGCGTTGAGCGGGGTGCGCAACTCGTGCGACATGCGGGAGAGGAACTCGCTCTTCGCCTTGTTCGCGCGGTCGGCTTCCTCGCGCGCCTGCACGGACTCTTCCTTGAGGGCGTGCTCCATGTCGGCGAGGGCACGGATGCGCTCGACCAACCAGCCGACCGCTCCGCCGGTCATGAGCATCATCCCGAAGAGCATCAGCCAACGCGCCTCGGCTAGGCCGAGCGGGCCACCGAGGAGCGAGAGCGCGGCGGCGTAGCCTGCGCCGATCAGGACGACGTGTACCAGCGCGGCCCAACGGCCGAAGAAGAAGAACGCGTAGATGGCGACCGCGAGGTAGAACGACGCGATCGCGGGACCGGCAGCGCCGTTCAGGTAGACGCCGGCGGAGATGATGAAGGTGAGCAGAACGATGTTGACGTGGTGGAACCAGACCGGGATCTTGCCTGCCTTGTCCCACACGAACAGTCCGTCGACGAGGGCGAGGCCCCACAGCACGAAGAGCTCGGTCGTCTCGCGGCCGGTCCACGAGGGGAGGGCCAGGGTCGCGAGGGCCAGCGCGCTACCTATGACGTAGAAGATCGCACTCGTGCGGTCCATCGCGACCCGCTGCGAGTGGTCGACTTCCTCGGAAGACTTGCCGAGGAGCATCCCCTTGTAGAGCGCTGTAGCCACCTGAGTCACCTCTCCCTATGAGCCGACCCAGGGTCCGGAACTTTTCTGGGCCACTGGGGTAGTAGGCATCTCGGGCGCGGTCCGCGTCCATCGAACGATGTGCTTACGTAGTGCACCTGAGAACAAATCGGACATCTGGGTACCGCGGATGCATGAGGGGACGCCTAGCGGACGATCTCCTTGGCCGGGGCCAGCTCCGCTTCTTCCTTGTCGGGCGTCCGGTCGATACCGGCGATCCGGTAGATCTCGGCCTCGTCGAGCGTCTCGCGCTCCATCAGCGCGTCGACGAGCCGGTCGAGTCGGTCTCGGTTCTCGCCGAGGCGCTCGAGCGCTTCCGCGTAGCACTCGTCGACGATCCGCCGGACCTCCTCGTCGACGAGCTCCAGGGTCCGGTCCGACGCGGGACGGGAGCCGGGGAACAGTGCAGCTTCGTCGTCGGGGCGCGGCAGGACCGAGACCTTGCCGACGGCATCGGACATCCCCCACCGACCGACCATCTGGCGCGCGATCCGGGTGACCTGCTCGAGATCCGCTTCCGCGCCGGTCGTGACGTCTCCGTAGACGAGCTCTTCCGCCGCGTATCCACCGAGCGCTCCGATGATGCGGCCGCGCAGATACGCGGTTCCGTAGCCATAGCGGTCCGACTCCGGGCTCTGGAACGTGACGCCGAGGGCCTCGCCGCGCGGAACGATCGATACCTTCCGTACGGGGTCGGCGCCGGGCTGCAGCATGCCGAGGACCGCGTGGCCACTTTCGTGGTATGCGGTGCGCCGCCGATCTTCTGGCGATAGGACGATCCTTCGCTCGGCCCCCAGCACGACCTTCTCGAGCGCGTCCATGAAGTCGGACAAGGTGACCTTCTCGTGGTCGCGACGCGCGGCGAGGAGCGCGGCCTCGTTGACGAGGTTCTTGAGGTCGGCGCCGACCATCCCGGGAGCCGAAGCCGCGATCGCGCCGAGATCGGCGTCCTCCGCCAGCGGCACTTCGCGCGTGTGCACGCCCAGGATGTGCTCGCGACCCTTCTGGTCGGGAGGGCTCACCGCGACGCGACGGTCGAAACGGCCGGGACGCAACAGCGCCGTGTCGAGCACGTCGGGACGGTTCGTTGCGGCGAGGACGATCACGCCCTCGGTACCGGTGAACCCGTCCATCTCGGTCAGGATCTGGTTGAGCGTCTGCTCGCGCTCGTCGTGGCCCCCGATCGCCGCGCCACGACCGCGCGAGCGCCCGATCGCATCGAGTTCGTCGATGAAGATGATCGATGGGGCCGCCTCCTTCGCCTGCTGGAAGAGGTCCCGCACGCGGCTCGCACCGACTCCGACGATCATCTCGATGAACTCCGACGCCGACAACGAGAAGAACGGGACGTCGGCCTCGCCGGCGACCGCGCGAGCGAGCAGTGTCTTGCCCGTCCCGGGGGGGCCGGACAGCAACACGCCCTTCGGGATCGCCGCGCCGAGCTTGCGATAGCGATCCGGGTTCTTCAAGAAATCGACGATCTCGACGAGCTGTTCCTCGGCATCGTCGATGCCTGCGACGTCATCGAACGTCGTGCGTTTGCCGGACGCGTCGAACAGTCTCGCCCGCGAGCGTCCGAGACCACCGAGACCTCCGCCCCCCGCCATCCGACGCATCAGCAAGACGAACAGGCCGACGAGCAGGAGCGTCGGGCCGAAACCGATCAACAGCGTCGCGAGCAGAGACCGCGGCTCCTCGAGTGGTTCCGCGCTCACGACTACGTCCCGTTCAACTAGCAACTCGTACAGGTTGTCGTCCGCGAAGGACGGACGCACGGTGTCGAAACTCGCCGAAGTCTCGCCGTCTTCTTCCGGATAGGTGACGGGCTCTTCGAACTGTCCCTGGATGTCCTCGCCGCGCGCACGGATCTCCTTGACGTTGCCCTCGTCGAGCTGCTCGTAGAAGACCGTGTAGGGGACCTCGATCCGCTCCGGCTCCCCGGGGAAGAACAACACGGAAAGCCAGTTGATCGCGAGCAGCGCGAAGAGGATCCACCAGAACCTGCGCCCGAAGGGGCGGTAGCCGTCGCCCGATCCCGGACGCGTCCCGGGTCGCTCGCCCTCGACGCGCCACGGCGTGGGCTCGGGGCGGCCCTTGTCGGGGGGCCTCGCCTTCTTATCGTCGGTGGTGCGACGAAGCGGCTCCAACGCTCTCCCGTCGTCGACGTGGTAACCCCGCGAGCGTACGTCGGCAGCCCCTCGAAGCGGGCCGGTCCAAGGTGGCGCCGCGACTGCGTACCATCGGACGCCTACCAGGAGGCGAATGGGGACTGGTGTCCCTCCCGGTCTTCAAAACCGGTGCGCCGGCTAACCCCGGTGGGCGGGTTCGATTCCCGTCCGCCTCCGCTGAAACATGCCCGTTCATGCAACGACGGGAGAAGCGCCGATCGGGGGGGTGCTCCAAAGCCGGGTTTCACTCGAAACAGCGCCAGGAAGGGACGC